>CACGGL010000001.1:0-66871 GCA_902572595.1 uncultured Prochlorococcus sp.
AGGAGCCCAATTATTCCCACCAGAAGGTTCTGGCAATACCTCATCTATTATCCCCAATTTAAGTAAATCTTTACCTGTAATCTTAAGTGCTGATGCAGCTTCTGGTGCCTTTGCAGCATCTCTCCACAAAATTGATGCACATGCTTCCGGACTAGCAACTGTGTAAACACTGTGTTCAAACATTAGTAACTTATCGGCAACACCTATTCCAAGTGCACCTCCTGAACCTCCTTCTCCAATTACAGTAGCCACAATTGGAACTTTCAATCCAAACATCTCTCGGAGGTTTCTTGCAATCGCTTCCCCTTGACCTTGTTCTTCAGCTTTTAAACCAGCATAAGCTCCTGGAGTATCAATAAATGTAAGAATTGGCAAAGAGAATCTATTTGCATGCTGCATTAATCTAAGAGCTTTTCTGTAACCTCCTGGTTTTGCCATCCCAAAGTTTCTTACTACATTTTCTTTTGTGTCCCTTCCTTTCTGATGCCCTAACATCAACACTGGCCTATTATTTATCGAACCTATCCCCCCAATTAGTGCCATATCATCGCCACCATTTCTGTCTCCATGTAATTCGATCCAGTCATCACAAAACATTTGAACAAAATCCAAAGTACTAGGTCTTTGAGGATGTCTAGCTACCTGAATCTTTTGAGCAGGGCTGAGGGATTTAAATATTTCTTCTCTTCTCCTAGCAGCTAAGGTTTCAAGCTGCAAAAGCTGTTGACTAACATCTACTTCTGAATCTCGAGCTAATTCTTTAATTTGCTCTATCTGCTTCTCAAGTTCAACAAGAGGCTTTTCAAAATCAAGGAGGTAACGTTTAGCCATAATTTAAACAGTTAGTACTTTAGGCTGCTTATCGAGTCCAATCGCAGAAAAACCATGCTTTAAAGATGCTGCTCCAATAAACTCCATCTTTTCAAGGGAAATGTTATTTCTACCCCAACTAAAGTTTGTATGACACTTTTCAAATTCTAAAATCATAGCTTCTGCAAAGCAAGCAAACATCTCTCGCTGAGGGTTTTGCATTT
Organism: uncultured Prochlorococcus sp.; assembly: GCA_902572595.1. Lineage (GTDB taxonomy): Bacteria > Cyanobacteriota > Cyanobacteriia > PCC-6307 > Cyanobiaceae > Prochlorococcus_A. Next base: position 1,035 of record CACGGL010000001.1, read on the forward strand.
CAGCAAGTTCCATCATATTCCAACCAATATCATTAAAAAACTCTACTATACCTCCTTTTAAAACATGAATATTTTCACCCTGAAATTTCTCATCAAGGTTTTTGGGGTATCCGCCATCAATCATTAAACATGGTTTTTTTAAGTTATCTGTATCAATTTCAATAGTTTTTGGCATACTTGCAACCCATACAACAATATCCGCCTGAGGCAATGCCTCATTTAAGCTTGTTACGGTGCCACCATCTAATTCTTTTTGTAATAGCGCTAGTGGTTCTTGTTGTCTTGCAACCATAAGAAGTTCTGAAATCCCAGTTTTATTGATGAGCCATCTACAAACAGCGCTACCAATATCACCTGTAGCACCAATTACAGCAACAGTTGCTTTTTTAAGGTCTATCCCAATGCAAGGCGCATTTATTTCTAGTTGCTTACAAATAACCCAGGCGGTATGAGTATTGCCAGTAGTAAACCTTTCCCACTCTAATGAAGTATTTCTAATTTGTTTATGCTGTAGAAGATTAAAATTCTCAAAAATAATAGAAGTAAATCCTCCTAAAGCGGTAATGTTAATCCCTTTTTTCTGAGCTAGTTCCATAGCATTTAGTACTTTTCTTCTAGCCGTTTTAAACCTAGAAAGCATTTCAGGAACAAAGCACGAATCTATATAAGAACCTTCAATAGATATTCCAGTAGCACTCTTAACTTCTACATTTTCAACAAGCTGAGGAGGAGCAGTACACCAAACATCCAAGTCGCCATCAGCAATATGATCAAAGCCTAGCATCGAAGCTTTTCTTTTCGCATCTTCAAAACTTGTTGAGTGGCCTATTAACCCAAACATTTAAAATTTATAAATGGTTTCTATACGATGTTATGAACAATAGCACAGAGGTAACTCCTTAAATAGGGTTGATTAATTATTAAAATCCTTAATTAATTAGAAATGTAATTAGACGATAGCTGCCATAGCCATTCTTGCAATTTCTCTATTATCTAAACCTATTTCCATCAATGTATCTTGATAAGCAATCATAAATTCTTCCATTAATTCTTCTCTGTCCATAGCTAAAACTGATGCGTCATCTGCAACTTCATCTAACATCTTTTTAATTAACGGAAGATTAACCTTATTAGCTTCCATTAATTCCTCTTTACAGGTAGATAGATTCTCTTTAAGCCACTCTTGACCGTAATTTAAATGAAGATATTCATCTTTAACCACTCCCTCTGTTATTTTTTTTGCAAAAGGATCTGCAACTCTTATGTAAACGTTATAAGCAGAAATTGCAAATGCTTCAATTAAAATAGCTTGAATTAAAAGACATGTTGTTAAATTTCCTTTTTTGAAGAGCAACTTGAAAATTACCATGTAATTTAGAAAAGAATTTTTTAGCAAATTCCATATCAGCTACTACACCTAAATTTCTTCCACATGCAGTAAAGCCTTTTTTATGTTTCATTTCCATTCTCGCCAATTTAGTTAACTCCTCTAACTCATTTGGAATTAAAGTTGCTATTGAGATGTAATTATCATGAGCCTCCTGCTCACCTTCTATAACAATTGCATTTATTCTGCTATATGCATCCTTATAAGAATCTGTAGTGAAGTCGGGCAAATCTAAAGAAATCGGATTAATCGACTCTTCAATAGTTTTTTTATTTGATTCTAGAGTTTGCATGTCAGTAATCTTTAGCTCATTATGCATGAATATTACATGATTATAGAGAGTTTATTTAAATATCATGAAAATAGTTTCAATTGTTAAGTCACATTTTTTACTTAAACTTATTTAAGAATTGTTTGGCCAATCTGATTGCATCAGATTCATAATCAATTTGAACCAATGATTAATCAATAATTCCTTTAAATTTTTCCCTAAAGACTCATTTGCTCCTCTACTATCTCCAATAACACCTGATTTACTGAAGTCCTCAGTAAGCCAAGCAGTAGGCGCATTGCCCTCTAGACTCCAACCTTCAGGGATCTTTACTTTATTTCCCTCATTTGGGCGTTCATCACCTACTAATTCTGGTTTCAGAGCTAGCATCAGACTTGTTTCAGCTAAAGAAGCATGAAGCCCATCCTCAATCTCAGTTTTTGTTAACAATTCACTCAATCCATTCACACCACTCCATAAGAAGCAAGGGAAAACTGCCATCCCTGGTGCGACACTTCTTAGCTCTCTTGCAGCTGTATTCAATAGTGAAATTTGACCTCCATGTCCATTAATTAATATCAATCTTTTAAAACCCATTTCAGATAATTGACCTCCGACTTCCTTGATCATTGAGGTTATTAAATTTGAGGAAAGTGAAATTGTCCCGGCAAAACCCTTATGCTCTGGAGAAAAACCAATATATTGGGTTGGAAGTTTTTTTAATGGAATATCGGCAGAGAATAATTTAAAAACTTCGCTAATAATTTCATCAACAAAAATACTGTCTGTAGCAAGAGGCAAATGCGGTCCATGTTGCTCAACAGCACCGAATGGCCAAATCACTGTTGATCTTTTGTTTTTTGCAACACACTCAATTTCTTGCCAATTTAAATATTCAAATTTATTAGGTATTGGTTTAAAGTTCATTAATTTTAATTTTGAGTACTAACATTTAGAGTATGTTAATAATTAATTATTCTTATTTTACCTACGATGGGAGTCAGTAATAAAAATGCCCAAGATAATATCCAACCAAAGGGCAATAAAAAACCTCTTCAGGTACTTCACATAAGCAAGAAAGATACTAAAAAAATAGATAATGAGCAAACAAATTCTCAAGAAGAAATTAAAAAAGAAGATATCGCAATCAAACCGCAAATTATTAAAAATGATTCAGTAAAAAAAATTAAGGACAATAATGAAAACACCAAGGATTTTGATATTTCTCAACAAAATTTAACTCAAACAGACTTAAATAGACCCCTTAATTTTTCTGAACAAAACACAGATTTTCAATTAGAAAGAACAGTTGATGAATTTGATTTTGATGAAAGTGCTTTTTTGGAGGCTTTAAATGCAAATGAGCCAATTGGGGCTACAGGAGAAACAATTTCAGGTAAGGTTATAGCTTTAGAAAGTGATGGACTATATGTTGACATTGGAGGGAAAGCACCTGGTTATATGCCCAAAAAAGAATGTGGTTTGGGTGTCATCACTAACTTTAAAGAAAAGTTTTCTATAGGCCTTGAGATGGAAGTTTTGGTAATCAAAGAACAAAATGCTGATGGGATGGTAACAGTGAGCGCTCGGGCATTAATTCTCAGGCAAAGTTGGGAGAAAGTATCAAGTTCCGCCAAAAATGGAGAATTAATTAACGTTTTAATTAACGGATTTAACAGAGGTGGTCTCACGTGTGATGTAGATGGATTAAGGGGATTCATCCCAAGATCCCAACTTGAAGATGGTCAAGATTATCAATCTTTTGTTGGAAAAACTCTAAAAGTAGCGTTTCTTGAGGTGAATCCAGAATCCAGAAAATTAGTTCTCTCTGAAAAGAAAGCATCATTAGTCTCTAAACTTTCAAGTTTAGAATTAGGTCAATTAATTGAAGGAGAAGTTTTAGCAGTAAAACCATATGGCTTCTTTATAGATTTAGGGGGAGCTAGTGGACTTCTTCATCAATCATCACTAACAAATGGATCGATTCGTTCTTTAAGAGAGTTTTTTAGAGAAGGGGAAATGATAAAAGCTTTAATATCTGAAATAGACCTCGAGAAAGGTCGTATTGGTCTCAATACAGCACTCCTAGAAAACTCTGCGGGAGAATTAATTATTGACAAGCAAAAAGTTATGGAAGAAGCCGCAGAGAGAGCACTGAAAACTAAAGCACTCTTCGATAAAAAAGAACAAGATAAATGAACATTAATAAAAAAATGGAGTCAAGTCTTAAATTAAAAATCTCAGCTTGGGAATTAGACTTTTACTCAAGACCAATTATTGAATCAAATGGAAAAAAAAGGTGGGAATTAATTATTTGCTCTACAAGAAGTTATAAAACAGAAGATGTTTTTCTTTGGAATAAAAAGTGCCCTGCTAATGAAGTTAATTCATTGTGGCTTACAAAGGCTCTAAATGAAGCAATAAGTGAAGCAAAAAAACAAGGGTGGGAGAAACCTTCTGTAGTTCGATTCTGGAGGTCGTCAATGAAATCGATCATTAAGAAATCTCTGGAGGCCGTAAGTATTGAGGCTATAGTAAGTAGGAGAACTTACAATTTATTAGATAGAATCGAATTTCTTGAAAAAAGAGATTTATCCAAAGGAAAAAGGTTATGTAAGAGGTGTATTAGCCCCCACTTTTACTTCTAAAATGGAAAACCCTCCTACACCTCTACCAGAAGCAGTAAGGGGTGATGCTTTAACTATCTCTGAAATATCAATTGGCGAATTAAAATCAGCAGAAAATTGGCCTATGGAATTTGGAGATATTTTCCCAATTCAGCAAGATTTAGATGATAATTACTTAGTTCCAGGATTAAGACTTTTTAGCCAAGATAGATCTTTGGCACTTTCTGCATGGTTTAGTTGTTTAGAACCTATTAAATTAGTTGTAAATAAGAACCAACTCATACTTGAAGCTTCAGAAGATGATAAGTGGCTGGTAACTGATTTACCAGAAAAAGATGCAAACATTTTGAATACAAAGTTTTTAGAGAATAAAAAAAATTCTTTTGGTTATCAATTTATTTCAATACAGTCAACGCCGTATATCGAGAAATTTGCAGGATTCTGGATCTTGAGAGATATTGAATTAATTTCATAAATTCGGTTTAGGAGCAAGAACTATTCCTTACAAAGAAATATATTTTTCAAAAGATGAACTTTATATCCAAAACAAAAAATTTGAGTATTATTCATCACCTATTCTTAGTCAAAATAATTTCAAACATGCATACTTCACGAAGTCTTGCTCTGAGAAATTTCTTCAATTATTAGGGAATTACTTTAATGAAAATTCCATAAATTGTGTTACCAATCAAATTCACAGTAATGTGATAGTACTTGGATCTGATTCGCAAGAAGGAGCTAAGACTGATGCAGATGGTCTTTTTGGCAATAAATGCAGTCAAAACTTATGGGTTTACACAGCTGATTGTATGCCAATATTTTTTGCAGATAAAAGGACAAGAAATGTAGCAATCTTGCATTGTGGAAGAAAAGGTTTAGAAAAAAAAATAATAAAAAATATGGTAAATATTTTCGATACTTTTGGGACATATAGAGATGACTTACTTGTTGCAATAGGACCAGCGATTTCTAAGAAACATTATCTAGTTGATAAAATGACACTCAAAAAATTTTATAGAAAGGCCGAAAACAAAAACATAACATTGACTAAAACTAAAAAAGATCTTTGCTTTAGTAATTCAAATCACTTCACAGAGCAAAACTTAAATCAACTTGATCTAAAAAGATCTGCCTACAGACAACTTTTAAATGAGAACATCCTTAATACAAATATCGACATCTCAAATTTATGCACATACAAATTCAATAATGAATTTTATTCCTGGAGAAGGAGCAAAACAATCTCGAGACAATGGAATCTTATTTGCTCATAAAGATAATTAACTTGGACAAATTTCACTACTCAAGTTTTTAGAGACCAATAATTCCGTCATCTCCTTAGTACCTTTAATATTAAAAACTTTGGCTAACAAAACATTCTCTTTGAAACCAAAAGGCTTTATTTTCACTTTACTCCCCCTTGGGAATTCACTCTTAAGTAGAGTAGTTGCTTCAAGCTCATCATTTTCATTTACATCTACACAAAATAATCCAATAGTTAAATTTCTATTTTGATCCCCCACCAAAATAGTATTTGAACTTTTAATTTGAAGAATTTCAGCCGAGTTAACTATTACAGGATTAAGAACAATCAAGCAGATTATAATTAAAAGTTTTGATAATTTTTTCAATTCAGAAATATCTAAGATGTTGAATTATATTAAAGTTAATTTTTTGAAAAAGAAGAATTTAAAAAAATTAGTCTTCACAATTAACATATCCAACCATTTGAGCATTACTTTTACCAGGAGGAACCATTGGATAACAATTTTCACCTCTTCTGACAAGAATATTAATTAAGGCAGGTCCATCATGATCAAGCGCACTTTTTAATTCATTCTGTAATTGTTTTCTATCAGAAATTAAGTATCCTTTAACTCCAAAAGACTCAGCAAGTTTTACAAAATCAGGTTCACCACAACTCATATCAGATGAGGAATATCTTTCATCATAGAAACTTTCCTGCCATTGTCTTACCATCCCTTGCCAGCGATTATTTATAATAATTAATTTCACATTTAAACCATATTGAGATAAAGTTCCTAATTCTTGAATATTCATTAAGACACTTGCATCTCCTGCAATACAAATTACATCTGAATTAGGTAAGGCTGCTTTTACTCCAATTGCCGCTGGCAATCCAAAACCCATAGTTCCTAAACCTGCACTACTAATCCATTTTCTTGGAGAATTCCTAAGATATTGAGCAGCCCACATCTGATGTTGTCCTACATCTGTAGTTATATAAGCTTCTGGTGAAAGATCCCTCACTTTTAAAAGAACCTCCTGAGGATAAATTTCTCCTTGTTTAGGCGGGACATATAAAGGATGTTTATTTTTCCAAAAATCAATTTTTTCTAACCAGTTTTTTGTCTGACAAGTAAGTGTATTTTTTGAAGATTGTTCATTAATTTTGAGCAAAGCTTTTGAAACATCAGAAACAATTGCAACATCTACACGTCTATTTTTATTAACTTCTGCTGGGTCGATATCTATATGAACTACCTTTGCATTAGGCGCAAAAGTATCTAATTTTCCTGTCACCCTATCATCGAATCTAGCTCCAATAGCAATTAAAAGATCGCATTCCGTAACAGCGAAATTTGCGTAAGCAGTTCCATGCATTCCTAACATCCCTACAGATAAATTATCTTTCTCATCAAAAGCTCCCTTCCCCATTAAAGTTGTGGTAACTGGAATTTGATAATTCTTTGCCAAAGTTTTTATTTCATCATGAGCCCCTGAAGATATTGCCCCGCCTCCTACGTATAGAAGAGGTCTTTCAGAATCTTCTATTAATTTAATTGCTCTATTGATATCAGAATCATTAATTTCTCCATTCCTTTTAAATCCTTTAGGAATAATCTCACCAGGCAAAACTCTTTGGTAATTAAAAAACTCCTGACCTACATCTTTGGGTATGTCAATTAAAACAGGGCCAGGTCTTCCAGATGAGGCTATAAAAAAGGCTTCAGAAACTACTTTCGCGATATCTGAAGGATCTCTTATTACCCATGAATGTTTCACTATTGGAAGAGTTATCCCAAAAATATCAGTTTCTTGAAAAGCGTCTGTCCCTATAGCAGGTCTTGGGACTTGACCTGTAACTACCACTAGGGGGACTGAATCCATTTGCGCAGTGGCAATTCCAGTTACCAAATTTGTTGCCCCTGGGCCTGAGGTTCCAAAACACACTCCTACTTCACCAGTAGATCTTGCATATCCATCAGCAGCATGTGAGCCACCTTGCTCATGTCTAACCATATAATGCTTTAACCAACCTTCTTGTTCTGCCTTATGAACAGCGTCATATATTGGTAGTATGGCTCCCCCGGGATATCCAAATATTACTTTTACTCCATGAATTTTTAAAGAATCCATTAGTGCATCTGCACCAGTCATCCAAACTGGATTTTCATGTTTTGAACTACCCTTTGAAAAGGATCTCGAAGTAAGAGTCACTAAAGAAATTCAATATTTACTATAAATATTAAACTTAATTAAATACTTTTGCCTCATTTAGAAATGTAATGTCAGAAATGTATTCAGAATAATCTTTTAATAAATTAAAATTATCAAATAAATTTCAATTTTTCTTTATAAAATACCTAATTTATGTAAAGGTCCAGAGCCTGAAATAAGTTCAATAAAAAGCACAAGAAAAATAATCATCGCAACCCTTCCGTTCCACACTTCAGAACTATTATTCCAACCCCATTGCCACTTCTCTTGAGGATAAAGTTTAACTTTTTCAGGCAACTGTGACGCCTCTTCTATATTAACAAGAGGTCCTTCCAAACAAGAAATCACTAAATCACTAAGGCCTTCAATAAAAGTAGGATGAGTATTTAAAGCCTTTACTCTCCGAAAGTTTTTGATACCAGCCTTTTCAGCAATTTCTTTATATTCAATATCAATTTCTTGCAATGTTTCGATATGCTCTCCAACGAAACTTATAGGGACCACAATCAGATCATTAACATTTGACCTTCCAAGATCAGCTAACACTTCTTCTGTATAAGGCTTCAACCATTCCACAGGACCAACTCTACTTTGATAAGAAAGTGTATGAGGGTTACTATGCCCTAAACATTTTTCCAGCTCATCTATAATTAATAAGGAACAATCTTCAATTTGTTGTTTGTAAGGGTCTCCAGCTTCCTCTACGTAACTCTTAGGAACTCCATGAGCAGTGAAAAATATATGGGCTTTTGAAGGTGATTCACAAAGTGAAATTTGTTCAGAAATTAATTCAACCATAGACTTTAAATAACCTGATTGACTGAACCAACTCCTTACACATCTCATTGGAACCTTCTTAAATTCATCATCAGAATCTCGCAATTTTTTTAATTCCCTAAAGCTCGAACCACTAGTACTTATAGAAAAATGTGGATACAAGGGTATTACAACAACTTGATCTATGCCATCTGCTTTCATATCAGCAATTGCTGATTCGGTAAAAGGATGCCAATACCTCATAGCGATGTAGGTAGTAGCATTGAATCCCTTGTTCCTTAATTTAGATTGTAATTCTCTTGCTTGTTGTTCAGTTATCCTTCTGATAGGTGAACCTCCGCCTATAGAAAGATAAGCCTGTTGTGAAGTAGTACTCCTAAGCGTGCTAATTAACCAAGCTAGGGGCTTTTGAAATACAGGGAAAGGAGTTCTGATAATTTCTGGATCAGAAAAAAGATTGTATAAGAATGGACCAACATCAGTAATGCGTTCAGGCCCTCCTAAATTCATTAGTAAGACGCCTATTTTATCCATTTAAAATTTATGAAGATTGAAAATCAACATTAAAAACGTCATTATATGGTCAATTATATAAGTAAATGAACGTAATTCAGGAAATTAATAATGTCAATGATAAATTTGCTACTCAAGGCAGCAAGCTCAAAATTGAGAAAAGAGGAGAGAAATTAAATATTCGTGGTTCACTGCCCTCAAAAGAAGATAACAATAACTTTAAAATTCAAAGAATATCTCTTGGTTTAAAGGCTGATATTTCTGGATTAGAGGAGGCCAAAAAAAAAATTACAATTAATCAACTTGCAATTGGAATTGAATCAATTTGATTGGATTAATTGGATAGGCAAGCCTTATAAAAAGGAAATAAAAGATGGGTTTGAATTTCCAAAAAGATTAAATCAATTTGAGGAATTTTTTTTTAAAGAAAATAAAAGTGATTTTCGAACCAGCACTAGAAAAACTACTTGGAGAAGTTCTTACAAACCATATATGAAAAGAATCCTAAATATTTACAATGACTATGAGAATGAAGCTTTAGAAAAAATATTTCAAAAAACACTTGAAAGTTATAAGGAAGGTACCAGAAGCAGGAAACAATGCGCTACTTCTTTAGGTGTTTTGGCTAAGTTTTTGGACATTAAACTACCAGAAGATTGGAAATTAAATTCTAGAGGATATGGTCTGAACAAAGCAGGATTTAGGGACTTGCCTAAAGACGAATTAATAGAGCAACTGTGGGAGACGATACCAAACAAGTCTTGGAAATTTGTTTTTGGTCTGATGGCTACATATGGATTAAGGAATCATGAAGTATTTTTTTGTGATTTAAGTTCACTTACTAATTTTGGGGACAAAATTATTAGAGTTCTACCTACGACTAAAACTGGGGAGCATCAAGTTTGACCATTTCATCCTGAATGGGTGGAAAAGTTCGAATTATCAAAACTTGGTGAAAATCCAGAACTTCTACCAAATATTAATAGAGACCTTAAAATTACAACCTTACAGAATATTGGAAAAAAAATTACAGACCAGTTTAAGCGTTACTCTTTACGAATAAAACCTTACGATCTTAGGCATGCTTGGGCTGTTAGAACAATTTTTTATGATTTACCTGATACTGTGGCTGCCAGAATGATGGGTCATTCGGTTAGTTTACACACTCAAACTTATCACCACTGGATTACAAAAAGAGATCAACAACAGGCAGTAAATAATGCACTTTTAAAAGTTAAAAGAGTTAAAAATATTTAAAGATTTATAATAATTAAATAAAAATAAGCGTGATATGCAAAAAAAACCTTCATCTTCCGAGAAAATATTTAACCTCGATAATCAAGCAAATAAACTTGGAATGGGAGGTAAATTATCACCGGATAGCGATGAGAGCTCATATAAAAAAAGAATGCAGCAAAGAAAAGATATTCAAGCCGAAAGACTACAAATTAGAAAAACAAAAAAAGGATTATTGATTGTTTTTACAGGAAATGGTAAGGGCAAGACAACTGCATCTTTAGGTATGGCTTTAAGGACGATAGGGCATGGCTATAAAGTTGCAATAATTCAATTTATCAAAGGGGGCTGGACCACTGGTGAAGAAAAAGCATTAAAAAACTTGTCTTCAAACATATCTTGGCATTCATTAGGAGAGGGATTTACTTGGGAAACACAAGACAGAATAAGAGATGAAAAATTAGTTCAAGATGCGTGGCAACTAGCCAAAACATACATACAAAACGAATCTTATAAACTTATCATTCTTGATGAAATTAATATTGCGACAAAACTTGGTTATCTAGCACCCGAAGAAATAATCACTTTTTTAAAAAGCCTAAATAATAGAAAAAATCATATTGTTTTAACCGGGAGGGGAGCATCTGATTCAATTATCAATTACGCAGATCTAGTTACAGAAATGAAACTAATAAGACATCCATTTAAAGAACAAGGAATAAAAGCACAAAAGTGTGTTGAATTTTAGTTGAAGTAAATTATTATTTAAATTTTCATTAGGCAGGTTTAGAAATGTTTAAAGACGCAAGCAATATCTGAACAAAAAATAAATTTGGTGCATTTACTTGCTAAGGTCTTAAAAGTACAATTATTGAATGACTTACAAAAGAGTTCTCTTAAAACTTAGTGGTGAAGCGCTAATGGGTGAAAAACCTTATGGTATTGATCCTGCTATAGTTCAGTCGATTGCAGAGGATGTTTCAAAAGTAGTCGAAAAAAATGTTCAACTTGCAATAGTTGTTGGGGGTGGGAATATTTTTAGGGGGCTTAAAGGGTCTGCAGATGGAATGGATAGAGCGACGGCTGATTATGTTGGAATGCTCGCAACAGTAATGAATGCTATTTCACTTCAAGATGGTTTAGAAAGAGTAGGAGTTGAAACCAGAGTTCAAACAGCGATAGAAATGCAGGAAATTGCAGAACCCTATATCAGAAGAAGAGCTATGAGACACCTTGAGAAAGGTAGAGTTGTAGTCTTCGGAGGTGGATGTGGAAATCCATTTTTCACAACTGACACTACAGCAGCTCTGAGAGCAGCGGAGATAAATGCTGAAGTTGTTATGAAGGCGACCAAAGTTGATGGAGTATATAATTGTGATCCTAATAAATTTAAAGATGCAAAAAAATATTCCTCTCTTAATTATCAGCAAGTTCTTAGCGATGAAATCGCAGTAATGGATAGTACTGCAATTGCACTATGCAAAGATAACAATATCCCTATCATGGTATTTGATATATTCAAAAAAGGGAACATTTCTAAAGCTGTTGCTGGAGATCCTATAGGTTCATTAATTAGTTAAAGCTTATTAAAATCTTTATTATGAAAGAACAAGAAATTCAAGAAAATATGAATAAAAGTATTGAAGCAACACAAAGAAACTTTAATACAATTAGGACAGGCAGAGCTAATGCTTCATTGCTAGACAGAGTAAGTGTTGAGTATTACGGAGCAGAAACACCAATTAAATCACTTGCCACAATAAGCACTGTTGATTCACAGACAATTGCAATACAACCATTTGATATTTCATGCTTACAAGCGATTGAGAAATCTATTTCTATGAGTGATTTAGGTATTACTCCAAATAATGATGGTAAAGTAATAAGAATAAATGTCCCTCCTTTAACAGAAGAAAGAAGAAAAGAATTCTGTAAATTAGCCTCTAAATATGCTGAAGAAGGAAAAGTAGCTTTGAGAAATATCAGAAGAGATGCTGTTGATAAAGAAAAAAAAGACGAAAAAGATGGTCTAATTTCTATTGACGAATCGAGAGATAATCAATCTGAAATTCAGAAAATTACTGATAAATATATTGCCTTAATAGAAACTAAATTGTCTGAAAAAGAAAAGGAAATTTTAAAAGTTTGATAGGATTTGACGTCGTAATAATTGGTGGAGGTTTATCAGGATCTTCCACCGCTCTTAACCTATCAAAGAAAGGATATTCAGTTTTAATTATCGAAAAAGAAAAATCCCAAGATTACAAACCCTGTGCAGGCGGGATGGCATCTTCAATGCAAAGATTTCTTCCTTTAGATATAAAAGATTCCATAGAATCAAAAATTAAGAACGTTGAATTCAGATGGAAGGCTGCAGATAATGTGACTGCAGATCTGACTGGCGAATCTCCATTTTGGATTATTAAAAGAGAGAAGCTTGATCAATTATTACTTGATGAGTCCTTGAGTAATGGAGCTCAGGTAATGAGACCGTTATTGATCGAAAAAATCATAAAAAAAAATGATCAATGGGAAATTACTTGCAATAACGAAATAAAATATACTACAGAATTTCTTGTGATTGCAGATGGGTCCCAATCGAAATGGGCGGGTTATTTCAATTTAGGGCCAAGAAAACCGAAATTTGCAAACACAATCTCATTAAGATTGAAAGGATTAGGTGAAATACCTAGAGATGCAGTTAGATTTGAGTTCGGATTTATAAAATATGGTTTTGCATGGGCATTCCCCTTAAGAGAAAGCTTAAATATTGGTCTAGGTACTTTTATAAATAATGGTCTCCTAGAAAATCAGGCTATAAATAAACAAGTAATCAGAAGCTTCGGTTTTGATGTTTTTCCTCATAAAACAATTAGTAAGAAACTGAGAATATGGAATGGCTTCCACTCAATTAATGGTGACAAAGTTTTAGCGGTTGGAGATGCAGCATCTCTATGTGATCCATTTTTGGCTGAAGGGATTAGACCATCTTTAATTAGCAGTTTTTATGCTGCAGAATATATAGATCAGTGCCTATCTGGAAAAGTAGATGATTTAAATCTTTACACGAAAAAAATTAACAACATTTGGGGTAAATCAATGGCTTGGGGGAGGAGGATAGCCCAAGTATTTTATAGATTTCCCAGAACTGGATACCAATTAGGTGTCAAAAGAAAAACAGCTCCTAAACGTATTGCTCAGATATTATCAGGAGAAATGAGTTATGAAGATATTGCAAAAAGAGTTATCAGAAGACTTCTAACAAAAAGTGGGACTTAATTCTTTTTCAATTCAAACTTATATTTAGTTAGCAGAAATCAATTTATGATTTTTAATTTCTGAATATCTCTTAATAAGCAGCTCTTCCAATTCTTCAATAGCCTTACTGAATCCAGTGATGCCTTCACTAAGCTTTTCACTTGCCATTTGATCTTCTAACATGCTTAATCTGAAATCTTTTTCTTCAAATTCGTAGTCAATAGAATGATTTATTTGAGTACTTAGATCTAATTTCCTAACTAACTCTCCTTTCTCTTTTTTCAGTTCCTCAAGAAATTTTGGTGCAATTGTTAAAAGATCGCAACCTGCTAATTCTTTTATTTCATCAAGATTTCTAAAACTCGCTCCCATTACTTCTGTCTTGAATCCCTTTTCTTTAAAGTAATTGTATATTTGTGTAACCGAAATAACACCAGGGTCTTCAGCACCAACAAAACTAGTTTTACCAGTTTTTGCTTTATGCCAATCCAATATACGACCAACGAACGGAGAAATTAGAGTTATCTTTGCATTGGCACAAGTTACCGCTTGGCAGAAGTTAAAAAGTAAAGTTAAGTTGCATCTAATACCCTCTTTTTCCAAAATTTCAGCTGCTTTAATTCCCTCCCAAGTTGCAGCAATCTTAATCAAAATTCTTTCCTTTTCAATTCCAAAATTTTTGTAAAGATTGATCAATTTTCTCGCTTTTTCTACCGTAGCTTCGGTATCAAAGCTCAGTCTTGCATCAACTTCTGTAGATACGCGCCCAGAAATAATTTTCAATATTTCTTTTCCAAAAAATACTGAAACTTGGTCAACAGTTTCTTTAATTAATTCAATTTCGGAGAATCCTTGGGACAATGCATTTTCTGAACTTTCTAAAGCTTTATCAATTAATTTCACATAATCAGGATTCTTGGCAGCAGCAAGTATTAGCGATGGATTAGTGGTCGCATCTCTTGGTTGAAATTTTTTTATCGAATCTAAATCTCCAGTATCAGCAACAACAACGGTCATTGAGGACAATTGTTCTAAAATTGATTTCATGTCTAGATAATCATATATATACACAAACTAGCTTTAATTCCTGATGAAATCATCAGAAAGTGAATTAAATATTTATAAAATTGGAAAATTTTAGGGTTTTTTAACAATCATTCCATGATCTTTAATCTTAGGAGGTATTTTTTCAATTACTATAAGACTCTCGATAATTTCTTTCGCAACTGGCACTGCAACAGTTGAACCATATGCATATGATTTAGACGGCTCATCAACAACTACAAGAACAGCATATTTTGGATTATTAACTGGTAAGGTCGCGACAAAACTACAAACTTTTTTACTTGTATAAGAACCATTTAAAGCTTTTTGAGAAGTGCCCGTTTTCCCAGCAATCCTATAACCCTCGATTTTTACTCCAGATCCACTACCTTTATCAACTACGCTCTCCATCCATTCAAGAACAGTTTTAGAAACCTCTTGTGAAAAAAATTGTTTTTTTGGATTTTTATCAAATCTTTCTTTGAAAGTTGAGGTTACATGAGGAGTCACTTCATAACCCCCATTTGCCAGAGCCGCATGAAGTTGAAGCAATTTAAGTGGCGAGATTGAGAACCCTTTACCAAAAGAAGTTACGGCAGGCTCAATTGATTGATTTACAAATAAATCTTTTCTCTTAAGTTGGCCAGCAGTAGATTCAAATAAGTCAGTCTCTAAATTTCTATTTATACCTAAATTTTTTAGCCAATCCCAATAAATTGTGGGGTCTAAATTTTGCATTATTTTTACCATCCCAACATTACTTGAAACCTGCAAAACTTTTGGATAGTCAATATATCCATTACCTTTTTTATCCCAATTAGAAAGTGTCCATCCTCCAACATTAATTTTTCCAATATCTTCAACTACTCCATCTTTCTGGATTACTTTTTCTTCTAAAGCTAAGGCAAGATTAATAGGTTTAAAAGTTGAACCTGGCTCAAATAAATCTTGAGAATACCAACCCCTAAAAAGTTCAGAATCATACTGCCAAAATTTATTTGGATCGTACGATGGGACTGTAACCAAGGAGAGAATCCGACCATTATTAACGTCCATAACTATGGCAAATCCCTTCTTTGCTTTCCATTTTTTTACTTGCTTTGATAATGCATGGAATGACGCTTTCTGTAATTTTGAATCTATAGTTAGGCCTAATTTTTTGTAATCAGAAATAAAATCACCTGGGGCTGAATTATCCGGTAGAGGTGTTCCATCTCCTCCTATTTTTATAAAATTACTTTTATTAAAAACTTTAATTTGATTATCTAAATGAAGCTCTAAACCTGCTGAAGCTATATTCTCATCATTAACAAAACCTACCAGATTAGAGTAAATCTCCCCTTGTGGATAATATCTCTGCGAATATTTAAACAAATCAAGTCCGCTTATTTGAAGGTTTTTAATCTTTTCTGCCTTTTCTTCGGAAATTTTATCCAAAAGCTTGATACCACTCATTTTATTATTAAATTTTCTCAATAGTATTTCACCATTTAAATCCAAGATAGGTGACAATTTTTCTGTAACTTCTTCAATACTGCGAACTCTGTTAATTGAATCACCAGGAAAATTAAAATATTTTGGATGGGCCCATAATTTATAAAGCGGTTTATCGTAAGCAATTAATCTATTATTTCTATCAACAATCGCTCTCCTTTTTTTTAAGGCGTTAGTTTTAGAAGACTGTATTAATCTAGCTTTCCTTTGCAAATCAGAGGCATTAAAGACTTGCAATTTAACTAACCTACCAAACAAACAAAATATTAATAGTAAGCTAAAAATATAGAGAAATTTAAATCTTCTTAGATCAAGGGGTACTAGACGAACAATTTTTTTGTATTCTTTCATCAATACCCCCTTTGATATCTGCTATGACTAAAACCTTCAATGAAACTACTTAAATTTTTCTTAAGTAAACTTTCTTTTTTTTCTGGAAGTTTATCTATGTAGATTAAATCTTTAGGTTTAGTTTTTCTATAAGTATTAGTAGATTCAAGTTCACCAATATAAAATTCCTCAATTTTGGAAATATAATCAATAAGATTATTATTGATAGCTCTTGTTTTAGATAAGTTTTTATATGTATTTGACCATTTTCTTTGACTATTAAAAGACAAGAAAAATAAGATGAAAATTAACACCAAAAGAGATATATTAATAGTATCGAAAATTTGATGTATTAATTTAAAATTAATTATAGATATTTTTTCAGAGTTTTTTTTACTTTCATATGAAACTTTTTTTTTTAAATTAAGTTGATGCCCATAAGGTTTCATCTATGATTTTTTATTTAAATAAAAGAAGTGTTATTAATTAAATAAACATCTTTTTGTTTGATTCGCAAGTAAAAAATTAAATTCTTTATGTCCTCAATAAGAATAAATTTAAGAAAGTCAATCCATTCCATAAAGAATGCATAATCACTGAGGAAAACAAACTCCCTGAAGCAATTCTTGTAATTGCTAATCCAATCCCTAAAACAAATAATGGCGGCATTTCTCCCAAACTTAAATGGGCCAATGCAAAGACAAAAGCTGAAACTATGATGCCCGAAATTACTCCAAAATCTCTTGAAAGAGTTGGTAGTAAAATACCGCGAAATATAATCTCTTCAAATAAAGGAGCTAATAGAGTTGTTGTTACAAATAATAGAAAAAATGATCCGTAATTATTATTATTAAGAACAATTTCCAGCAAGGGGTTACTACCATTCTGATTATCGATCAGACTATTCATAATTAGAGAGATCAATAAAACAAAAGGAACAATTGTTAACCAACCTTTAATTCCCTGAATAATTGCATATTTTATTGGCAAGAAATTGAACTGTAAATAATCCTTTTTAAAAGTAAATTCACCATTCAAGGATTTAATTTGATAAAAAACTATCAATAATGGCGGAATAGCCATAAAAAGATATCCAAAGAAAATTTTTAAAGATTGAGACAATTCATTAGAGATATTTTTAGAAAAAAGTTCAACCAAACTGATAGAAAATAAAGGTGATACTACCTCTCCTAAAACAACAAATCCACCAGCAATTAATAAAACCATATCTATTAATTCTAAATCTAAGGATTTAATTTCTTTCCAACCAAACTTTTTCAAAGATATGGTTGTCCATAATATTTTTAAGGAAAAAATAGAGCCAATAAGTATTGTTAAAAGTGGGATTAGTCTTATGGCTAATATTTTAAAAAACATTTTGCTTGAAAATGATTTTGTTATTAACGCACTATCGTCAAAATCAAATTTCCGGCTTAAAAGATGATATAAAAATCTATCACCTTTAAATAAATCAAATTTATCAGAATTTGCTTTATATGAATTATTATTAGATTTTTTTTCTAACTCATCCATCAAAAACTTAAAGTTTTTTTCTTCAAAATCTTTGGATATATTTTTATAAATTAAAGGATCATTTGATTCTGAAGTAATTATTCGAATTAATTTATTTCTTTCTGTTAGCTCTTCAAATGAGACATCAGAGAGTGATTTATTTATTTGATCAACAGGATCATTAATGATAAAAAATTTTTTAATATTTACAGGTATTGATTGGACAGATAATTCAGCAATTTCTTGCTCTTTTTGACTAATATCAAATGAAACAGATGGTCTATTTAAACTGTCTCTTAAACCTTGTTGCCATACAAAAAAAGTTATGACGATAGAAATAAAAGCTAAAGTGAGTTTTGACTTAGAAGTATTTTTAAAGATCATAACTTATTATATTCTTGAAAACTATAGTTAGTTATCATTGAATTTCCTTATATTTATGTATCTATTTTAATCACGCCATGAGATGATTAAATTATCTTAATTTTCAAATTTATATAATGGCTATAAGATTAGTTTTAGTTAGGCATGGACTAAGCAGTTTCAATGCAAAAGGATTAATTCAAGGAAGAACAGATGATTCATTATTAACTGATGAAGGATACGAACAAGCCCGAAAAGCAGGAAAAGCATTATCAAAAATTAACTTCGACAAAATCTATTCCTCCCCACTTGTGAGAGCGGCAGAGACTGCAAAAACAATTAAAAAGACCTTCAATAAAGAACAAAATATTGTATTCGACAATAATTTGCTAGAGGTAGATCTTAGTGAATGGTCTGGTCTAAAAATTGATGAAATAAAAAAGAAATTTCCAGAAATTTACCCTGTTTGGAAAAATGATCCAGAAAATCTTATCTTAAAAAGAAATGACAATAAAACTTATAAACCAATTCAAGAGTTATTTTTTCAAGCAACAAATTTTGTAGAAGATATTTTAAAAATTTATCTAAACAAAGGTGATGTAAATATTTTAGTTGTTGGACATAATGCAATTCTCAGATGTTTAATACTCTTGTTATTGGGAAAGCCTAAGCAAGGTTTTAGAAAAATAAGATTAGAAAATGCTTCTTTCTCGATACTCAATATTTCAAAGAAAGATAACTCTTTTAAGACACAAATTGAATGCTTAAATCAAACTTCCCATCTTAATAAAAATATTCCAAATAAAATTGGAGATTCCAGAATATTTCTTATCAGGCATGGTGAAACTAACTGGAACAAAGAAGGTAGATTTCAAGGCCAAATTGATATCCCTTTAAATGAAAACGGAAAAGATCAAGCTAGAAAGACTTTTGAATATTTGAGAAATATTTCTTTCAATAAGGCATTTTCAAGTTCAATGCATAGGCCTTATGAGACTGCACAAATAATCCTTCAAAATAACAAAGATTTAAAAATTGCGAAAATAGATTCACTTGTAGAAATCAGTCACGGATTATGGGAGGGTAAATTGGAAGCAGAAATTAGAGAAGAGTGGCCTACTTTACTAAAAAATTGGCATGATAAACCTGAAGATGTAATAATGCCTGAAGGTGAATGTATAAAAGATGTATCAGAAAGGTCAGTAGAAGCTTTTGACAAAATTTGTTTATCTCAAAAGGATAATGATCAAACCCTCATGGTTGCACATGATGCAGTTAATAAAACTCTAATTTGTAATATCCTTGGAATTAATTATTCAAATATTTGGATGATAAAACAGGGTAATGGCGGCATAACTATAATTGACCTTTTTAATGATCCCAATAAACCCCCTGTGATTAGCGCTCTTAACATTACAACACACCTAGGGGGAATACTTGATTCAACTGCTTCAGGAGCACTTTAAATTAAGCCTTGTTAATAATTTATTTTGATGAAGTCACAGTCAGAAAAAGGCTTCATTTACTGAAAAAGCCAACTTGACTAAGAGGCCAAAATCTGAAATATGCTTTACCAATTATCTCTTTTTTATGAAGAAATTTATTTCCAGGCCAATATCTTCCATCCCAGCTATTTGCCCTATTATCACCTAAAACTAAAAAATGATCTTCTGGCACTTTTATGTTTTCAAATTTACCACAATTATTAAATAGAGATAATGAGCACTTATAAGAGACATAGGGTTCAGTAATTAATGTATTATTTATTATTAATTCACCACTAGAGTTTACACTTACAATTTCTCCTGGAAGTGCCACCACTCTTTTAATATAAGCATCGCAAGCTTGATCCCTCAATCCTGGAATAAAAGACATTGGAGGAAAACTCATAAAAAAACAATATCTTTTTTTTGGTAAAGGCTTAGATCTTGATGAAATTAATTTTTCGTCAAATGAGTAAGGTGAGTTAAAAACAACAATATCTCCTCTTTTTGGTAAAGAGTTTCTTAGCGAAAATTTTTCAATAATTAACCTATCATTTATTTGTAATTCTGGGAGCATTGAACCAGAAGGGATATAACGTGGTTCTGCAAAAAATGATCTACAAGAAGAAACAAAAAAAGTTAACAAAATTAATAGACCCCATTCTTTTAAAAAACTTTTTATGGAACTTGGCATAGTATTAATAGATTCTTGATTTTCTAAACTTAAATAAATTGTTTGGCATATTCAATTTCTTTAAAACCTAATATTACTTTTTTCCCTTCGTAAATCAAAAATGGTCTTTTTATTAATTTGCCATCACTTAAAAGAAGTTGAATAATTTCTTCCTTTGACAAACGATCAATATCAAGATTAAGAGTTTTAAATGCTTTACCTCTTGTATTAAAAATCCTTTTCTTATCATCAGAGTATTGTTCCCAGGCTAGATTTAAATAATTAACAAGTGGAGGTTCTTTTACAATATCAATTAACTGAAATTCAAAATCTTTGCTTTCAAGCCACTTTGCAGCTTTTCGGCAAGTAGAGCATTTTAAATAACTATAAAAAATTATTTTTTTCAATTTACTTTACTAATATTTGATTTCTTAAGTACTTTGAAGTTTTTCTTTTTTAGAGGCATACAACTTTTTAATAAATTTTCAACTACATCAAAATCCCTCCAACCATCAATTTGAACTGTTCTTCCATCGAGTCCTTTACTTGTTCTAAAAAATTCTGCAACATCCTCAAGCTGATTAGGAGCAATTTGATTAATACTCACTATATTAGCCTGCCTAGGATTAGCCATAGGCACACATAAAAGTTTTCCATCATATGCACCACAATCATGCATATCCAAAACTCCAATAGGTCTAGCTTTTATTAGGCAACCCGCAAAAGTAGGTTCATCCATTATCACCATTGCATCAAGGGGAGCTCCATCATCAGCAAGGGTATTTGGGATAAAACCATAATCAAAAGGGTACCTCACTGAAGAATGTAATACTCTGTCTAGGGCCATTATTCCTGCGTCAGAACAATATTCATATTTATTCCTACTCCCTGCAGGTATTTCAACAACAATATTCACTATTCCCTTCATTGGAGATGGAGGTATTGAACTAAGGTCCATCTTTTTTAAAATCGTGATTACGAATTATCTCGTTTCCTTGAGGTAAAGGTCTGCCAATTAAAATGCTTATCGAAGGTAAAAAAATTGTCAAAAAGGCAAAAATAATACCTAAAGATGTTATTGATAAACTCCTTATACTTAAAGGGTCATCATCATCTCTTTCAAAATCATTTCGAGCAGAACCAAGAGAAGAATCCTCGCTTGGTTTACTTTGAATAAACTGCTTTGATTTCGTATAACTCAAGAACTCTTGATTGGTAAAGATTAAGGAGATAATTAAACATCATTATCCTACATTCAAAATGTCAATTAATCAAAACATTGCTTGGTGACTTTTTAATTACTTTTTTTCTAGCAAAGACCTAATAGTTTTTAGTTCATCTAAAATTTGCGCCAGTATATTTTGAGCAGCGGACGAAGGTGTATTAAAGACCTCTACAGTAACTTCCTTTATTCTTAAAATATCCTTTGCAAATCTTGCTACCTCATTAGGATGGAATTTTAAAGGATCTTTTTGATCAGTCCTAAATTCGGGATTTAATTTTCTTGGATTAAAACTAGGGTTTAGATTTCTTAAATCTGTATTTGTATACCTATAGACAGAAGCTCTTGATCTATTTAAGAATTTTTGAACTTCATCAATACCTACTAATTCCTCTTCACTAGAAATATTGGAATCTATATTTTCCATAAACTTAAGAAGATGAATTAGTAGTAATGAACTTTTTAAAGAGTTTGAACTTCATTACTGAAGAAGTTAGCAGAAAGAATATTCTTAGACTAGCCGCGTTGAGGGACTCAAGACACTTTAAATTATTTTTTCATCTTAATTGATAAAATTAGATATTATTAAGGATTTTTCTGTATGCGCGTGACAACCTCATTTCCTCTGGGGACACTTCGTGACACACCTTCTGAAGCTGAGATTATTTCACATCAATTACTCTTAAAAGCTGGGTATATTCGCAGAGTTAACAGCGGTATCTATGCATACATGCCACTAATGCTTAGAGTTATTGAAAAAATATCAGCAATAATAGAGAAAGAACTTAATAATATTGGTTGTACAAAATTACTATTACCCCAACTTCATCCTGCAGATTTATGGAAAAAAAGTGAAAGGTGGGAAGGATATACCGCAGGTGAAGGAATAATGTTTAATCTCAAAGATAGGCAAGGTAAAGAATTTGGTTTAGCACCAACACACGAAGAGGTGATCACGAGTATTGCATCAGAGATCATTAACTCCTATAAGCAATTACCTCAATGTTTTTACCAAATTCAGACAAAATTTAGAGATGAAATAAGGCCAAGATTTGGATTGATGAGAAGTAGAGAATTCATAATGAAAGATGGTTATTCTTTTCATTCTTCAGAAAACGATCTAGCTTCTTTCTATGAAAAGGTGGGCAATGCTTATGAAAATATTTTTAAATCTTGTGGACTACAGACAGTAGGGGTTGAAGCTGATAGTGGAGCAATTGGCGGTGCTTCATCTAAAGAATTTATGGTCACTGCTGATGCTGGGGAAGATTCCATTTTGTTCACTCAAAGTGGTTCTTATGCTGCAAATATCGAAAAAGCTGTTTCTCTACCCTCTCAACCTATTCCAATAAAAGATAATATTTCAGATTGGTTGGAAACACCTCATCAAAAAACAATCCTAGAAGTTTGCGATAATAATAATTTAGACCCAAGTCAGATTATTAAAGTAGTAATATTCCTTGCACAGTTCGAAGGTAAATTTAATGTCCCAATTCTTGCGTGCATAAGAGGCGATCAACACATTAATGAAGTAAA
The DNA here is from genome assembly GCA_902572595.1 of uncultured Prochlorococcus sp. Lineage (GTDB taxonomy): Bacteria > Cyanobacteriota > Cyanobacteriia > PCC-6307 > Cyanobiaceae > Prochlorococcus_A. The sequence goes on from CACGGL010000001.1 coordinate 24,224, forward strand.
GCTTTTTAACTTAATCAATAAACTTCATCACTTCAATCTCCTTAATCTTAAAAAGATTGAAGACAAAAATATTATCGAAAAAAATCTAGTTGATTTACCTTTAGGTTTTATCGGGCCAGATTTAGATAATAAGACTATAAAAGCTAGTTCTAATTGGGAAAAAAAATGGACAAGAATAATTGACCATTCTGCTAGTGACCTTTCAAAGTTTATAAGTGGTGGGAATAAAGTTAATTTCCATAAAGTTTTTCAAGAATTTTCTTTTGATTCGAAAGACTATCTAGTTGGGGATATCAGGAATGCAAAAAAAGGAGATAAGATAAGTATTTATGATGATGAAGAACTTAAAGAAAAAAAAGGTATCGAGATTGGACATATTTTCCAACTAGGTCAGAAATATAGTGAAAAGTTAAATGCAAAGTTCTCTGATAAGGACGGGCAGTTAAAAAATTTATGGATGGGTTGTTACGGAATAGGAGTGACAAGAATAGCTCAAGCTGCTATTGAACAGAATCACGATCAAAAAGGAATTTGTTGGCCTATCCAGATTTCTCCTTTTGAAGTTATTATTATCCCAACAAACTTAAAAGATCCTTTTCAAAGTGATCTTACTGAGCAAATCTATAACAACTTTTTAATTAATAAAATTGATGTCCTTCTTGATGATAGAAACGATAGAGCTGGAGTAAAATTTAAAGATGCGGAATTAATTGGTATTCCTTTTCAGATAATTATTGGCAGAGATTCTATTAATAAAGAAGTAGAACTTTTATGCAGAACAAATAATACTAAGCTTAAAATTAGTACTGATAAATTGTTAGAAACATTTATTTCCGAATCTAAAATAATGTACAATAAAAAGTCTTGAGGCTTATTTTTTTTGGGAGCTAAGTTATGTTACTGAAATGGACATCAAAATTATTTTTTAAGAATCTTACCAAAGCTATATCTTTTGCAATATCCTTAATTGTTGTTTTTACACTATTTAGTTCCCCTTCCATAGCTGCAAAAACGGCTATGACAGGGGACTACACAAAGGATACAATTTCAGTTGTTAAAACATTACAAACAGCTGTTGATACTCCAAAAGATTCTCCAAATAAAGATGAAGTAAGAAGTGAGGCTCTTACACTCATAACTGACTATATTTCCAGATATAGAAATAGAGGGATGGTGAATAAAACTCAATCATTTACAACAATGCAAACAGCATTAAATGCTATGGCAGGTCATTACAAAAACTTTGCAAGTAGACCTTTACCAGATAAACTTAAAGAGCGTTTAACCAAAGAATTTTCTCTTGCTGAAAAAATGGTTCTAAGAGAAAGTTGATACAATTCATTTACTTTTTAAAAGTAAACCAAGATTTTTGAATATATTAATTATTCGCACAAAAATAATGCTCTACTAAAATTGGCCAATGTTGTTGTAATCGGAGCCCAATGGGGTGACGAAGGAAAAGGTAAAATAACGGATTTACTTAGTCGTTCGGCAGATGTTGTCGTTCGCTATCAAGGGGGAGTAAATGCAGGTCATACTATAGTCGTAGATGATAAAGTCTTAAAATTACATTTAATTCCCTCAGGGATACTTTATAAAAATACTTCTTGTCTAATTGGTTCGGGAACTGTTGTAGATCCAAAAATCTTGCTTAAAGAAATTGACATGTTAATTGATAATGGAATTGATATCTCTGGATTACAAATTTCATCAACATCACATGTAACAATGCCCTACCACCGAATATTAGATGAAGCAATGGAGGCTGATAGAGGTTCAAACAAAATAGGGACAACAGGTCGTGGGATTGGCCCAACTTATGCAGATAAGTCACAAAGAAATGGCATTAGGATAAGAGACTTGCTCAATAAGGAAAGGCTGAGTGATGTGATCGAAATTCCATTAAGAGAAAAAAACGGTCTTCTAGAAAAAATCTATGGCATTAAACCACTTGAATTAAAAGATATTGTTGAAGAATATCTTGACTATGGGGAAAGATTATCAAAGCATGTTGTTGACTGTACTAGGACTATCCATGCAGCCTCAAAAAACAAGAAGAATATTCTTTTCGAAGGTGCTCAAGGGACTTTACTTGACTTAGATCATGGGACTTATCCTTTTGTTACCTCGTCAAACCCTATCTCAGGAGGGGCATGTATTGGGGCTGGAGTGGGTCCAACTTTAATTGATAGAGTCATAGGTGTTGCAAAAGCTTATACCACAAGAGTAGGTGAAGGGCCATTCCCCACTGAATTACAAGGAAGTATTAATGATCAACTCTGTGATAGAGGCAGTGAATTTGGTACCACTACTGGGAGAAGGAGGAGATGTGGGTGGTTTGATGGAGTTATTGGCAAATATGCTGTATCTGTAAATGGCCTTGATTGTTTAGCCGTTACGAAACTTGATGTATTAGATGAATTAGATGAGATTCAAGTTTGCATTGCATATGATCTCGATGGAGAAGAAATAGACTACTTTCCTACAAATTCAGATGACTTAAAAAAATGCAAGCCAATCTTCAAAAAATTAAAAGGTTGGCAATGTTCAACTGCAGACTGCAGAAAACTATCTGATCTCCCAGAGAATGCGATGAATTATCTAAGATTTTTAGCTGAATTAATGGAGGTTCCAATTGCCATTGTCTCATTGGGGGCAAATAGAGATCAAACTATAGTAATTGAAGACCCAATACATGGTCCTAAAAGAGCACTGCTAAGGTAATTTAATTCCAAATTAATGAAGGGATCCTTTAGACATTTTGAACATAAAAAAGTTGATCTCATTGGTTTGGGCAACGCAATAGTAGATATTATTGTAAATATTGAAGATGAGTTTCTTGAGATAAATAATCTGGATAAAGGATCAATGAATCTAATTAATTTTGATGAATCTCAGAGATTGTTAGAAAATTGCAAAGTGATCAAACAAATTTCAGGTGGGTCCTCAGCAAATACCGTTGTTTCTTTAGCAGAATTAGGAAATAATGTGCAGTTTATAGGAAAAGTAAAAAATGATCAATTTGGGAATTTCTTTTCTGACGATATCAAAAAAAGTAAAACTATATTTAATACTCCACCAACTATTGAAGGTGCTCCAACAGCTCATTCAATCATTTTGGTTACATCTGATGCACAAAGAACTATGTGCACTTACCTAGGAGCATCTGTAGAGTTTGAACCAAAAGACATTGACTTTACTGTAATTAAGGAAAGTAAATACTTATATTTAGAAGGATATTTATGGGACAGCGAATTAGCTAAAAAAGCTTTTATTAAAGCCGCCCAAATTGCAAAACAATCTAATACAAAAATAATCCTTTCTTTGTCTGATTCATTTTGTGTAGAGAGACATCGTGAGAGTTTCTTGGAATTAATTTATGAATATGTAGATATTGTTTTTTGTAATGAATCCGAGGTGTTAAGTCTATTTAAAAATGATAAATTAGCGAGCTGCCAAGAAGACCTATCTTCCTTATGCGAATTAGTCATAGTAACTCTTGGGAGCAAAGGTTCTCTCGTAGTTAACAAAGATAATATTGAAATAATTGAGTCAATAACGAAAGGCAAGATTATTGATACTACAGGAGCGGGAGATATCTATGCTGGAGGATTTATCCATGGATTAATAAACAATTGTTCCCTCAAAAAATGCGGAGAGATAGCTTCAATTTGTGCGGGACAAATAATCACGCAATTAGGATCTAGATCAGATATTGATCTTAAAGAGTTAATAAAATAGATTTAATCAAATAGACTCATTCAACCAATCATAATATTGAATCTCAGCATGGTATTTTTTGTAAATAATTTGAGGGGCATCATATGTGGAATTTTTATTTACGAAATCAATTAAACAATCTTTAAATTCTAGTTTACTTTTTATTGTAATTTCAAACTCTTTAGTTTCTTCAATATCATCATCCCACTTATAAATTGAAAAAATTTGCTTTATCGAAACACAAGCTGCAAGTTTATTTTGTATGAGTAATTTAGCCATTCGCAAAGCATTTGCGTTACTTGATTCAGTTGTGATCATAACTAATACTTTCATAATGAATTAAACATCAATATTTTTTAATTATGTGATTTATCAAATTGTGATAATGATCAAAAGAGTAAGAATAATCATTTTTAACTTTCGGCCTTTTAACCAAAAATAACTTCATTTTACTTCCAGAAACTATACTCTCCCAGTTTTTCTGAGAATAACTTCCAGATTCTCTGCATAAAACATAATCTATCTCCCAAAAATCACAAAGTTTTTTTTCTAAAATGCTTCTATTATTTTTACTTGGTTCAAGTATCGCTATATTTGAATTTTTAATACATGATCCAAAAGCTTTAGTTATACCTTCATAAGTTGGAAGTACCCTTGTAAATACATTTGCTTTACAATTCATATAATAATTAGCTGTATCGTTAAGGAATCTTGAGCCTATTGCAAGAAGAATATTCTTATTCTCAATATCAACGTTATTTATATCCTTTAAATCATCAATATAAAAAAAATTATTAGTGTTATTTATTGAAGATTTCCTCTCAAATAGTAAAAGAGGTGTATTAATCTTTTCACATGCATTATAAAGATTTTTAGAAATTATTACGGCAAACGGATGAGTAGCATCGACAACGCATGTAATTTTATTTTTATTTATGAAATTAATTATTTGATCTTTATTATTTAATTTCCCCGTAATGATATGTAACTTTGGATTTTCAATATAAGCTTGCCCTGCTTTATAAGTTAAAACACTTGCAAAGACTGAATAATTAAGTTCAAGAAGCCTATTAGCTATTACAGGTCCATCCGAAGTTCCTGATAGGATCCAAACATTTTTATAGCAATTTCCTTGATTCTGCATCAGTATGTCTTTAATTAAATAGTAAGTAATGAATCATTGTTTAATTCAGGCGGTCATTAATAGCGCTCCCCAAATGAGGTATACCAAAGAAAACCAAACTCCAATTGCAGAAATGATTGTTAATTTTAAAGGATTACGTAGTGAAGATCCAACCAGAGATCTCAAGATCATAGGATGGGGAAATATTGCCCAAGAAATGGTAGATGAATTAAAGGAGGGGCAAAATATTGTTATTGAGGGACGTCTAAAGATGAATTCTGTCACTAGAAAAGACGGAACTAAAGAAAAACAACCAGAACTAACAGCTTCAAAAATTCATCAAATATCGCCAGTTGATGTTATTAAGTCTGATCAAAAAGAAAATAATGAGTCATTTGAAAAAAAAGAAATCACAAAAAATTCCAGTTGGGATAGTTCACCTTTAGTACCTGAAGTGGACGAAATACCTTTTTAAATCAAATATCAACATTATTTTCTTGAACACTTATAATTAACTTGCTTATTTTTCTTTCAAGCGCGGCAAGTTCGCTTCTGATTTCTGGCCATTTACCCTTATCAAGATTTTCTAGTAGCCATGCTCTATCTTGATCAAGTTTAAAAATTAAATCTCCTTGATTTGCAGTATTAGGATCTTGCATAATACTTGTTAGCCCATTTAAAACTCATTCTACTAAATCAAAATGAAGAAATACTTATCGCCTGGAAACTTAATCGTAACCGCTGGGGGTATATTGGCTTTTGTTGGAATGACTGCTTATTTTACAGACTCAGTGAATTTAAGTGTACCTACTTTTTTTTATGGAGTACCTATTTTCCTAATTGGCTTAGGCTTAAAGACTTCCGAAATACCTCCTGTAGAGTTATTTGACAAGACAAATTTTGAGACAAATAAATTTAATAGACCAAAAGAACTAACAGCATTAGTTAAAGATGTTACAAGATGGAGGTATGGGATAAAAGCTCATCTTGAATCGTCATTAGAATCTTTAAATTTGTGGGACGAGGATAACCCCCCTCAATTAAAAGAAATAGAAGAAATTACAAAGGAAGAAAAAAATGGTCTCAGAATGCGTTTCGAATTAAACGCTGTCCCTCTAGAGAAATGGATTGAAAAACAAGAAAGATTAAATAGGTTTTTCGTCAAAGGTCTTGAATCAGAATTTATTATCGACGATAATAAAAAAGAATTTGATTTTATTCTCTTTTATTGAATATAGGGATATATTTGTAAAAACCAAATTTCTCAATTTAATCAAGTTTTAATGAATTTTAATAATGAATGATTCTCAAAGAGTATCAATATTAAGCGAAGCACTTCCATATATACAAAGTTTCTCAGGTAGAAAAATTGTTATCAAGTATGGTGGTTCTGTTATGGAGAATGATAATTTAAAAAATGCTTTTTTTAGAGACATTGCACTTTTATCAACCGTTGGGGTTTGTCCGATAGTAATTCATGGAGGTGGACCAGAGATTAATAATTGGTTAAAGAAATTAGAAATATCTCCTAAATTCGAAAATGGATTAAGAGTTACTGATCAAAAAACAATGGAAATTGTCGAGATGGTTCTTATGGGTAAAGTTAACAAACAAATTGTAAAAGGGATTAATAAAACTGGATCCTTAGCTGTGGGAATATCAGGTCTTGATGGCAACTTAATTCAATCTAGAGAACTAGGAGATGGTAGCCATGGGTTAGTGGGAGAGGTTACAAAAATCAATCCTGAAATATTAGATCCTCTTATTTCTAAAGGATACATCCCAATTATTTCTAGCATTGGATCAACCTTGGAGGGTATTTCCCATAACATTAATGCAGATTTTGTTGCTGGAGAAATTGCTGCTGCAATAAATGCAGAAAAACTTATTCTTCTTACTGATACTCAAGGGATTTTAAAAGAAAAAGATAACAAAAATAGTCTTGTTGAAAAAACTAATCTCAAAGAGGCAAGGGATTTTATTGAGAAAAAAATTGTGACTGAAGGTATGATTCCAAAGACAGAATGCTGTATAAGAGCTTTAGCCCAAGGAGTCAAAGCAGCTCACATAATTGATGGAAGAATAGAACATTCATTACTTCTTGAGATTTTTACAAATTCCGGAATAGGCACAATGATAGTCGCCTAACCCATGAAAACTTATCAGCAAGTTTTAGAAAAAGTAGAACTTGCTTTAGCTAAAGGTGAGTATCATTATTGCATTGAATTTCTTTTGCCCATAATCGAATCATTTCCTTTATCAATCAAAGAGGGAGTAAATTTAAGAACAATCTTAATTACTGCTCTATGTGGTATTAATAAAAGGGAGGAAGCTAAAAGGTTTTGTAAAGAACTTCTAAAATCTTACGATAATAAGACGAGAGAAAATGCAAAATATTTGATGGAAGTTATAGACTCTCCTGAAATTAAAAAGCCAGAAAATTGGAACGTACAGTTTGAAAGCGACCCATCACTCAATAAAAAATCTCTTAACTCACTGCGCAAAAAAAGAGAAGTATTGAAGAAAAAAAAATTTATTAATGTAACAGAGACACCAACTGGAGAAACAAAACCCTTTCAGAAAGGCTTTTCACTGATCATTTTTTTAATACTATTATTATTAATTCCACTTTTAAGTGGCTGCGTAAAAATTGAGGATACCCTTGATCTTAGTGAACTTGATTCAATAACTAATAATTTAGTGATAGAGAGTAAATACATAAAGAAATTTCCTTGGCAATTAAAATTTGAAGAGAAAATGAAAGATATTTTTCCTGACGCAGAAATTGAACAAGACGAATCAACCTTTTCTTTGAAACATAAAAATCTCAATTTAGAGGATACAAAGCAAGTTTTTAAAATCACCCAAAATACAGCTGGAGAGTTAGCGGGAGAATCAACAAATATAGAAATTAATACTACTCAAAAAAACTTCATTTTTTTTAAAAAATACTTTTACAGGTTAGATTTGGATCTAAATTCTATTAAAGACATTGATAATTTAGAACTCATTTTCAAAATTATTCACCCTAATAAAGCTATCCTTACCGATAAAAATAATTCAAATTTAGAAATCACAAAAAATCTAATAATTTGGGATTTAAATCAAGGGCAGATAAATAGTCTTGAATTTTCTTTTTGGAGCCTAAACAAACTCTTGATTGGGATATCTATTATTTTAATAATTATAATATTGGCTTATCTATTAAGATTCTATAGATTTAAATTAGGTTCAGATTTACCTCAACTTCCATCAAAGTAATTACAACTCTGCTGGATTAACATCTATTGTTAAAAAAACATTTTTTGGAATAAGTTTCCATAATATTGATCTATCAGGTAAAGGTATCTTTGTTCCTTCAGGGCCATGTATTAATATCTGCCATCTAAATTTGTTACCGACTTTAGCTATTAAACTAGGGGCAGGACCAATTAATTTCCAGTTCTTTTTCTCACAAAAACTGAGTAGATATTTTGCTAATTTTATTGCAATTGACTCAGTTAATTCATAATTTTCACCTGATAATTTAAGTAGGCAAATTGTGCAAAATGGAAATAAATTACTATCCTTTCTCAATCTCGAGTTTTCAATTAAGAATCTTTCATAATCTCTTTTTTGAAGATACGAAATCACCGGGTGGTTAGGTTTATATGTTTGAAAAATTACTTTCCCTTTTTTTTGTGCCCTGCCGGCTCTTCCTGCTACTTGCAAAAATAATTGTAATGATTTTTCTTCTGCTGAAATATCTGGGCGATGAAGCAACCCATCTGCTGCAATAACTACTGAAAGAGTAATATTGGGGATGTCAATACCTTTTGCCAACATCTGAGTACCGACAAGAATATCAGCATCACCTTTAGAAAACTTTGAAAGAATATCTCTATGACCATCCTTTCCTGAAGTTGTATCTCTATCAAAGCGAAGTACTCTTAAGTCAGGAAATTCTTCATTTAAAAACTCTATTACCCTTTGCGTACCAATTCCAAAAGGTTTGAAAGCAGTTGAATGACAATCTGGGCAACGATTGATCAATCTTGATTTATGATCACACCAATGACACCTTAACCATTTTTTTCCTTGTGATCCGAGATGGACTGATAAAGGAACGTCACAGTTGGGGCAATTTATTAAATATCCGCAATTTCTACAACTTAAAAATCCACTATGCCCCCTCCTAGGGATCAAAATTATTGCTTGCTCTTTTTTTAAGCGTAGTTGAGGAAGCGATTGTAATAATTCATTGGAAAAAATTTTCATATTTCCCTTCTTGAACTCATCCCGCATATCAATAATTTTTATTTCAGGAGTCTCATTACTGGATATCCTTTGAATCATTCTTACCAATTTAAAATTCCTTTCAAAAATACACTTTTTCCAAGTCTTCATTGATGGGGTTGCACTCCCAAAAATTAACTTTGCAGAATTCCTTTTTACTATTTCAATAGCAATCTCTCTTGCGTCATAGCAAGGCATAGGACTATCTTGCTTATAAGAAACATCATGTTCTTCATCCATTATTATTAATCCCAGATTTTTGATTGGAAGAAAAACTGCCGACCTTGTACCTATTACTATTAAAGGTTCATTAGCGTTAATAATTTTCTTCCAAACTAAAGTTCTATGATCGGGAGAGCAATTACTATGATATTCGTAAACGACATTATTAAATCGCCTACTAAACCTATCAATAAGTTGAGGAATTAATCCAATTTCTGGGGCTAGTATCAAACAACTTTTTTTCTTAAGAAATTGATCTTCAGCAATTCTCATATAAACTTCTGTTTTACCTGAACCTGTTTCGCCCCAAAGAAGTAATACATCTCCTGGTTTCATTGTTTGAAATTCTTGAAATGCAATTTTTTGCTCATTTGTAAGATTTGGTTTTTTCGTTGCAATATGATCTTTTAAAAAGAAATTTAATTTACTATTTATATTTTTTTTTCTTTTAGATTTAGCAAGATAATTTTTGCTGACCATTGAGTTAATTAGAGTGTAATTAAAACCAGACTTTATTAATTCACTTTGCCAATTACCTTTTTTAGATAAAGTATCCATTAAAAAAAATTCTTTTTTGGTTAAACCATTTTTCTTAATATCAAATTCTTTTTTAGTTTCAATCCATATTTGATCTTTTAAACCTTCAGAGAAATTTTTATATTTACCAATCCAGCCAGGAGGAAATGCAGTTTTAAACATTTTTAAGTTACTAACCATATAAAAAGAGGCTAGGGAGTCTATCAATTCTCTCCAAGATTCATTAATTATTTTTTTCTGCAAAATACTTTCGACAAACAAATATCTTATGCTTTTTCCTCCAGTAATATTTGATTCATCATTATTGATTGTCGAAAAGTCCTTTTTGGAGATCACCAACCCATTCAATAATCTCCCCCTTAGTCTCACACTTACAATATCTCCAACTTCTGCTCCAAGATTATTTCCATCTAAATAGTAAAAGCTTTCATTACTACTACCTATATCAAGCAAAATTTCCAATTTATAGGAGATATTTAATAACTGATTACTTGCCGGCTTCAAAACTTTTTCTTAGTATTGGATTGTTGAACATTCCACAAAGTGTTTTTTGCACATTGTAAGTATCCTGCTCTTAAGGGAGACATGAAGCTCTGATCATTGACTGAGAATTCAAAAATGATCTGCCTGTCTGAGAAATCCCAAGACTTTTTACTTTAGGTAATCTATAGCACTATTTAAATTTTTCAACAATTTAGAAAACTTTTCTTATTCTCATTTTGTGAAAAAGTTTTTCAAACATTAAGTGGACTTTACTACTAAATGTTCAAATTAGCCCTAAATAAAATTTTATCTAGTTAAATTCACCGTAGAAAGGAGTCAATTATGTGTCCAGTCGCAGCAGAATCAAAGAATTCCAAGCCTAGTTCAAAAAAAAAGATCAATAAAAAAATTAATACAAATTTAGAAACAGTAGTTGAAGAAGATAGTAATAAAAATAATCAAACTTTACAGACATCTGCTGAGTTAAACGAAAGCAATATTGCAAATAACAATAATGAATTTAGTGATTCTGAAGAAGAAGATAAAGGGCTCGGGAATATAAAGCTTGGGCCAAAAGGTATCTACACTGAAGATTCAATAAGAGTTTATCTCCAAGAAATTGGAAGAATTAGACTTTTAAGACCAGATGAAGAAATTGAGCTTGCAAGAAAAATTGCTGACTTACTCCAATTAGAAGAGCTAGCGACTCAATATGAGTCAGAAAAAGGGCATTTCCCATCTGTAAGAGAATGGGCCGAGTTGATAGATATGCCTCTTCCTAAATTTAGAAGAAGACTTCTCTTAGGGCGCAGAGCTAAAGAAAAAATGGTTCAATCAAATTTAAGATTAGTTGTTTCCATTGCTAAAAAATATATGAACAGAGGTTTATCATTTCAAGATTTAATTCAAGAAGGAAGTTTGGGTTTAATTAGGGCAGCGGAAAAATTCGACCATGAAAAAGGTTATAAGTTCTCTACATATGCAACTTGGTGGATTCGCCAAGCCATTACAAGAGCAATTGCGGATCAAAGTAGAACTATTAGATTGCCAGTTCACTTATACGAGACAATATCCAGAATTAAAAAAACCACAAAAGTTCTTAGCCAAGAATTTGGCAGGAAACCTAGTGAAGAAGAAATCGCTGAGAGTATGGAAATGACAATCGAAAAATTAAGATTTATAGCTAAAAGTGCGCAACTTCCTATTTCTTTAGAAACTCCAATAGGGAAAGAAGAAGACTCAAGACTAGGAGACTTTATAGAGGCTGATATAGAAAATCCAGAGCAAGATGTTTCTAAAACTTTACTAAGAGAAGATTTGGAAGGAGTATTAGCCACCCTTAGTCCAAGAGAAAGAGATGTTCTCAGATTGAGATATGGAATTGATGATGGAAGAATGAAAACTCTTGAAGAAATTGGCCAGATTTTTGATGTGACGAGAGAAAGAATTAGACAAATAGAGGCAAAAGCCCTAAGAAAACTTAGACATCCAAATCGAAATGGGGTTTTAAAAGAATATATAAAATAAAAAAAGTTAAATATAATATTCAGCTTTAAAAACTGGCAAAATAATAGCTTAAGATAGATTCGACTTTATTTTTAATTCAAACTCAAAATAATATTTAATGACTAATTTTAAGCTAAAAATAGCTAGTAGAAGAAGTAAGCTAGCAATGGTTCAAACTTTATGGGTTAAAGATCAACTAGAAAGGAATATTCCCAATTTAGAGGTATCTATAGAAGCTATGGCAACTCAAGGTGACAAAATCCTTGATGTAGCCTTAGCAAAAATAGGCGACAAAGGTTTATTTACAAAAGAACTTGAAGCACAAATGCTCGTAGGCCATGCAGATATAGCTGTACATTCTCTGAAAGATTTACCAACCAATTTGCCTAGTGGCCTTAAATTAGGATGCATTACAAAAAGGGAGGATCCTGCAGATGCTTTAGTAGTAAACAAAAAAAATGACTGTTACAAACTAGAAACCCTACCTGAAGGTTCGATTGTTGGCACAAGCTCTCTAAGAAGACTTGCACAATTAAGAAATAAGTACCCACATCTTGTTTTCAAAGATATCAGAGGAAATGTTATTACAAGAATTGAAAAATTAGATGCAGGAGAATTTGATTGTATAATTCTTGCGGCCGCTGGTTTAAAGAGATTAGGCTTTGAATCAAGAATTCACCAGATTATCCCAAGTGAAATTTCCCTTCATGCCGTTGGCCAAGGAGCACTAGGCATTGAATGTAAATCTGATGATAAAAAAGTTTTAGAAATTATAAATATCTTAGAAGATAAGCCCACCAGTCAAAGATGTCTAGCAGAAAGGGCTTTTTTAAGAGAGCTTGAAGGTGGATGCCAAGTCCCAATAGGTGTAAATAGTAAAATTCAGAATGAACAACTTTGCCTTACTGGTATGGTTGCATCTCTTGATGGAGAAAGGCTTATTAAAGATCAATATATTGGCAATATTAATGATCCCGAAGAAGGAGGCAAAGAACTAGCTAAAAAATTAAAGCAGCAAGGTGCCGAAGAAATACTAAACGAAATATTTGAAAAATTTAGAGAAAAATAAAATTTGTTAATTTACTAATTTAGGATCAATTTCTTTTTTGTATCTCTCTTCACAATCTTTAATCACTTTAACAGCTTCTTCTATCCCAAAAAAACCATTTACTGTACATGTTCCTGGTTTTTTTAGGTCTTTGTAGTGCTCCCAATAATACTTTGTTTCTTTTAACCAATGATCTCCAAGGTCTTCATAACTTGAGATATGATCCATTCTTTTATCATCCGCTAGAACCGCTATTACCTTATCATCGACCTCTCCACCATCATCAAATTTCATCACCCCAATAATCCTTGCTTCCACAATAGATCCTGGTATCAATGGCTCAGTTACTCCAACAATTTCTACATCAAGTGGATCTCCATCTTCATCCCATGTCCTTGGAATACATCCATAAGCAAAAGGATACGCAAGTGATGAATAACCTACCCTATCAAGTTTAAGATGGCCCGTTTCTGTAATTAATTCATATTTATTTATGGTATTAGAGTTCAATTCAACAATAGTGTTTATTATTGTATTTGAGCTATCAGTGAAAGCATTTAATATGTGCAATAAATTTGGGGTAACCCTGCTTGGGGGCTGATTTAGATTTGCCATCAAGAAATTATTTTTATTTATCTTACATCCTCACACCTAACCAAATTCTTTAAAAGTAATGTTTCAGCAAAAATCATCTATTTTAGACCTTAAATGATTAATAAAATAGTTTGGCGATAGTTCTTCATTAGTTACAGCTCTTACCAACTCCATACAATTAACTGATCTGCCATATTCATGTATATTATTTTTCAACCAAAAGATGATCTTTTGATATTCACCATTTTCAATTAAGTTGTCAATCAACCCTATGTCTCTTTCCATTTGAAAAGATATTTGCGCACTTATAACATGTCCTAACAAATATGAGGGGAAATATCCAAACGCCCCTTCACTCCAATGAACATCTTGAAGACAACCTTCTGAATCATTAGATGGTTTAATTCCTAGGAGTTCATCATATCTTTTATTCCACTCTATTGGAATATCTTCAGCAGGTAACCCTCTTTCAATTAAATCTATTTCAAGTTCGGTTCTTATTAATATGTGTAAGCCATAAGTCAATTCATCCGCTTCAACCCTATTTAATCCTGCTTCCAAATGATTAATAGATTTCCATAGTTCTAAATAATTATTAAGAGAACATCCAGCCGAAACAAATTTGTTAAAAAATCTTTTTGAAAAAGATTTGGATTTAACTATTCTATTTTCCCAAAATAAAGATTGACTTTCATGAATACCCATAGAGGTTGCTTGACCTAAAGGCCAAGCAAACCATTGATGACTTTGAGATGGCAAACCCTGCTCATAAATAGAATGCCCCCACTCATGCGCAGTTGCTAAAAAACTTGATAATGGTTCACCTTCAACAATTCTTGTCGTAATCCTGTAATCATTAGGTCCTAATGTAATCGAAAAAGGATGGGGAGATTTACCAACAACAACTAGATCTTTATCTCTCCCAAACTCATCAAGTAATTGAGAACATAAATTATGTTGAGATTCTGGACTCAAATCCCAGTGATATTTCTTAGATTTATTAATCCCTCTAATCAACTCTGGGAGAGTGTCTTTCAAAGGCTGAAACATTTTATTCAGCCACTTTAAAGTTAATTCAGGTTCAAAGGGTTGGGCTAAAGTTTCCCATGGTGAATATTGATCTGATATTTGTTTTGCCTCTTCAATTCGCAATTTAACTAATTCTTCGAAGAAAGGAAGAAAAATTTTAAAATCTGATTTTTCCTTAGCTTCTTGCCAGCTTTCATACCCTTTAGATTTTGCCTTTGCTAGAGACTCGACTAATTTAGGATCTAAATTTCTTTCTCTATTAAATTCCTTCAATAAAAGACTAATATTTCTTTCTTTATCTTTTATGAAAAGTTGATTATCGGAATTTCGCTCAATATCTGCTAGTTCATTTTTAGCAGATTGTATTAAATTAGAAAATTCCTCGGAAGAATTTCTTTCATGCAATACTTTTGCAATATAAGTAAGTTGTTCAGACCTCCAAGAAGCACCCTTCTTTGGCATTCCAGTATTCTGATCCCAATAAAGTGTATTTTGGATTGAACCTAATATCTGTGTTTCTTTAAGGTAAGCACCGAGCTTATTCCAATGAGTTTCAGCCAAAGATTTAAATGGAAATTAAATTTATCTTAAGATAAAAATTTTAATGTCTGCAGTAAAGTATGCATCTTTTTATCCATAATAGGATATTGATTAATTAAGTTTTAACTTATATGGAACAAATATTTTCAAAATTAAAATTCATAACCCATGGCGAGGGTTTTATTGATATCACATATGATTTAAATTTATGTGTTGAAAAAAATAATTTTCATTCTGGAATTTTAAATTTAACTTCACTTCATACAAGTTGCAGTTTAACTATTAATGAGAATGCAGATCCAAATGTACTGAGAGACCTAAAAAAGTATATGCAATCGATAGTTCCCTATGATTCCTACTTAACCTTATCAAAAAATAGAGAAGAAATATCCTATAAACATTATCAAGAAGGGGCTGACGATATGCCTGCACATATTAAAACATCCCTAACAAACACTTGTTTATCTTTGAGTTTTCAAGACGGGAAAATTATGCTTGGCAGATGGCAAGCAGTTTATTTATGGGAACATCGATTTGATCAAAAGGAAAGAATAATTAATGTACATATAATTGGTGAGAAAAAGTAAGATATTTATAATGTAATAAGTCAGATTTCTTATTTAATGGAACCCTACATTTTGCAAGATGAAGAATTGAATGAATTAGTTGTCAAAATACCTGGCTGGGAAATTAAATCTAAACAAATCCAAAGAGAATTTAACTTCGCTAATTTTATTGAAGCCTTTGCTTTTATGACTAAGGTTGCTTTAATCTGTGAAAAATATAATCATCATCCTAACTGGGAGAACGTTTATGCAAAAGTAATAATTAAATTAAATACACATGATCTAGGAGGTATTACGAATCTGGATCAAACATTAGCTTCGGAAATCAACAAAATTTTCGATCAATAAAAATATAAACTTGTTTTCAACTATTCAAAATGTCTAAAAATTTATTACCAGTTACTATTATTAGTGGATTTTTAGGTTCTGGCAAAACTACACTTCTAAATCATATTTTAAAAAATCAAGTTGGTATTAAAACAGCTGTTTTAGTCAACGAATTTGGAGAAATCGGAATAGATAATGACTTAATAATAGAAGGCTCAGAAGATATGATCGAATTAAATAATGGATGTATATGTTGCTCTATCAATGGCGAATTATTAAATACCGTATCCAAAGTTTTAGAAAGAGCTGAAGAATTAGAATATTTGATTGTTGAAACAACTGGATTAGCAGATCCATTACCAGTAGCCATGACTTTTGCGGCTGGTGATCTTAGAGAAAAAGTAAGATTAGATTCGATAATCACTGTCATTGATGGAGAAAATTTTGATTTTGAAATTAATAATACAAGTGTCGCCTATTCTCAAATTTTATACGGAGATATCCTTCTTCTTAATAAATCTGATTTAGTAAATGAAAAACAATTAAAGAAAATAGAGGAGTTTATAAATAAAATAAAAAAAGAACCAAGGATTTTGAGATCAACTAATAGTGAAGTTGCATTACATACAATAATGAGCGTTGGTCTATTTGAGACGGATACTTTTGAATTCGAGAAAAATAAAAAAAATATAGAACAAAATTCAAACGATCACTCTTCTCATTCCCACGATCACCCTTCTCATTCCCACGATTTGATCAATAATATCGAGGGTTTTACCTCAGTTTCATATGAGACATTTGAACCATTTTCTTTAAGAAAGTTTCAATATTTCTTAGATAATCAAATCTCACAAAATGTATTTAGAGCAAAAGGAATATTATGGTTTATGGAAAGTGAAAGAAAACATATTTTTCACCTATCTGGAAAGAGGTTTTCTCTAGATGATGAGGAATGGACAAAAGAAAAATCTAACAAGATAGTATTAATTGGGAAAAACTTAGATCACCATACTATTAAAAATCAACTGTCATCATGTAGATTTAATTCAGATTAGAGTTCATATTAGGATTTAATTAATTTTTGAAAATACGCATTAAAGGGTTTAAAAAAACATTAACAGAATTAAATTTTCTTTATTTCACTTCGTTTATTGTTTCACTCTTAGTAATCATTCCAATTTCCAATTTTCTTCTAGAGGGAATTGGTTACATTTTTAGTGGAAATTTTTCATTAGGTATTGCTGGAGGAGAAGAGGTCTTAGGCACTTTAAAAGTTCTAATATTAACAAGTTTTTTTGGCGGCGGGTTAGGAACTTTGAATGGATGGTTACTTTCAAATTGTGATTTTAAGTTCAGAAAAGTTCTCCGTATTTGTCAGCTAGTTCCACTGGCTGCCCCAGCATATCTAATAACTGCTATTTTGCAGGATTTAGGAAGTATTTTTGGGTATCAAGTAACTGGTTTATGGTGGGGGGTATTAATACTTTCAATTTCTACTTATCCATATGTATTCATTCTTGCTAACGAAAGTTTTAATAAATTTGGAGTTAATCAAATCAATGCCAGTAGAGGATTAGGAGTAGGGCCTTGGAGCAGCTTCTTTAAAATCGCTTTTCCAATGGCGTTACCAGCACTAATAACAGGAATAAGTTTAATGTGTATGGAAGTAATGAATGAGTTAGGTACATTTGCATTATTAAACATACCAAGTATTTCAACTGGTATAGCTGAAAATTGGATAATTGAGGGTAATCCAAAAAGTGCTATTGGATTATCTTTGGTAGCCTTGTTAATGATTTTCACTTTAGTTATTTTCGAAAAGTTATCAAGAAAAAAATCAAAGAGGTGGAGTGAAAATCCTGCATCAAAAGATTCTCAAGGATGGGAATTAAACAAAACTAGAGCTTTTTTAGCAATAATCATATCTTTATTTCCCCCAATTTTCTCTTTTGGGATTCCATGTTTTTGGATTCTACTCAATATAGATCTAATTCAAAAAGGGTTATCTATAGAATTACTTAGCCTATCATTAAGGACCATAAGTCTAGGACTTTTAACTGCATTAATAGCGATGCTATTCTCCTTAATAATTTCTTTAGTCAGACGCGCAAATAAAAGCTTTTTATTAGAATTAATAACAAATCTTGCGGGGATAGGTTACGCAATCCCAGGTACTGTATTAGCTTTATCTTTAATAAGCATTTCTTCTTCAAAATTCAATTTTATTGCTATTTGCTTACTAATTTGGGGTTATCTTGTCCGATTTCTAACTATCTCTAAGGGTTCTATTGATTCAAGTCTTGAGAGAATTTCTCCTAGTCTTGATGAAGCAGCACTTGGACTCGGAGAGAATTGGCTGGGGATCATCAAAAGAATTCATCTACCTCTTCTCCAAGGACCAATATTCGTAGGATCACTTCTAGTTTTTGTTGACACGATAAAAGAATTACCCATTACCTTTATTTTAAGACCATTCGATTTCGATACATTATCAGTGAGAATATATCAATATGCTGGAGATGAAAGAATGGTAGAGGCAATATTACCGGCCATTCTTATCATGACTTTAGGCCTTATTGCATCAATGACATTGATACCAAGTTTAGAGAAAAAACACTAAATTCTTGTAGACACTTTTCTTATTAAGAAAGGTAAGCTTAACAACAAATCTGCCGATGTAGATATAACCCTAAAATAAACTAAACTTATAAGAATTATATTTTCTGGAATACTTTTGCCAACAAATAAAAGGAGGCAAGCCTCAAAAACGCCAACTCCTCCTGGAGCTGCCGGGACTACCAAGCCTATGGACCATGACAAAGAAAAAATTACTAATAAAAATATGATGTTCAGGTTATTACTTGTATAAAAAGTATTTAAGCAAATATAAAACCCAATAAATTTTGATAAAACAAAACCAATTTCAAGAAATAAAGCTCTAGAAGGGAAAAAAGAAACTATATTTATAGTCTTTTCAAATTGGCCCTTTGAATTTGGAAGTCTCAAAACCTCAAATACTTTCCCCTTAAGAGACCCTAATATTTTTAATATCAAAAAAATAAATTTTCTATTTAAGAATAATAAAGGAAAAACTAAAAAAAAATAAAGTGGTGAAAAAATTAATCCCAATGATGCTAAGAGAAAAGATCCACTCAACATAAAATAAGGTTCTATAAGCGTCGAATATAAAGCAATCTGTGGATTACTTATTTTTTTTATAAAATTAAATCTTTCAACAAAATGCCAAACCCCTCCAGGAACATATTTAAGAATATTGGTTAAAACATAGAATGAAACTAAATTATTTCTTTTAAATTCTTTCCCGAACCATTTAACAATATATTTCCATGCATAAGCGTTCAAGTAAATACTTAAAACACAAAATAAAAATGATAAAAATAGATTAATTCCATTACTTTCTAAATTGATATCAAAAGAAATTTGATCAATATTATCAAAAAAATAGATGCAAAAATATAACAAGCTTGAAATAAAGAAAATACTCTTTAAATTTCCAAAATTAATTTTTTTAATAAATTTCGAATATGGTTGATTACTGATATTAAATCTCATTTCCAGTTTTCAAATGCTTTAAATTTTTTACTTGATTCTTTTATTTTTTTTCTTATTTCGTAAGTTGATATTTTATGCTTTAGTTGTAATCTCAAAACCTCATCATTTTCTGGTTTCATGATTATTGATCCATCTGGTTTCAGAGTTTGTTTAACTTTTATATTTCCAAAAGTCGTTGAACATTCTCCTCTTCGTCTAAGTAATATCCACCTAGATTGGGTCCTTTCACGAACCCCAATTGTATTGGAATAATCAAACCATAATCGCCTAAAAAATTCTTTTTTCTCTATTGGCAAAATTACTTGAATAGAAAATCCAATTCTATTTTTTTTCATATTGATAGCTTGATAAGAAACGTCATAAGCTCCCTCAATTCTCATTTTCTCTACAAAATTAGATATATCTTCAGGTGTTTGATCATCAATCCATGCTTCTTGAACAGATATCGTTTCATACTTTGGATTAATTTGTTCGTTAATAGAAGAGTCCCTAAATGAAGTAATTTTATAAACTCTCACCAAATTAGGAAATGGAAATTTTAGGTTCCCAATGCCTACTCCATAAGAGTTAATAGAATATTTTGGAGGGAGTTCTAGATAGTCGACTAAATTAGCAAGTAAAGCAATGCCGGTTGGTGTTGAGAGTTCACCCTCTATTAAGTCAAGGCTTGATAAAACCTTAATATTTTTTTGTCTTATTAGCTCTATTACAGCAGGAGGTGGTACAGATAACTTTCCATGTTCAGTTTGAACAAAACCTTTCCCCAACATTGGCTCATTACAATAAACCTTCTTTGGATTTAAGTAATTTAATGCAGCACATACTCCAATGATATCCACCAATGAATCTATAGCTCCAATTTCATGAAAATGAACATCCTCAGATTTGATGCCATGAACTTTTCCTTCAGCAATTGCTAGAGATTCAAATACTTTATAAATTATTTTTTTTAATTTATTTTCTAAGTTACTATTTAAAATAAGTTCCTTAATATTTCTCCAAGTTCTTTTGATAGGACTACAATCGATATTCTCAACCTTTGTCTTAATCCCTCGGATTGAACAACTTTTGGATTCTTTAAAATCTAGTTGAAATAGATCCTTTAATCCAAGATCAATAAGTGGTTGTTCAATTACTTTTTTAGGCACCCCTAAATCATAAAAGGCTCCCAACAACATATCTCCAGAGATCCCGGGAGAACATTCGATTAAAATTTCTTCCATAAATCAAAGATTTCTTGATTAGCAAAATTCGGTGAAAATCAGAATTTCATTCTAGTGATTTTCAGAAAGATTTTTTTCAATCACTTCGCACTTTATTAATTTCAAGGAATTTCCATCTCTGTTGATATCTAAACTTACAAAACTATGAAGAAGTTCAAGAGAAAGATCTCCTTTTATGACAAGTTTGAAATTTTTATTTTTAAAATTTTGTGACTTTGCAGCCGAGCAAACTTTAATAACAAATTCTTTCTTTTGAGTGTTGACAAAGACTAATTCTCCTCTAACAGAAAAATAATTATCTTTAAGATTTAATTCTTCTAATAATTTTGATAAGTTAGTTTTTGAAGAGTCATTTGGGAAGTTATTCAGTTGATAAGGATCCCAAACTCCAGCAACCTGTAAATGTAAGTTTTGAGTATTTTTATTTTTTGGGTAAACAATCCAATAATAACTTTTCTTTAAATCAATATGCTTTTTTAAAAGTGGCAATGCTTTACCAAGTATTACTGTTTCAATTTTTTCACCTTTATTATCAATTAAAAAGCCCTTATTCAATTGCTCACTACCATTGGGTGTAAATTCACCATAAACGATACCGATTGCTCTATGCTGTAAATGATTAGTAACTTTTGGGATAGGGTTTTTTAACATATTAAAAATTTGAAGATAACAATTAATCGTATATAACTATTATTTTTCCTCCAAACTATTAAATGACTTTAACGCATCGTCAATAGCATCAGAAGGTTTAGTCGCATCATTCATACTGTTTGCTCTCCGAATCATTTCAACAATTTCAAAAGGATTGGCTGGAAGAACTGAACTATCCTCTTCTATTTTAGTTGAGGTATCGATTTCTAATTCTTCTAATAAATATTCAGCATTTAAGTAATGACCTTTGAAGGGAAATAACAAAGTAAAGAAAACTACAAAAATTATAGGTTTAGGTAGTTTTTCGCAAAAATAATTATTCATTTTATTTGATTTCAAATTTCTTTAATGCCAAGATTTCTGCTAACTTAATCTTACATAATTTGGTAGAAATTTGTTAATAGCAACTTGGAATGTTAACTCTATAAGAACAAGACTTTCACAAATCATAGATTGGATTGCTCAAGTTAATCCAGATATTCTATGTTTGCAGGAAACAAAAGTGATTGATGATAGTTTCCCTTTAGAACCTTTTGAAAAATTAGGATACTCAGTAGAGGTCTACGGACAAAAATCATACAATGGTGTGGCTATTATTTCTAAAATAAAGCCAGAAAATGTTAAAAAAGGATTCTACGGTTGTACCGACTCTAATCAAAATATTGAAACTTTCCAAGCTCAAAAAAGATTAATTTCTGCTGATATTAATGGTATTAAGATCATAAATGTCTATGTCCCAAACGGATCTTCTCTAGGATCTAGTAAGTTCGAATACAAAATTAGTTGGTTAAATTGTTTAGCTTCATTTTTGGATGAACAAGAAAAAACAGGAGAATTAATTTGTCTTATGGGGGATTTTAATGTTGCTCCATCTAACTTGGATATTCATGATCCAAAGAAATTTGATGGAGGAATAATGGCATCTGAGATAGAGAGAAATGCACTAAAAAATGTTCTGAAAAAAAGATTAATAGATTCTTTCAGGATTTTCGAACAAAATCCTGGCCATTGGAGTTGGTGGGATTACCGTAATAACTCATTTGAATTAAATAAAGGTTGGAGAATAGACCATATATATGTCAGCAAAGAACTGTCCTCAAAACTTAAAAGTTGTGTCATAGACTGCTCACCAAGAGGTAATTTACGTCCAAGTGATCATGCCCCAGTAATGATAGATCTTAACCTGAACGATCTAAATGAAGACTTTTTTGAGGATGATGATAATTTCTTCGAAATATAAATAAAATAAATTAAACTTTTTTAATTCCTGAAAACACTTATAAATAAAGACTTATCAAGATTAATGTTGTTTTTTATTATGATTTCTTTAAAATTAATAATTTACAATCCTAACTATCGCAATAAAAATATCATAATGTAGAATTTCAATCTGATTGACAAAATTTTTACTTATTTCTAATTTAGAACATGCCAAGATTTTCTCAAAACATCATTTAGTTAAATTGTGACTGACATATTAAATTACACCCAATCAGAAGAAATTTTTTCTGCCGCCCAACAATTAATGCCAGGAGGAGTAAGTTCTCCAGTAAGAGCTTTTAAGTCTGTTGGAGGGCAGCCAATTGTTTTTGATAGAGTCAAAGGTCCCTATGCTTGGGATATTGATGGAAATAGATATATTGACTATATAGGGAGTTGGGGGCCGGCTATATGTGGACATGCCCACCCTGAAGTTACAACGGCATTACAAGAAGCAATTGAGAAAGGCACTAGCTTTGGTGCTCCATGCGTTCTAGAGAACAAACTTGCTGAAATGGTAATAGATGCAGTCCCGTCTGTAGAAATGGTTAGATTTGTTAATAGTGGAACTGAAGCATGCATGGCTGTTTTAAGGCTTATGCGAGCATTTACTGGAAGAGATAAAGTTATTAAATTTGACGGTTGCTATCACGGTCATGCAGATATGTTTTTAGTGAAAGCAGGATCAGGTGTAGCCACTCTTGGTTTACCGGATTCTCCAGGTGTTCCACGGACGACGACTGCTAACACTCTTACTGCTCCTTACAATGACCTTGAAGCAGTTAAAAAATTATTTTCTGAAAATCCTGATGCCATTTCGGGAGTTATACTTGAGCCAATCGTTGGGAATGCTGGATTTATTACGCCAGAACCTGGATTTCTGGAAGGTTTAAGAGAATTAACAACTGAGAATGGATCCTTATTAGTTTTCGACGAAGTAATGACCGGATTCAGAATAAGTTATGGGGGCGCACAAGAAAAGTTTGGGGTAACTCCTGACTTAACCACTCTTGGGAAAGTAATTGGTGGAGGCCTACCTGTTGGAGCCTATGGAGGCAAGAAAGAAATAATGTCAATGGTAGCCCCTTCCGGACCGGTTTACCAAGCAGGTACTTTGAGCGGTAATCCACTCGCAATGACTGCTGGGATCAAAACTCTTGAACTGCTCAAACAAGATGGTACCTACGACAAGCTTGATTCAACAACTTCTAGATTAATTGAAGGGATAATTCAGTCTGCTGAAAATAACGGTATCGCTATTAACGGTGGGAGTGTAAGCGCTATGTTTGGATTTTTCTTATGTGATGGACCAGTGAGGAACTTTGATGAGGCCAAAACAAATGATACAGAACTTTTCGGTAAGTTGCATAGAGAAATGCTTAGAAGAGGAATTTACCTGGCACCAAGTCCCTTCGAAGCAGGTTTCACATCACTAGCTCATAGCGAAGAAGAAATTGACAAAACTATAGAGGCTTTTGACGAATCTTTCAATGCAATAAAAAAATAATCATTTACTTTTCTTTACTTGAATAAAAATAAGTAAATGATTAAAAGCTTTTGAGAATTATTTTTTAATAATTACCTTCTACCACCAACTATTACTGGAGGACTACCTCCTTCTGAACCTGGAAGGCCAGGAACAACTTGCGTACTACCATCCCATTTGTCGAGAAATAATTTGAAAAGCACCTGATCGTCGAGACTTCTGTTTAATGTCTGATATCTAAGTGCTTCTTGCTCAGCAATTTCAACTTCAGTCTTTGCCCTTAGTAATTGCTGTCCAGCGATTTGCTTTTGTTCAATCGCAGCTCTATATTCTTCAGCGATCTCTAATCCAGTAAGATCTAAACTTTTAACATCTACATAATCAAATGAATTTAGTTCCTTTGCGACTGTGTCTCCTACCTTTTCAGAAATTACTGCGAATTCAGTAGCAATTGTTTCAAGCTCATATTGAGAAAAGACTGATTTTAGAGCTTTTAGCAAAGATGGCTGAACAATTTTTTGATAAACATCGCTATTTCTGCTTGCAATTGTTGCGAAGATCCTTCCTGCTTCATTAGGTTTTACTGAATACTTGACAGTAGCTGTAGCTCTAATAACTTGAAGATCTTTAGTTAATGTTTCAAATTTTTCGGGTTGAACCTGAGTTTTTATATCAAATGGATAAACAGACTGGATAAATGGAAGTTTAAAATTTAAACCAGCTCTCCTAGAGGGTCCACTTACTTTCCCTAATGTTGTAACAACTGCAACTTGTCCAGAAGGGACAACAAAAAGAGATTGGGTGAGCAAAAGAAAGCCAGTAAAGGACAATACAATCAATAATGTTGCTGTTCCACCTGGACCTGTTGGTGTTACATTTTTAAAGGATGTTGACATTAAATTTTGTCTTTTAATTAATCATATTTAAATAGACTAATTAGTGCATTAATAAGGCATTTAATTAAAATATTTTTTTAATAATTGTAGATTTAAATGTAAATATTATTTACTAAAAATATTATTTGAATTCTTGCAAAAGTTCTAAATAAAGGTCCTCATCTATTTCTCTTATGTCATATTCAGAGGGTAAAACACCATGCTTATGCTCATGTACTGCCATCCAACAAAATTTCTCGATTTCTTTTTTTGAAAAACGAGGATATTCTTTTACTTTCTTAATCAATGATTTAATGAGAGATTCTGAATAATCTGTCATGCTTTATAAATATTCTTAATTAAGATCTTATCTAAAGTTATTAGCTTTTAGAGGAATGTTCAAAGACTCTTCCAACTCACTAACAAGCTTAATTGCTAATTGAAGATCATTTTTGCTCTTACTTGCGACTCTGAGTGTTTCTCCATTGATGCTGACATTAATTTTCTTTATTTGATCTCTAATATTTTTACTGATTTTTTTTGCGATTTCTTGTTTAATTCCTTGTTTTAATAAAATTGTCTGTTTTACTCTATTACCGCTAACCGTTTCAATTTCACCACAGTCAAATATTTTTAAAGATAAGTTTCTTTTTATTGCTTTTTGTCTAATTATGTCATTAACAGCATTTAAGGTTAATTCGCTATTGGTAATTATAAAAATATTTTCTTTATCTAAATCCACTGAAGTGTCTGTGCCTTTCAGATCGTAACGCTGAGAAATTTCCCTTTTTACTTGATCCAAAGTATTGACCAATTCCTGCCTATCAAAATCAGAAACGATATCAAATGAAAAACTTTCTGCCATAGTAAATTATTAATAGCTAAATATTATTAGCATAAATCATCTTTTAATAAGGGGAAATGGATTTATTTAATCAAAAAATAACAAACTAACTACTTTCCCCATTTCTTCCGCGCATCTACAACTATTTAACAAAGTTTCACTATCGTGAAAAGCAAAGCATATTAATTGATCGCACCTAGTAATAATTTCTTGATTACAAAGACTGCTTGCAAGTGGCAAAGGTAATTCATCATTTTCACTTTTTTCAACCAAATGCATAACCCTTTCGAGTTGATCCTTTATTTCGGGTATTTGTCTGTCAAGACTTTGTGGTAATAAAACAGTTAATAATGATGGATTAATATCTAATACAGCTCGAATAACAGCCGCATTGACACCTTGTGATCCAGAAGTAAGGATTTTATGTCCTTCCTCTGCTAAAGACCTTGCTATCAACTCAATTAAGTGAATATCGACAACTGGTACGTGTCTACTACCCAAAAAAGCAATTCTCCTTTTCCCATTATCTTGGAGTTTTGCAAGTTCTTGAGCTAAGGCATCAACGCCTTCAGTTGCTGGTAGATCTAAAGAGCGACTCAAAATAATATAGTTCCTATATTTGAAATTAGCATTTATCTGAAAAATTGCAGGGAAAATCTATCTTTTCGAGAATTCTTTGTAGATTTACATTCTCTTGAACTAATTGAATAGCATAAGAAGCTTTAATTGATTCATGTATTCTGACATGACCAAAAGCTTGTTCAATAATTTCTACGGAGGAAAGAGTATCTAATTCTACTTTTAAAATTGGCACCTCCAATTCCTCCGCTCTATGAATCAATTGTGACAAGGGGTCTCCTATACCAGTTAAAATTAGGCATTGAGTCGAAGCCTCCAAAGCAGCGAGTTGGATATCAGTTCTATCAGCTCCAGTAACTACAGCCATATTTCGTCTTCTCCTGAAAAATTCCATTGCAGAATTCACCCCCATTGCACCAATACTTAATGTTTCAACAAGCAATTGATCTTTTTCAGGGCAACAAATTACTTGGGCATCAAGTCTTCTTACAAGCTCTCCGACTGTGACACTTCTAAGAAGTGGCGATTTAGGCATTACCCCAAACACTTCAATATCCAGATCTTTAAGAGAAGGTATTATTTCATTTTTAACTTTTTCGACTTCTTGAGGCAAAACACCGTTCAATACAACTCCAGCCAATTTCTCTCCTAATTGTTTTTTCGCATCAAGTAATGCATCAACACTTTTACAATCTTCCCATAAATTCACAATTAAAACTTTCGCATCTAAATCCTTAGCTAATTGTGGGAGACTTAAGCCATAAATCATACCTTCATGAAGACTTCCAGCTGCCTCTAGAATATTCAGACCTTCAAAATCATCATTAACCAATCCTTCAATCTGATCAAAACCTTTTCCTGGGAGTAAATCTTTATTAAAGATTCTTTTTTCAGCTGAGATATTATCCAACAATCCTACTGAGGAAATTAAATTCTCCTCTTCGATATTTAATGTAGATCCAATAAACTTAACATCATCATCTATTAATCCTTCATAAGACATTGAAGGAAGATTAGTAAGTTCAATACATGTCGCTAGTGGTTTCCCTATGCGTACTTTTTTTTTCTTCTGTAAAAGTTTTTTTGCTATCCCAAGAACCATTGCAGACTTACCACTAAATGGCTCACATGAACCAATTAATAATATATCGCTCATAATTAGTAAAATTATTTATCAATAGATTTAAGATAATATTTTTTTCAGAACTAAACAAATATTTATTTATGAGTTTTAAAAAAATATAAATAATCTTTTTTTGGTAAATTTATTTTAGTTCTTTGGTATCTCATCAAAATCAAGAAAATGATAAATTCAACCAAAAACGGAAAAACTATAGGTATTACTGGAGCCTCAGGTGCGCTAGGGAAAGAATTAACAAAGTTGTTTCGTCAAAAAGGATATAAGGTGATTGGATTTACACATAGTAAAACTAATTATGAAATAAATCTTGAATCTCCAAATAAATGGATTAATTGGGAATGTGGAAAGGAGTCTTCATTAAGAAAACAATTAGAGAAGATAGACATTTTAATTTTGAACCATGGCATCTATGATTTGAGTAGAGAAAATTCAAATTATGAAAATTCAATAGAAATAAATGCATTGAGCAAATTCAAATTTTTAAATTTATTTGAAGATATTGCTATAAGCAATGATTCACTTACAAAAAAAGAAATTTGGATAAACACATCTGAAGCAGAAATATTACCAGCCCTAAATCCGTCATATGAGATTAGTAAATCCCTTATTGGTCAATTAGTTTCTTTCAAAAAAAATCTTTTGGATAAAAATACAAAGAAAAAATTTATAATTAAAAAAATCATCTTAGGGCCTTTCAAATCAGAACTAAATCCTATCGGAATAATGAGTCCCAAATTTGTTTCAAAAAAAATTTATAATTTAGCTAATTCAAAAAAATATTTAATAATAATTAGTCCAAATCCTTTAAGCTACCTACTTTTTCCATTAAAAGAGTTTTTTAATTTTTTGTATTGCCAAATTATCTATAAGTACAAGTCATAGGTTTTAGAAATCTCTATCTGTCAATATTTCAATTCCATCTTTTAAAACAACTATTGTATGCTCCCATTGGGCCGACAATTTTCCATCTTTTGTTATTACGGTCCATCTATCATTTAAAGTTTTACAAAATTTAGTCCCTTCATTAACAATAGGTTCCACAGCTAATGTCATTCCTTCACGAAGTACGACGTTGGGTAATTCTTTGGTCCGAAAATTAAATACCGATGGTTCTTCATGAAGATTTCTTCCGACTCCGTGACCTGTATAGTCTTCCACAACACTAAAACCATTTTTTAAAACAATATCCTCGATTTCTCCAGCAACATCTAAGAGTGTATTACCAGCTTTGATTTTCGAAAGCCCCGCATACAAAGCTTTATAAGCTATGTCACTAAGTTTTTGGGCCTTTGGACTAACTTCTCCTACACAAATTGATATACAACTATCTCCATGGAAACCATCTAAGTATGCCCCTGTATCAATTTTAACTAAGTCACCATTTTTAATTATTTTATTTTTACTTGGAATTCCGTGGACAACCTCATTATTAATACTAGAACAAATACTAGAAGGGAATCCATGATAGCCCTTGAAACTTGGCACAGCTCCAAAACTTTTTATCCTCTTTTCTGCGAAATCATCTAAATCTTGTGTACTCATTCCAGGTTTAATTAAGTCATTAATTTCCCTCAAAACAGTTGCAACAATTCTACTAGATTTTTTCATTAAATTTATTTCCCGTGCAGACTTTATTTCGATTCCTCTCCTCCTGTTAATAAAGGGAACTTGATCATTAGCTTTGGAATTATTTTTATTTAACAAAAGATCTGCAAAATGTCTCATTGGAATAAATAATAGTAAAAGGTAAATATTTTCAAAATAGCCTTTATGGTCTTGGCTACCTTAAATCTATCAATAACAATGTGAAAGAAACAAAAATGAAAAATTTATTTAATTCTAGGCAATTTCATAAGGCTTTGGCGCCCTGGGTTTTTATTCCACTATTTATATCCTCAATTACTGGTCTTCTTTATAGGGTTTCAAAAGATTTATTAGGTTACTCCAGAGAACAAGTTCATTGGTTAATGTCTCTCCATGAGGGCGAATGGCTTGGAGATAATGGAGAACTTATATACGTAATATTGAATTCACTTGGAGTTTTTTGGATGCTCATAACGGGATTCCAAATGTTTTCAAAAACAATTTCATTTACCAAAAAGGTTACTAAAGGTGAGTCAAAAGGTTAAGATATAGAACTTGTAGGATAAAAAAAGACCAAAATGGCCAAAGAGAAACAAGAGAAGGAATTAGAAACCGGTACTAAAGCTGACGCATCAGTTGATGTAGCAGTTGAACAAAAAGAAAAAAACATGGTTTCTGAAATTACACAAACCTTAAGCGCATCCAATCTTATTAAAGAATTTGAGAATGAACAACTAAAAAAGGAATTACCTGAAATTTATGTTGGGGACACTGTTAAAGTTGGAGTAAAAATTACAGAAGGTAATAAAGAAAGAGTCCAACCTTATGAAGGTGTTGTTATTGCAAAAAGGCATGGAGGAATTAACCAGACTATTACAGTCAGAAGAATTTTTCAGGGTATAGGTGTTGAAAGAGTATTTATGCTACATAGTCCACAGGTTGCCTCTCTAAAAGTTGAACGTAGAGGTAAAGTAAGAAGAGCTAAGTTATTCTATCTAAGAGATAGAGTAGGAAAAGCTACTCGCGTAAAACAACGCTTTGATCGATAAAGTTGTAAATTAATCAACTTATTGTTCACAAAGGCGCTTATAATTATTTAGATGCGTCGTTAGTTCAGTTGGTAGAACGCAGGTCTCCAAAACCTGATGTCGGGGGTTCAAGTCCTCCACGACGCGTTTGATCAACATTATGTAAATCATTTTTTCATAAGATGGAGTTAGATCTTCAACCTGGGGACGTAGTTAAAGTCCTCGAATCAGCAGCTTTAGGATGGGTTCGTGCAAGAGTCATCAGAGTTAAGTCTGGTGGAAGAGTTGTCGTACAAAGTGACCAAGGCAGAGAATTTACCGCTAGAGGTAACCAAGTTAGGTTGATAGAACCTGCTGGTTTTAGACCTCAAAAATAAATAGTTGTTTATATTAAGGCTGCTTTAAAACTAACTATTTCTGTAAATCCTCAAATTAATAAAATTTTTTTATTACAACACCATAAATTAAGTATTATGATCTGATAATTTTAAGAATGAAGTTCTAAATAAATTTAGAACAATACTCTGGGACCGTAGTTCAACTGGTTAGAGCACCGCCCTGTCACGGCGGAAGTTGCGGGTTCGAATCCCGTCGGTCCCGTTTTTTCTAAAAGAAATTTGGAAAAACGTTTAAGACTAGCCCCCAGTCCAACGGGATTATTTCATATTGGCACAGCTCGAACTGCATTATTCAACTGGTTGTATGCAAAAAAAATAGGCGGAAAATTTCTCATCAGAATAGAGGATACAGATTTTCTTCGATCTAAATCTGAATATACAAAAAATATATTGGAAGGCTTGAAATGGCTTGGACTTAAATGGGATGAAGAACCTATAAAGCAAAGTGACCGAATTACGATTCACAAAAGTTACATCAAAAAACTTTTAGAATGTGGAGCTGCATATAGGTGCTTTACAACAGACGATGAAATTTCTGAATTAAGAGAAGAACAAAAAAAGAAAGGATTACCTCCAAAGCACGATAATAGACACAGAAATCTTTCAAAAGAAGAAATAGAAACATTCATATCAAAAGGTAGGACTTCAGTAATAAGGTTTAAGATTGATGAAAAAATTCAAATTACATGGGAAGATCAGATAAGAGGAGAAATTAAATGGCAAGGTAAGGACTTGGGTGGTGATTTAGTTTTGTCAAGAAGGTCAAAGGGATATGAGATTGGAGATCCTTTGTATAATCTTGCAGTTGTAGTTGATGATAATTTCATGAATATTACTCATGTTGTAAGGGGTGAAGACCATATCTCGAACACTGCAAAACAAATATTGATTTATAAAGCATTAAATTTTAATTTGCCAACTTTTTCTCATACACCCTTAATACTAAATAGTGAAGGGAAAAAATTATCTAAAAGAGATTGCGTTACTTCAATCGACGAGTTTAGAGATATGGGATATTTACCAGAGGCCTTATCGAACTATATGGCCTTTTTAGGTTGGTCTCCAAAATCTGCTGACAGAGAAATACTCTCACTTGATGAGATATCTGAAATTTTTAACTTATCAGACATAAATAAAGCTGGAGCTAAATTTAGTTGGGAAAAACTCAACTGGATTAATTCTCAATATATAAAAAATATGGAATCAATAAAGTTAAGTGAGATCATTAGGAAATACTGGGATGATAATGGTTGGGTACCACCATCTAAAGAATGGGCTTATAAATTAGCAATATTACTTAGAGACTCTATGACTCTATTAAAAGATGCTATTGATCAATCAAAACCATTTTTCTTAATACCTCCAATTCAAAAAGAAGGTAAAGATTTTCTGGAAAACAAGGATAGCAAAGCATATCTAAAAATAATATTAAATAATTTAATTGAGCAAAATACAATAAAACTAGATAAGGAGAAAGCCAAAGAAATAATAAACGAAATCTCTAAAGCGCATAATGTTAAAAAAGGAATATTAATGAAATCATTAAGAGTAGCCTTTTTTGGATCTCTCAGTGGGCCAGATTTAATTCAAAGTTGGGAGCTTTTCTCAGAGAGTAAGACTGATAGATCTCGAATTGAAAGATGTCTTAAATCAATCTAAATTATTTTTTTTGACCTAATTCAAGCCTATTCGCCAAAGGCTTAGCTGAAAGACCTTGGATTCCTACGGTCATCAATATAGTAAGAAAGACCAAACCTTGGAGGCGGCCAGCCCCAAGGATACCAGCCTGCTCTAATCTGATAGAAAAAAGAGAAGCTACCGCTGCAGTAACAATGCCTCTTGGGGCTAACCAGGCTAAAAATATTTTTTCTTTTAAGTTCAATTCTCTTCCCATTGTTGCTATCCAGATAGTGATAGGGCGAATAATAACCATCAACAAAAAAACGCAAAGAACTCCTCCCCAGCCTAGCGGACTTAATTCACCCCAAGAAACGTCAG
The DNA here is from genome assembly GCA_902572595.1 of uncultured Prochlorococcus sp. Taxonomy (GTDB): domain Bacteria; phylum Cyanobacteriota; class Cyanobacteriia; order PCC-6307; family Cyanobiaceae; genus Prochlorococcus_A. Next base: position 56,834 of record CACGGL010000001.1, read on the forward strand.
CGGCCAAAAGAGGGAAAAGAACTGTTATTGCTAATTGAGCTAATTCACCTATTAGATTATCCAATCTCTCCTTATCTATAACTTCTCTTTTGCCTACAACAAAACCTGCTGCGACCGAAGCAGGCAAGCCTGATTCTGGTAAAAAATATTCGCAAATTCCATAAACAAGGAAAATAAATCCAAGGGTAACTTGAAGCTCAATACCAAATGAGGCTTCATTTTTTATTTTTTTTAAAATTTCTGATAGTAACCATCCTGCACTTAATCCAATTAGTACTCCTCCGCCTAATCTTTGCATTAATGCTATGAATACATCGTTAATCCCACGTAGATCCCCTAGAGTTAACTCTAACAGTAATAATGCCAGTACTGCTCCAATTGGTTCAAGCAACAAACCCTCAGCTTTTAAAACTTCCGAGAGAGGTGAAGCTAATTTTATTTGTTCCACTAATGGAGAGACAACTGTTGGGCCAGTAGCTAGAACTATTGCACTATATATTCCTGCGACTTGCCATGAAAGGCCTGCCAGCCAATGAGCAATAAAAATTCCAGCTGATAATGAAATAAAAAGTCTTACCAATGAAATTTTCAAAACAGTATTTCTTATATTCCCCTCAGGCAGTTTTAAATTTAATCCCCCTTCAAATAGAACCAAACAGACTAAAAGACCCACAATAGTTTCAAGCCCTTGCCCGAGATCTAAGGGCTCAACCAGTCCTAAACCTGATCTTCCGATGAATAATCCAGAAAGTAATAAAATAACAACACTTGGGAATCCTGTAAAAGAAGAAAATAATCGAGCGCAAGCACCTGCAAATACAGTTATTCCCCAAAGTAATCCAAGCCTTTCAGGCGTCATATAAAATTATGAATAATAAAATCATCAATTATTTTGATTAAATCAATAATCTCATCTCAAGTCCAATAAATACAATACTTTTTAATTTAATTAATCAGCTGAAGAAGAGTAATTTTTTTTTAAAATTTCAAAACTACTTTTAAGAAAATGAATTTTATTTTTATTAAGAAAAATTACTTATCAAAGCAATAATTATAAAAATAATTCCTATCCCAACAGTTGCCATCCTTCCATTCCATATTTCAGCTTGAGGGGTAAAACCCCTTTTCCACAAATTCAGTTCCTTTTTATCAACGAAGTTTTTTGTCTCTTTAATCTCGATTTTGGGTTGTTTGTTCATTGAATTTAAAAAGGAGGGTTTTCTTCATAAAGGGTATTTGCTTGTTCAATTGATAGTCTTCCTGCGACACCTAATTTAAGAGAACTTAAATGATCCTTAAATTTGATCCTGAACAACGCCGCCGCTCCAATCATTGCCGCATTATCTGTACAAAGATTAAGGGGAGCTAAATGAACTTTAATGTTTTTTTTACTAGCTTCACTAATCATCATTTTTCTTAATGTATTGTTAGCCGCCACTCCCCCAACTACAACAACATTATCCAAATTATGATCTTCTGCGCATTTTATTGTTCTCTCTACCAAGACCTCTGCCACTACTCTCTCAAAACTTGCAGCAATATCAGGAATTGGAACGGTCTTCCCATCCAAATTTATTCTCTCAACTAATCTTAATACGGCGGTTTTTAGACCACTAAAAGAAAAATCATATTTAAGAAATCCACCTTTTTTATCAGAAATCCTACATTTTGGTAAATTAAATTTCATTGGGTCCCCATTTTTAGCAATCTTTTCAATCGCCGGTCCTCCTGGATAACTAAGACCTAATAATCTGCCAACTTTATCAAAGGCTTCTCCAGCAGCATCATCAAAACTTTTCCCAAGCCTCTGCATTCCCCTTCTATCATCAACCTTTATCAATTCAGTATGCCCGCCGCTAACAAGTAATGTAAGAAAAGATTTCCTTGGATAGTTTTCTGAAAAAAGAATTGAAGATAAATGCCCCTCCAAATGATGAATTCCCAGAAACGGTTTTGAATGTAACATGCAAAGTGATCTTGCAGTTATAGAGCCAACTCGTAAACAACCAACTAATCCAGGAGCTACAGTTGATGCAATATAATCAACCTCCTCAATTTTGATTTTTGATTCTTCTAAAGCCTTATCTAAAACAAAAGGTAATAACTCTAAATGCTTTCTAGCTGCAAGTTCAGGCACAACTCCTCCCCATTTTGAATGATCTTCAATTTGAGAAGCAATTATATTTGAATGTATTTTGAAAGTATCGCCAACATTAGAAACTATTGAGACAGATGTCTCATCACAACTTGTTTCAATAGCTAAAACTTTATGCATTTTTGATTCAACTTGTTCTATTTTATTATTAATTTCTTAATTAACACACTATAAGGAATTAAAGATTGCAACTTATGAAATTCTTTTTTTCAATCATAACCTCAGTTTTTCTGTTCCTCGGAATTACTCCAATTGCTCTAGCTGCAAATGGGCCTGCCTTAAACGCAGATAGAGCTAGCACAGAATATACTGCTTCAGCCCTCACAAAATGTTCTGATAATCCTAAATTCATTGAGAGAGCAAATTCTGCAACTACTCAAAAAGATATCGCAAGATTTGAAAGATACGGAAAAGCATCATGTGGAGATGATGGTCTTCCACATTTAATAATTGGACCTCCTCTTGAACCATGGGGAGCCCTTTTAAATAGAGGTCATGAAGGAGATTTACTGATCCCCGGAGTATTGTTCATTTACATTGCTGGAATTATAGGTTGGTCAGGAAGAGAGTATTTAATTGAATCAAAAAAGACTAAGAATCCAGCAGACCTTGAGATTATTATTGACCTAGACTTAGCGAGAAAATGTCTTGTAAAAGGAGCCCAATGGCCTCTTCTTGCTAATAAACAAGGAAGAAATGGTGATTTAAGAGAGAAAGATAACAATATTACACTTAATGGTCCTCGCTAAACATCTTTAAACTTTCCTAAAACAAATGTTCAAAATTCTAAACACAAAATTTGTCAGATCTGCTCCAGTGGTTGCAGCAATTTGGCTAAGCCTTACAGCTGGAATAATTATTGAATTTAATAGGTTTTTCCCAGATTTACTTTTCCATCCAATGAGTTGATAAAGAGAAAATAATCAAGTTTTTATTAACTTGATTATTTTTTTTGCTGTTTCATCAACATTGTGATTTGTTAATGCAAAATCAAATTGATTTGATACTGAAATCTCATAATTAGCCCTTGAGAGTCTTTTTTTAATTGCCTCTTCTTTTTCTGTACCTCTATTTCTTATTCTTCTCTCTAACTCTTCTTTATCCGGAGGAAGTAAAAATATTGACAGTGAATTAGGAAACTTATTTTTTATTTGCCTTGCACCCTCTACTTCAATTTCAAGTAGTACGGTAAATCCCTTTTTTATTTTATCATTAACCGAAGACAAAGGGGTTCCATAGTAGTTTCCAGCGAATTGAGCCCATTCAAGGAACAGGTTTTGTTCAATCATTTCTTTAAACGTTTCTTGATTTAAAAAGTAGTAATTTTCTCCGTCCTTTTCTCCCTCTCTAGGTTCTCGAGTAGTTGCAGATATTGAAAGCCAAAAATCTTTTTCTTTGCCTAATATTTCTTTAACAACTGTTCCTTTACCTACCCCGCTGGGTCCAGTAAGGATAATAAGTTTTTTTTGATTTTTCATATTAAATTTTTTACAGTAAAATTAAATCTTGTGAATTAAAAAGGAATAATGCAAAAAGGTGTTCCACAGATAATGGATATTACATCTATTAAATCTGTCTTGCATTATTTGACAAAGAACATCTTGCCTACAAAATTTGAAACTGCCCAACAACCAGAGCCTAATACAATTCAATTATGTTTCAGAGGAGTTGATTCTCAAACATGGTTAGAAGTTTCTTGGAATGGAGACTCTCCAAGAATACTAAAAATAAATAAGCCAGAAAAGATTGGTAGAGAAAGCACACTTTCTAAACAAATAAGATACGGATTAAAGTATATGGCTTTAATTTCGATTGATCAAGATAATTTCGAGAGAGTTATAAAATTTAGTTTTGCAAAAAAACCTGGAGATGAAATAAATAAGTATTTAATTTTTGAATTAATGGGAAAACATAGTAATATTTTCTATTTGGATAATAAACAAAAAATAATTGCTGTTGGTAAACAAATTAAATCAAGTCAATCTAGTTTTAGAACAATTTCAACAGGATCAATTTATTCAGGCCCTCCAGTCAATCTCAAAAAACAACCTAGAGAAGATGAGTCTTTTCAATCTTGGAAAGACTCAATTTCAATAATCCCTGAGTCTTTGAAATACTGTTTAATAAATACCTATCAAGGAGTAAGCCCTATCCTCACAAAACAATTAGAGGTTGTTAGCGCAACTGTTAATTCAGAAATAATGGAAAAAAATATTGATTTCATTAGCAACTCAGACTTAAAGGAGATATTTAAAAATTGGAAGATTTGGATAAACAGCTTTAAAAACAATAACTTTAACTTTTCTACATTCAACAAAGATTTTTATTGCGTTTGGTTTTTTAATAAGGAAATTAATTGCGAAAATAAAATAGATTTATGCACAAGCTTAGAGAATTATTATGATTATCATCTGAAACAAAAAAAACTTGAATTATTGGAAAAGAAAATTGAAGGGATAATTTTTAAACAGACCAATACTGAGAAAAAGAATTTAAATATTCAATATGATCTTCTGACAAAATCAGAAAACTACGAGATATATAAAGAAAAAGCTGATAATATATTCTCTTCACATGAAATTAAAAAACAAGACATAATAAAGGGACAAAAACTATATAAAAAATCAAAAAAACTAAAGAGATCTAGAGAATTAATAAAAGAAAGATTAAGTATTTACAAAACAAACATAGAGAGATTAGATGAATTCACTACGCTTCTAGAAAATTTAAATTCTTTAAATCATGAAAAACTTTCTATGAGAATCAAACTACTAGAAGAAATTATGGAAGAAATTTGTAACGAGTTTAATATCAATATCAAGAGGCAAAGAGAAGATCAGAAAAGTACATATGAGATAGAGTCTTCACCAATTCAAGTTGATACTCCCACAGGATTAAAGCTTCAGGTAGGGCGAAATATGAGGCAAAATGATTTAATAAGCTTTAAGTTCTCAAAAAAAGGCGATTTATGGTTTCATGCACAGGAATCACCAGGCAGTCATGTAGTTTTGAAGTCTTCATCTCAAGTAGCATCTGAACAAGATCTTCAAATAGCTGCAGATTTAGCTGCTTTATTTAGTAAGGCAAAAAGAAACATTAAAGTTCCAATTAATTTAGTAAAGATTAAAGATTTGCAAAAAATCAAAAACGGAGGACCGGGTTGCGTTTCCTTTAAAAATGGAGAAATTATTTGGGGAAATCCTACAAGAGGAGAAGATTACATTAAAAAAAATCTTAAAACAGTAATTTAGTTTATAATGAAAAAAATTTTTAAATCTAAATGTTTGATTTTCTTTTAGGCACTCATGAATTTTTAGGAAATCATAGTTTTCCAGAATTTATTGTTGGATATCTATTTGGTGCTGCATTAATAATTGGAGCGCCTACTGTTTTCTTACTACTTGCCTTCGTAAGCGCTTTAATGAAAACAAATGGGAAAATGGGTGGATATAGAGAATATGAAACTTATGGTGAATCATCTTTAAATGATGCCCCTCCTTTCTTATTACCTGATCCAACAAATCCTAAATTAAGCAAATAATTAAGTTTATCGAAAAATAAATTGGACTTTGACAACAGTAGTTTTAAACCTTTTTCTTACACAATTTTTATCAAATAATAATGAGAGGTACAGGTCAAAGTGAAAAAAAATTATTAGATTCGATGACTTTTAGTGATCATTTAGAGGAGCTTCGTCAAAGGATACTTAATTCAATTTTCTCAATACTTATTTCAATATTCTTTAGTTTTCTCATTATAAAGCCATTAATATCTTTTTTAGAAATTCCAGCTGGTGATATTCATTTACTACAACTTGCTCCAGGAGAGTTTTTATTTGTAGCTATTAAAGTTGCAGGTTACAGCGGATTGATAGTTTCTATGCCTTATATTTTTTATCAAATAATATTATTCATTTCTCCAGGTTTAACAAAACAAGAAAAAAGCCTTATCTTGCCTGCAGTTTTTGGTTCAGGTCTTCTATTTTTTTTAGGATTAATTTTTTCATGGTGGATATTAGTCCCTGCAGCAATAAATTTCTTCATTAGTTTCGGTGCTGATATTGTTGAACCAACTTGGTCTATAGAAAGATATTTTGATTTTGTTCTCTTATTAATGTCTAGCACTGCAATAGCTTTTCAATTGCCAGTATTACAATTTATTCTTGGTTCTCTTGGAATAATCACAACAGAAAAAATGATTTCTAATTGGAAGATAGTTGTAATTTCCTCTGCAATATTATCTGCAGTGATTACTCCTTCAACTGACCCATTGACTATGTCATTGCTATCTATATCGATTGTGTTTTTATTTTTTGTGGGTACTGGATTAACTTACTTATCAGAAAATCTTAAGTCAAAAACTCTTTCATCTTCTCATTAAGATCTAATTGCAAGCTGACAGCTCTACCTAACTTTGGCTTAGCATTGACTTTCTTTAGCCATTCCCTTACTTCTTCTGAATATCCACATCTATTTAAAATCTCGATTTTATCAGCTATCGATTTTTTATATTCATCTTCACTTAAAGGGAATGATTCCTGTCCAAGAAATCCCCACATCATCTGAAAATACACGAATTTTCCTCTTCTAAAGAGTCTAAAATCATATTTTTTCCCCCAGCGATGAATCAAATAATGTATAACTTCATCTACTAGCAATGGATTCATTTAAATCAATTAATTAAGACTTCCTAAACTTTTACTTTAAATTATTAAAAGTCCTATCTATTTGCAACAGAAATTGATCAATTTGATCCATAATAACTAATAAATAACAGAACCAAGTAGCGAATGACTCAATTAAGTTCCAATGATGTCCCTTCTATGGGTCGAAGGCAATTTATGAATCTTCTTACATTTGGTACTGCAACTGGTGTAGCTTTAGGAGCCCTTTACCCTGTAGCGAATTATTTCATGCCTCTAAGAGCAGGCGGCGGTGGAGGTGGAACTTCTGCTAAAGATGAATTAGGGAATCCAATAACTAAGACAGGTTGGTTAGCTAACCATCAAGCAGGAGACAGAAGTCTAGTTCAGGGACTAAAGGGAGATCCAACTTATTTAATAGTTAATGAGGGTGGGGAAATAGGAGAATTTGGTTTAAATGCAATTTGTACTCATTTAGGTTGTGTTGTCCCATGGGATAGTGGTGCTAATAAATTCATATGTCCTTGTCATGGCAGTCAGTACGATACTAACGGGAAGGTCGTAAGAGGGCCTGCGCCTTTATCTTTAGCTCTAGCTCATGTCGATATTGAAGATGATGCTGTACTCGTCAAACAATGGTCAGAAACTGACTTTAGAACTAATGAAAATCCATGGTGGGCATAAAAAATGAAAGGTCTTAAAAATCAAATCATGAAAAAAACAAGTTTATTTATCTGTACTCTGCTTTTCATTTCAAGCATTGTATTTTATCCAAAGATCAGTTTTGCTTATCCATTTTGGGCTCAGCAAAACTACGAATCCCCAAGAGAAGCCACAGGTAAGATAGTCTGTGCAAATTGTCATTTAGCTCAGATGCCTACAATTGCAGAGGTTCCACAATCTGTTGGGGCAGACAGTGTTTTCAAAGCTGTAGTCAAAATACCCTACAAAAATGACTTAAAAGAGATCGGGGCTGATGGTTCTGAAGTCCCATTACAAGTTGGTGCTGTTGTAATGCTGCCTGATGGTTTTAAACTTGCTCCACAAGAAAGATGGACCGAAGAAATCAAAGAGGAGACAGAAGGGGTCTATTTCACTAATTACAGTGAAGAGAAGGATAATATCATTATCGTTGGACCTTTACCTGGAGATACTAATAAAGAGATCGTTTTCCCTGTACTTTCCCCTGATCCATCCACTAATAAAGAATATCACTACGGGAAATACTCTTTACATATTGGAGGCAATAGAGGTAGAGGTCAGGTATACCCAACTGGAGACAAAAGCAATAATGTAGTTTTCACTTCTTCCACCTCAGGAACTATAAATTCAATAGACACAATTGAAGATGGTAGTTATAAGGTAAATATAAAAAACGAGAATGGAGAGATAACTACTGAAGCAGTCCCTGTTGGTCCCCAACTTATAGTAAAAGCTCAAGACAAAATAAATGCAGGTGACCCGCTTACTAATGATCCAAATGTTGGCGGCTTTGGGCAATTAGATGCTGAGGTTGTACTCCAGAGCCCTTATAGAGTAATTGGATTAATTGCATTCTTTATTGGTGTAGGTCTAACACAAATACTTTTAGTATTAAAGAAAAAACAAGTAGAAAAAGTGCAAGCAGCAGAGGGTATCTAACTTTCTTTAAATGCTTACATTTCAAGCTTTTATACAATCTCCAGGAGAAACTTTTTTAAATTTAGGATTTATAACAATTAGATGGTACGGATTGCTTATTTCAGTTTCAGTTTTAATAGGCATATTTGTCTCTAAAAAACTATCAAAGGCAAGGAATATTAACCCAGAGTACATTAGTGAAATACTTCCATCATTAATAATCTCTTCAATAATTGGAGCTAGAGCTTATTACGTAATTTTTGAGTGGAGACAATATAGCGGAGAGAACTTTTTTACTTCTTTAGAACTATTCAATAACATCATTCAAATACCTTCTTTTCTGGCAGTTTGGGAAGGAGGCATAGCAATCCATGGGGGTCTCATTGGAGGATTAATATCTACTATCTTTTTCTGTAAGTCGAAAAACATTCATTTGAAAACTTTTATAGATATATTAATACCCTCTATTATTCTGGGACAATCAATAGGAAGGTGGGGAAATTTTTTCAATAATGAAGCCTTTGGAGTTCCTACAAATTTACCCTGGAAATTATTTATACCTATTCAAAATAGGCCTTTAGAATTTATTAATTATGAATTTTTTCATCCTACATTTCTCTATGAGTCATTGTGGAATTTTTTAATTTTTATCATCCTTATTATTACCTTTAATAAACAAAATAAAACAGATTTTTTCAGGCCTGGCTTTATTAGCTGTCTTTATTTAATAAGTTATAGCTTTGGAAGATTCTGGATTGAAGGTTTAAGAACTGACCCACTATGCATTAGTGGACTTCCACCTTTCTGTGATGGCGGCATAAGAATGGCTCAATTTATAAGTATTTTTCTATTTTCTTCTGGATTAATTGGAATATTTTTTTTAAGATTGAGAACATATAATGGGAAAAATAGAAAGAATGGATAATAAAATATCCTTTATTGGTGTTGGTCCAGGCGATCCAGAATTATTAACTTTAAAAGCATTAAAAAAGATAAAAATTGCAGATGTCATTATCTGGACTGATTCTCTAATTCCAGAAAAGATTTTAGATTTTGCCAAAGAAGATTCTGAAAAAATAAAAACGAGTTCGCTCAACTTAGAGCAAATCACATCAATTATGATAGAAGAATTTCAGGCAGGGAAAACTGTTGTAAGGTTGCATGATGGGGACCCTTGCCTTTTTGGAGCAATTAGAGAGCAAATCGAAATTTTAAAAAAAGAAAAAATTGAAATCGAGGTTGTTCCTGGAGTAAGTGCTTTTCAAGTTGCTGCAGCATATCATGAAGCTGAGTTAACCATCCCCGACGTAACGCAAACAATAATTTTAACTAGAGCAGGAGGGCGAACAGGGATGCCCGAAAAAGAATCTCTAAAAGATCTTGCGAAACACAATTCCTCTATATGTCTATATCTAAGTGCTAGGCATGTGAAAAAGTCTCAAGAAACACTACTAGAGTTTTACCCTCCAGATACTAAAGTGATTGTTGGATTTAGAGTATCTTGGGATGATGGTTGGACATCATTAATAGAATTAAAAGATATGGAAAAATTTTCTATTGAGAAAAAACTAATTAGAACAACCATATACATAATTAGCCCAGCAATTAGCAATTTTCAAAA
>CACGGL010000002.1:0-64330 GCA_902572595.1 uncultured Prochlorococcus sp.
AAATTTTACTTAAAAAATGGCCAGAGATAGATTTAATAATTTTTATAGGCTCAATTGCTGCATCAATACGCATAATAAATTCATTTTTAACCTCTAAAGATCAAGATCCAGGAGTAATCGTTATAGATAACAAATGTTCCAAGATAGTTCCTTTAATTGGCTTACATCAGTCAAATACGCAAAATATTGCATGTCAAATTGCAAATTTAATTGGTGGCGAAATAATAGAAACTAATAATTCCAAAGATCAAAGCTTCTTAAATCTTGATGCATTTGGGAATCAATGGGGTTGGAAAAGATCTGGCAACATAAAGGATTGGTCAAAACTAGTAATTAAACAAGCTAAGAACGAAGAAATATTTTGCAAACAATTATCTGGTAATAGCTTATGGAAATTTTCAGAATCAGGTAAGATTATTAATCAAATTAATAAAAAAGAAACTGAAAAACCAGATTCAACATTTCATGTAAGTATATTCGACAATCATAAAACAATTTGGCACCCGCCCGTATTATGGATTGGCATTGGATGTGAAAGAAATACAAGCAAAGAATTAATAGCAAATTCTTTAAATAATTTTTTGGGGTCAGCAAATTTATCACAGAAATCAATTGCGGGATTTGCAACTATTGATATTAAAAAAGATGAGAAAGGAATTTTAGAACTTTCTGAAGAAAAAAACTTGCCTGTAAAGTTTTTTAGTAAAGAAGATCTTTCAACAATAATTGTTCCAAATCCATCAAATGTCGTGCAAAAGGAAATTGGTATACCTTCCGTAGCAGAAGCCTCTTGCTTACTAGCAGCAGGAGAAGAATCAAAATTATTAGAAGAAAAAAGAATTTTTAAAAATCAATCTGGGGCAGTAACTATCGCTGTAGCTGAATCAAAAAATCAATATATTCCTACCCATGGAGAGATACATATTATTGGAAGTGGGCCTGGTGATATCTCCTACCTAACCAATAACTCCAAAAAAGCACTTTCAAGGTGTACTGTTTGGATAGGATACAAAATGTATTTAGATTTAATTAAGCCCTTAAAAAGAAGTGACCAAGTTTTAATTGAAAGTAAACTTACTGAAGAAAAAGACAGATGCAATAAAGCAATTAAACTAGCCGAGGAAGGAATAAAAGTGGCTTTAATTTCTTCAGGTGAATCAGGATTTTATGGCATGGCTGGTTTACTTTTAGAGTTACTTCAAAAAATCAAACAAGAATATCGACCTTACTTTGAAGTACATCCAGGTATAAGTAGTGTTCAATTAGCTGCTGCTATTAGTGGAGCACCACTAATGAATGACTTTTGTTCAGTAAGCTTAAGCGATAAATTAACTCCATGGTCCTTAATAAAAAAAAGAATTGAAGGAGCTCTTGTGGGTGACTTTGTAATAGCTTTATTTAATCCTCAATCCATTGAAAGAAATTGGCAGCTAAAAAGTGTAATAGATATATGTTTACAATCTAGGCATGGTGATACACCAGTTTTAATAGCTAGACAAGTAGGGAGAGAAAATCAAACCAAAAAATTTTTTACCTTAAACACCATTCCTTTTAAAGAGATTGATATGTTGTCAATTATTATTATTGGCAATTCTCAAACAACCTTAGTTGACGAAATATTTCTCACTCCCAGAGGATATTTACAAAACTAATTTTAGATAATCCATAATTTTATAAATAGAATGTTTTTCTTTGCTTTTTCTTTATAAAAATACTAGTCTTTTATAATGATGATTTAAGAAAATTAATTGAAAAATATTGGTTTAATTTTGTTTGACATTGATGGGGTAATCCGCAGTGTAGAAAATAGTTATAGACTTTCATTAAAAAAAACGGTTTACAAATTTTCCGGATGGGAGCCAAGTTATGTAGATATTGATAATGCAAAAAATGAAGGGATCTGGAATAATGACTGGGATTTAAGTTTAGAACTCATAAAAAGATTTATAAAAAAAGAGAACTTAAACCTTAAAATTCCTCCAAGAGAGGAAATAGTAAAATGTTTTGATGAGTTTTACTTTGGTGGAGATCCAAATAAAGATAGTAAATATTGGTCTGGTTACATAACAAACGAGGAGTTATTAGTTGACAAAAAGTTTTTTGATTTAATTCAAGGCAATGGAATAATCTGGGGTTTTGTTAGTGGTGCAGAGTCTGCTTCTGCAAAATTTGTTTTAGAAAAAAGACTTAGACTAAAATCACCACCATTAATATCTATGGGAGATGCCCCTGACAAGCCTGATCCTAAAGGTTTTATTAACTTATCAAAAAAGCTTATTGGAGATAAACTTGGCGAATCAAATATTCCCATTGCATATGTAGGAGATACTATTGCAGATATAAATACAGTTTTAAACGCTAGAAAGGAAATACCATCTCAGAAATTCATAAGTATCGGAATAGCTCCACCTCATTTACATTTAAATTCTCGATTAAAAGAACGTAATTCTTACGAAACAAATCTTAGAAATGCCGGCGCTGATTTAATTTTGAATTCTATTTATGACCTTAAAGATATTAATCTTGACTTGTTTTAAAACAAAAATTAATTAAAAATTTTCTAAATAAATCACGGAGAGGGAGGGATTCGAACCCTCGACAAAAGTTACCTCCTGTAACTCCTTAGCAGGGAGCCGCTTTCAACCACTCAGCCACCTCTCCAGTTCTTATACATTATCAATTTTTTTGCAAACATTCAAAATTTTTTATTTAATCGAAATGTCTAATCAACTTGCACTCTCGGTAATCTATTTTTAAAAGAACAAAGAATTTCCCACGGTATAGTATTAGATTTTCTTGCCCATTCAAGAGGCGAAATTGTTTTATCTCCATCACATCCTAGTAATACCATAGTACTCCCAACTTTAATTTCACTTGAACCTGTTATGTCCACCATCATTTGATCCATAGTTATGGATCCAACTTGGGGATAAAGTTTATCATTATGAATAACATTTATCTTTCCTGAAAGATTTCTTGGTACTCCATCTGCGTAACCAATACTTAATACAGCTAAATTAGTTTTTCTATGACTTACAAATTTACCTCCATAACTTACACCAACTCCTGGATCAATAGTTCTAATAAAAGCTACTTTAGCTTTCAAAAATAAAGCTGGTTTAAGTGATAAATTTTTATCTATTTTGTCTAACGGACTGTATCCATACATAGAAAGCCCAACACGTACCATGTGAAAATGAAAATCTTTGTTAATAAGCATTCCTGCAGAATTAGCCAAATGAATCTTAATTTCATTATTTCGATCAAAATTAATTTGCTTTAATATTTCATTAAACTTCAGTCTTTGTAGTTGTGTAATACTTTTAGGATCTAATGCGTTAGATTCATCTGCAGAAGATAAATGACTATATATTCCTTCTATTGAAATGTTCTCAAAAGATTTAATTTTTTCAAATTGCTGAAGAAATTTACTGTATTCAAATCCTAATCTTGACATTCCCGTATCAACTTTAAGATGTAAAAGAAATTTCAATCCAAATTGCTTACCAATGTTATTGCAAATTAAACATTCTCTTATACTACTTATGGTTGGCATAAGATCATTTTTAAAACATATAATAAGATCCCTTTTCGTATAAAGATTTCCGAGGATAAGTATTGGTTTTTTAACTCCAGAAGAACGAAGCTTTATGCCTTCATTTAATGTGGCGACACCTAATTGAGATGCTCCACCTTTGATAGCATACTCTGATACTAATTTCGAATCATGTCCATATCCATCAGCTTTAACGACTGCCATAAATTGACAATTTTTACTTAATTTTGATCTTAACTGTCTAACGTTTGTTTCTATTGCTTTACCTTTAACTTCAATCCATGCTCTTTGTTTTAGATCTATATCTTTTTCAAAATTTGGAAATTTGTCAAAATTAAATACCTGATTTGTTTGCCTATTTTGCATTAACTTTGCACAAATAAATGCGCTTATTGAAATATACAGTTAGCATGACATGTAAATTGTATTTTGGCATGGGCCAGACTCTAGTTTTAAATGCATCCTATGAACCTTTAAACATCACTTCCTGGCGAAGAGCAGTAATTTTGATGATTAAAGGTAAAGCAGAAAGCTTAGAGGAAGACAAAACATATTCAATTCATAGCGGGAAAAAGTTGCCGACAGTTATAAGACTTCGTTACTACGTCAAAGTTCCTTTTAGAGAGGTTTCTTTATCAAGAAAAAATATTCTTCTGAGAGATAATAATTCTTGCCAATACTGTAACTATAAGGGTAGTGACCTATCAATAGATCATGTTTTACCGAGAAGCAGAGGCGGAACAGATAACTGGGAAAATGTTACTACAGCATGTCTCAGATGTAATGTACAAAAAGGTAATCGAACCCCCGAAGAGGCGAATATGCCTTTAAAACGCAAGCCTTATCGTCCATTAAGTAATCTAAATTTTGAAGCTACAAGACAAATTGACTCTGGTAGGCATAAAGAATGGAGTAAATACGTAATAGGGGTTGCAGTCTAAAAAAAACTCTTAATTTGCTTCGTTATTAAAATCTTCCATTAATCTTTTTTGTTCTTGCGCTATGCATGCATCAATCACTTCTTCCAATTGACCAGCAAGAATTGGCTCAAGTGAAAAATTGGAACCTAATCTATGATCAGTTGTCCTGTTATCTTTAAAATTATAAGTTCTAATTTTTTCACTCCTATCACCTGTTCCAACCTGGGAAAGCCTTTGTGATCTCTCTTTTGCATTAGCTTCTTTTAATTGAATTTCATACAATTTAGCTCTTAAAATTTCCATTGCACGTTCACGATTTTGCAATTGTGATCTCTCTTGAGTACAAAAAACTCTTATTCCTGTAGGCTTGTGGAGAAGATCAATAGCTGTCTCTACCTTATTAACATTTTGACCCCCTGCACCTCCTGATCTCGCTGTGCCAACCTCTAGATCTGTTGGATCAATCTTAACCTCAACAGGATCAGCTTCAGGCATTACAGCAACTGTAGCAGTAGAGGTGTGAACTCTACCTTGAGATTCAGTAGCTGGGACTCTTTGGACTCTATGTACACCAGCCTCAAATTTAAGTTGACTATATACAGAATCTCCCTTAACGGAGATAACTAACTCCTTAAATCCTCCCATATCTGACTCGGAAGCACTAACAGGTTTTACAGACCATCCAATTTTTTGTCCATATCTTTCATACATTCTTGCCAAATCACCTGCCCAGATACAAGCCTCGTTACCTCCAGCACCGGCTCTAATTTCTAACATTACACTTCTTTCATCTCTTGGATCTTTTGGCAATAAGGCGATTGTAGTTTTTTGAATCAGTTCATTCTTACATTCCTCTAGAGTTATTAACTCCTCATTTATCAAAGATTCCATTTCTTTATCATTTCTATTCTCTTTTAATAGATTTTTTGAATCTTCGATTTCTTTATCAGTATCAAGCAACTTATTGAAATCAATCACCAAAGGTTCTAATTTTGACCTTTCTCTTGCTATTGATTCTAATTTTTTAGGATCATTAGCTATATCAGGATCTGCAAGCTGCACTTCCAAATTTTCAAAACTTTCTGAAGCAGTTTTCAACCTTGCAATTAATGTTGAGTATTCCAATTGAAATTATGCTTGATTTTGAAAATTCTATTTTTTTGAATTTTTTTCTTCTGTTGTCTCTTTTGACTTAGCAGTATCAGCTGAACCCATTCCATATTTTTTCATAAATCTATCAACTCTACCTTCTGTATCAAGAATTTTCTGTGTTCCAGTGAAAAAGGGATGATTTCCACTCCATACATCAACATGTAATTCAGGCTGCGTGGAGCCAGTCGTCATTACAACTTCTCCATTACAAATGACTTTTGCATCTGGATACCATTTTGGGTGTATTTCTGATTTTGGCATGATTTAAATTCCTTTAACGTTTAGAGAATTGAGGAGCTTTTCTTGCTTTTTTAAGACCATATTTTCTTCTTTCCTTTGCTCTAGGATCTCTACTGAGATGGCCTTCAGTTTTTAGTGGTTTCCTATTGTCAGGAGACAATTCACAAAGTGCTCTTGCTGCTCCTTGCTTTATAGCATCTGCTTGACCTGTCAATCCACCACCAATAACATTGACCAAAATATCATAAGAATTTTCAAGGCCTAATGTTTGCAAAGGTGCTTTTATTGAATTTAAGTGGAGAGGGTTAAAGTTTAAATAATCATCTCCAGAACGACCATTAATTTTTATTAGTCCATTTCCGGGAATCAAGCGAACTCTAGCTACTGAAGTTTTTCTTCTTCCAGTTCCCCAATACACAGCTTTGTTTTTTATTTGACTATTCATTTTAATAAATTAACTATTTAATAATACAGGATTCTGAGCAGCATGAGGATGATCAGCACCTCTATAAACTTTTAGTTTTTTAAATTGCTGTCTTCCTAAAGAGTTATGTGGCAGCATACCCTTAACAGCTTGCTCAATAATTCTTTCAGGAATTCTTTCTTGTAGAGACTCAAATTTTTCAATTTTCATTCCTCCTGGTCTTCCAGAATGTCTCCTATACAACTTTTGTGATGCTTTTTTACCTGTTACCTCAACTTTTTCGGCATTTACTACAATGACAAAATCTCCAGTATCTAGATGTGGTGTAAATGTTGGTTTATTCTTACCTCTCAATACTTTTGCAATTTCTGTAGCAATTCTCCCAAGTGTCTTATCTTTTGCGTCAACTAAGAACCAATTTCTTTCAATGGTT
This sequence comes from uncultured Prochlorococcus sp., assembly GCA_902572595.1. Classification (GTDB taxonomy): domain Bacteria; phylum Cyanobacteriota; class Cyanobacteriia; order PCC-6307; family Cyanobiaceae; genus Prochlorococcus_A. Next base: position 6,726 of record CACGGL010000002.1, read on the forward strand.
TCTAAAGATGGAGTAATTGTTTTATTCATTTACCAAATTTATGCAGATAAATTTAAAGTTAGTTCTAAATTCTACCTTATAGGAGGAATATTAAACAACAGTTTTAAATGATTTACAAAAAAATTCGCTTAATTAAAATTTGCTTAAGAAAAACCCTTAATTAAAAATACAGGGTAAAAATCATTGTTATTAACCTTTTTAAAAACATTTTCTTCATAAACAGCATTTACAAAACATAACCCCTTAGCTGGAGCAGATTCTTTAACATCATTTTTCTTTTTGTTTACCCATCTATCCGTAAAAATTTCTGGCGATATTTTTTTTTCTCCAACTAAAACTAGTTGACCAATAATTAAACGGACCATTCCATATAGAAAACCAGTCGCTTTAATATCAACTAAGATCAAATCTTCTACTCTTTTAATATCTATATTTTTTATTTTTGTAATAGAGTTTATTCTATTACTACCACTTTTCTGAAAAGCAAAAAAATCATGTTCTCCTATCATTTTCTTGGATGCACTTAACATTAAAACTTCATCTAATACTTTTTGATATCTATGCCATGACCAATTATTGATGAACAAGTTTGGGAATTTACCGTTATTAATGACATATCGATAATGCCTATACATTGCTGAATAGCATGCATGCCAACTATCTTTAACCTCAACTGATTCCAAGATCCTAATTGTTGAGGGTAAAAGACTATTAAGGACATCAGAATAACTATTTCCTGGAATAACGCAATCAACATCAAAATGTACTACTTGGCCTGATGCATGAACCCCAGCATCAGTCCTGCCTGCTGCAAAAGTATTTACTGAATGATTTGTAATCTTTAAGAGAGCTCTGTCTAAAATTTCTTGAACAGTAGTTGCATTTTTTTGTTTCTGCCAACCTGAATAATGAGATCCATCATATTGGACTAGTAAAGCTACCCTTTTCAAAAGTTATTTTTTAGTAAAGCCCCTTTGTTAACTAACTTAAACAAGCTCGATTATCGCCATCTGAGCGTTATCACCTTTTCTAGATACAGTTCTGACTATGCGTGTATAACCACCACTTCTGTCTCCATATCTTTCCTTTGCTTTTTCAAATAATGAATGAACTAATTTTTTATCATAAATATATCCAATAGCCCTTCTCCTAGAGGCCAAACTTCCCTCTTTTGCGAGTGAAATCATTCTTTCAGCTTCATTTCTTAAGGCTTTTGCTCTAGCTTTTGTTGTCGTTACTCTACCTTCCCTAATTAATTGAGTAGTCAAACCTCTCAGAAGTGCTTTCCGCTGATCAGCAGGTTTACTTAATAATGGAATTCTAAGTTTGTGTCTCATAATCTTAAAAATTGTTAAACAGATGTTCTGCTTTGTGGAATAGAAATGCCGATGCGCTCAAGAGCCTCAATAACCTCATCTGCAGATTTAGACCCAAAGTTCTTGATTTCAAGAAGATCTTCATAGCTGAAGCCCATTAAATCCGAAACTGAGTTAACTTGAGCCCTTTTCAAACAATTATATGCTCTAACGGACAAGTTTAGTTCTTCAAGAGGAATTTGAGCTTCAGGAGATGGTTCAGGTTCTTCAGGAATTTCCTCCACCATTGTTACAGTAGCAAGAGGTTGAAAGAGTTCTATTAAATGATTTGCAGCTTCAGCAATAGCATCGTCAGGACTTGTTGAGCCATCCGTTACTACTTCCATTTTTAATCTTTCTCTTCCTATTCCGCCTTCTGCTACAGCAGTTTCATCAATAGTAAAATTGACTCTCTTGACTGGCATAAATACAGCATCTATTTGAAGTAAGTCAATAGCAGTCGTCTCTTCACTCTTACGGTCGATAGGTCTATATCCAACACCTCTTTCAACATGGATTTCCAACTCTAAGTTATGCCCCTCCTGAATAGTTGCAATAGGTTTTTCGCCATCAACTATTTCAACTTGAGAGGAGAATTTAATGTCATTTGCCTTAACCTCCATTGGACCGCTCGCTACTAACCTGCCGATTTCGAGTTCTGGATTAGAACTATTTATTGATAGCTGCTTGCAATTTAGAAGAATATCTAAAACGTCTTCTCTAACTCCAGGAATGGTAGCATATTCATGATTAATTCCTGCTATTCTTACTGCAGTCACTGCACTCCCTTCAAGCCCTCCCATAAGAACTCTTCTAAGAGAATTACCCAAAGTTGTAGCTTGGCCCCTCTCTAGAGGGCCAATCAAGAAAGTTCCTGTTTGGGAGTGATCATTTGCTATTTGATGATCGATTCTGTCAATCTGGTATTGCAACACGGAAAAAAATAAGGTTAAAAGTTTTTTTTTGGGGGGGGGAATGGTTGAAACCTAAACGCGTCTACGTTTAGGTCTTCTACATCCATTATGAGGTAATGGAGTTACATCTCTTATTAGAGTTATTTCTAATCCGGCCACTTGTAAAGCTCTTATGGCCGTTTCCCTACCTGCGCCAGGCCCTCTTACTAGTACTTCAATTTGTCTCATACCTTGATCAAGTGCTCTTTTAGCAGCAGCTTCAGCAGCTGTTTGAGCTGCAAATGGCGTACCTTTACGAGCGCCTTTAAATCCACTTGCACCAGCAGAAGACCAAGAAATTACATGCCCAGAAGTATCAGTAATTGAAACTATAGTATTATTAAATGTGCTTTGTATATGTACCACACCATTAGGTACATTACGTTTGGATTTCTTTGAACCTGTTTTTTTTACTGTAGCTGCCATGATGTTTTAATTTAATACTTCAATTTGTAAATAGATTTAGTTAATTATTTTTTTCTTCCAGCAACTGTTTTCCTCGAACCTCGTCTTGTTCTTGCATTGGTCCTAGTTCTTTGACCTCTTACTGGAAGACTCATTCTATGTCTTCTTCCTCTTACACAGCCTATATCTTGTAGACGTTTTAAAGCCATTCCCTCCTTTCTTCTCAAATCCCCTTCTAAAGTGAATTCTTCTGTAGCACCTCTAAGCTTTTGAACATCAGAATCTGAAAGGTCTTTGACACGAGTATCTGGATTTACACCAGTATTAGCAAGGATTAGCTTTGATCTCGTTAAACCAATTCCATAAACGTATGTAAGTGCAATTTCAACTCGCTTTTCGCGAGGTATGTCAATTCCTGCAATCCTAGCCACGTGTTTTGAATAAGTAAAAGTTTGAATTTAAGGGTTAAAAATTAACCCTGACGCTGTTTATTGCGAGGTCTTTTCTTGTTAATAACATAGATTTTACCTCTTCTCCTCACGATCTGATCGTCAGGACTAATTTTTTTAACTGAAGATCTGACCTTCATAGGGTTTTAACAAATAAAACATTAATATTATATTCTACATCATCATCAAGCCATTTTTTGTTTGATATCAGATGAAATAGTTTCTAAATCTCTATCAGCATCAATATATTTTAATAGGGAGAGATCTTTAAAATATTGAATCAATGGTTCTGTATTTTTTTTATAAATGCCAACTCTTGTTCTAATTGTCTCTTCAGTATCATCTTTCCTCCCTCTTAAAAGCAGACGCTTAATTAGAACTTCTTCTGGAATATCTAAATAAAAAACCACTTCCAAAGGTTGATTTAATTCACTTAAGACCTTATTCAATGAATTTGCTTGAGATATATTTCTTGGGTAGCCATCTAAAATCCAGCCTTTATTATTCTTATCTAAATTTTGTCTTACTATCTTTAATACCAGTTCATCACTAACAAGTTCCCCTCGATTCATAATATCTTTTACTTGATTACCAAGATTAGTATTCATTTCGATTTCTTTTCTTAATAATTCACCAGTCGAAAGATGTAAGTAAGAATTAGTTTGGCTTAGCAATTCCGCTTGAGTCCCTTTGCCTGCTCCAGGAGCTCCTAAAAATAGTAAATGTTTCTTCATTAATTGTTAATTAGTCCCTCATACCTTTGAGAAATAACATAAGTTTGAATTTGCTTGGCGGTATCTATAGCAACACCCACAAGAATAAGTAATGAAGTTGCTCCTAACCCTTGAAAAGTCTGAACGTTTGTAGCTCTTTCTACTGCAGCAGGAATTATAGCTACTGAACCCAAAAATAATCCTCCCAATAATGTCAACCTATTTTGTATACCCGATAGGTAGTTGGCTGTATTAGTTCCTGGTCTAACTCCTGGAATGGCTACTCCTCCTTTCTTCAAATTTGAAGCTACATCAACTGGATTGATAGTAAGAGATGCATAAAAATACGAGAACCCCAAAATTAAAGAGAAGAATGTAAGAGCATATGGCCATGGATTAGAAGATCCTGGATTTAAACTACTCGCTAACTTAATTAAGACTGGATTTCCCGTGACATTTGCAATAGTTATAGGTAAAAAGATTAAAGCAGATGCAAATATAATAGGCATTACTCCACCTGCATTTAGTTTTAAAGGTAAATAACTTTGCCTTGTAGGAAGTAGTGTTGAACTTCCTATTTGCCTTTTTGCACTAACAATAGGAATGCGTCTTGCTCCTTCTTGGACAAAAATAATTCCAACAATTGTAAGTAAAAATACTCCAAGTAAAACTGCTATACCTAAAATATCTCCTCTATCTCCAGTTTGAGCTTTTTCAATGGTTGAACTAAGAGCCTTAGGTAAAGTAGAAACAATATTCAAAAAAATTACCAGTGAAGCGCCTTGACCTATCCCTTTCTCAGTAATAATTTCACTAAACCACATCACTAACATTGAACCAGTAACTAAGGCAATGGAAGTTTGTAAGACAAATGTAGTTTCACTTATCCCCTGAACTGCATATTGTCTGAGAATTAAGGAAAAAATTATACTTTGCAAGAACCCCCACCCTAATGAAACATATCTTGTTATTTGAGCAATTTTTCTTCTTCCAGCTTCTCCTTCATTTTTTTGTAAATCCTCAAGCACAGGCAATGAAGCTGTGAGAAGCTGAATAATAATTGATGCATTGATAAAAGGAAGTATCCCTAATGCAAATATTCCGAGGGTTGAAATTCCTCCTCCAGTAAAAATATCTAAAAAACCTATTAATTGCCCCCCTTGATCTATAAAACTTTTAAAAGCAACCCTATCAATACTTGGCATGGGGATATAGATACCAAGTCTTACTAAAAGGAGAAGACCTAAAGTTGTTAAAACTCTACTTCTTAGCTCTTTATTTAAAAATAATTGGGAAAGTATTTCAGAAGCTCTAGGATTTCTACTTTTTTTGACAAACATTTTGAAGCTTAGCTAAATTTTAATATCTTTATTAATTGTTTATAAGCTCGCAGGATCCACCTGCATCCTCAATTTTTTGTTTTGCAACTTTTGTGAATGCATGAGCTTGGACATTTAACTTTACATTAATTTTTCCATTACCTAGGATTTTTAAAGGAAATTTTGGCTTGAAGATCAATCCTTTCTTAACAAGTGAGTCTAGATTAACAGTATCGTTATCTTTGAAATCATTTAATTTATCTAAATTGATTATAGAAAAATTCTTTTGATTAATTATTTCAAAGTGCTTTAATTTTGGAACTCTTCTATAAAGAGGCATTTGGCCACCTTCAAAACCTGGACGTGTGGGTCTTCCAGAACGTGACTTTTGTCCTCTCATTCCAAAACCACATGAAGCACCCTGACCTGCTGCAATACCTCTACCCTTTCTTAATTTTTTCTTTCTAGAGCCAGAGTTTGATTTGAGTGTATTTAATGTTGATGTCATAATTTTTAAGAATAGAGCTGTTCAAGTGAGATCCCTCTCTCCCTTGAGGCAGATTTGTGTGTTCTTAATTGAGAAAGAGCCACCATAGCAGCTCTTGCATTATTCAAAGGTGTTTTACTACCTAATCTTTTTGCTAAGACATTTTTTATGCCCGCTAATTCTAAAACTGTTCTTATTGAACCACCAGCGATTACTCCTGTACCTGGAGCAGCCGGCCTAATCAGTACATTCGCAGCACCGTCTCTACCTTTAGATAAAGTTGGTATTGAATTATTTGGAGTTAGGGGAACCCTAACAAGATTCTTTTTGCCATCTGAAACTCCCTTTCTAACAGCACCAATGACATCTCCAGCTTTTCCAACTCCAACTCCAACTTGACCTTTCTCATTACCTACAACAACGATTGCTCTAAAACTCATTTTTTTTCCACCTTTAACTGTTTTAGATACGCGTCTTATTTGAACAACTCTTTCTTGCCAATCAGAATCTCTCTCTAGATTCCTCGAATCGCCTCTTTTATTTCTTTTTCGATCATTACGATTATTCTTTTTTTGTTCTACGGGCATAGCTCCAGGAACATTATCGTTCTTGGATTGAATTTCTTGTTTTGTTGGAGTGTCAGTCATAGTAAAAATTTAGATTTAGAATTCCAGGCCAGCTTCACGAGCAGCATCTGCAAGAGCCTTTACTCTGCCGTGATATAAATTACCTCCACGGTCAAAAATTACTTGCTTAATACCTTTTTTTATCGCTCTCTTAGCTAATAATTTTCCAACAATGGAAGAAGAATTACAATCAGCAGATAATTTCTCAGATTTTTCTCTCAGTTCCTTATCAACAGTTGAAGCTGAGCAAATAGTTGTTTGAGCGCCATCATCTATGACTTGGGCATAAATATGGTTATTAGAGCGAAAAACAGATAATCTTGGACGTGTTGCATCTCCAATTAAGAATCTCCTTAATCTTCTATGTCTTTTTTGGGTTTGTAATTTCCTGGAAAGTTTGGTCATTTTTTTAAATAGAATTATTTTTTGCCAGATTTACCAGCTTTTCTGAGAATTCTCTCATCATGGTATTTAATTCCTTTTCCTTTATATGGCTCTGGAGGTCTAATTGATCTGATTTTTGCTGCTTCATTGCCAACAATTTCCTTATCAATTCCAGATACGGTAACGTTTGTATTACTCTCAACTTTGTATGTTATACCATCAGGGGGGATCATTTCTACAGGATGACTATATCCTGCACTTACAACTAGATTTTTACCTTTTACTTGTGCTCTTGATCCAACGCCAACAATTTCTAGTTTCTTTGAAAAACCTTGAGTAACCCCTTCAACCATATTTGCAATTAAGGCTCTACATAAACCGTGTCTCTGCCTTGAATATATTTTGGTTGTAGTAGGGCTTACGACAACAGTATTATCTTTCTTATCAAAACTAACTCCCTCAGGCATGTGACGTTTTAACTCACCCTTTGGGCCTTTCACTGTAACTGTTAATCCATCAAAATCAACTGTAACTTTTTCTGGAATAAGTACTGGTGTTTTTCCGATTCTTGACATGATTAATTCTCCTTAATAAACATAGCAGAGGACTTCGCCGCCAATGCCTTGCTTTCTAGCATCGCGATCACTCATAACGCCTTTGGAAGTTGAAATTATGGCAACACCAAGACCTCCAAGAACTTTTGGTAAACCTCTAGTATTTTTATATATTCTCAAACCAGGTTTACTAACTCTTTGCATAGATCGGATAGTAGGAAATTTGTTTTTACCACTATATTTGAGACCGAGTATTATTTGTGATTTATAACCTTCACCTTCCTCATTAATATCAGAAATGAATCCCTCTTTTTGAAGCACTTTGGCGATACTTAAGGACATTTTTGAACCAGGGATTGTTGTGGTTGTATGCTTTTTTTGACTCGCATTTCTAATTCGAGTAAGCATATCTGAAATAGGATCGTGATTTGACATAGTTTTAATTTAATTCTTACTAAAAGGCATTCCTAACTCCTGCAAAAGAGCTTTACCTTCTTGATCTGATTTTGCACTAGTGACAATAGTTATATCCATACCTCTTATTGAATCAATTTTATCAAAAGAGATTTCAGGAAAAATCAATTGCTCTTTCACTCCAACGGTATAATTCCCTCTCCCATCGAAACTTTTTGGATTAACTCCTCTGAAGTCTCTTATTCTTGGTAAAGCTAGATTTATAAATCTCTCCAAAAAGGAATACATCCTGTCTCCTCTCAAAGTAACAGTACAACCAATCGGCATGCCTTCACGAATTTTAAAACCCGCGATAGCTTTTTTAGCCCTTGTTACAAGGGCCTTTTGTCCTGTAATTGTTGCCATTTCGTTTAAAGAGGCTTCTAGAGCTTTCGAATTTGAAGCTGCCTCACCAAGACCTCTGTTAACGTTGACTTTGACAACTTTAGGTACTTGATGAATATTTTTAAGACCAAGGTCCTTTAAAAGTTTTGGTCTTATTGATTCTTTGTAGCGATTTTTTAGAGTCATAATTTTTTTGTTAATTCTGGTCTTTGTCAGAATTGATAAATTAGAAAAATTGAAATCTGGTTTCTGATGAAAAATTAATCAATTACTTCACCAGTTTTCTTCAATCTTCTTTTCTTAACCCCCTCTTTATCAATAAAGTATTCAATCTTACTTGTAAGATTTTTATCCTTTGAAAAGAACATTACATTTGATGCATGTAAAGATGCTTCTTCTGTAAGTATTCTTCCAGTTTCTCCTTCCTGAGTTGGTTTAACATGTTTAGTCCTAAGGTTAACCCCCTTTACAACTACTCTATTTTCAAGAGGGATAGTTTTTAAAACCTCACCAGTTTTCCCTTTGTCCTTGCCATTAATTACTTTTACCAAATCTCCAGTTTTGATTCTCATTTTTATTCTCTGGAAATTTTTCTTTTGCTTTAATGAATCCAACATTTAAATCACCTCCGGAGCAAGAGAAACAATCTTTGTATAATTTTTATCCCGCAGTTCTCTAGCTACAGGACCAAAGACTCTCGTACCTTTTGGATTCTTATCTTCATTAATCAATACTGCCGCATTGTCATCAAATCTAATTGAATTACCAGTATTTCTTCTTAATGTTGCTTTAGTTCTGACGATAACAGCTTTAACAACTTCAGATTTCTTAACTCCCATGTTAGGAAGAGCATCTTTTACAGTTGCTACGATTACATCTCCGACATGCGCATACCTTCTATTAGAACCTAAAACCCTAATACATTGAAGTCTTTTTGCTCCGCTATTATCGGCAACTGTTAAATAAGTTTCTTGTTGAATCATTTTTTAACCTCCTTATCCTGACTTGTTTTATTGAGAATCTCTTCTATTGCCCATCTTTTATGAGCACTGAGCGGTCTAGTTTCTCTAATTTTAACTCGATCACCTAAAACACATGTATTTTCTGGATCATGCGCCTTATATCGTGTAGTTCTACTTACAATTTTTTTATAAGTGGGATGTGGATATCTGTTAATAACAGCAACAACAACTGTTTTATCCATTTTGTCGCTGACAACAGTACCAATTCTTTCTTTAAGTGCCATAACTAATAATTAATCAGAAGTTGTTTTAGAAGCAGATTGACTCTTACTCAGAGTGAGCAATTGCGCAACTTGTTTTTTGATAATTTTGAATTTATGAGTTTCATTGAGCTGTCTTGTAGCTTGCTTGAATCTCAAATCAAAAAGATCTTTTCGTAATTGGTCAATCTTTTCAGTAATTTGTTCAGAATTTAATTTTTTAAATTCCTTAAGTGAATCTGAGTTTTTCATTGTTTAACCTCCTCTTGAGATTTTTTACTATTTTTTGTATTTTCTTGGGAGGAATTTTCTAGATTTTTATCAGTGGAGATAAATTTAGTTTTTACAGGAAGTTTGTATTGGGCCAGACGCATAGCTTCCTTTGCCGTTTCCTCAGTGATATCCTCACCACCCATTTCAAAAAGTATTCTTCCAGGTTTTACAACTGCGACCCAAAACTCTGGATTACCTTTACCAGAACCCATTCTGGTTTCGGCAGGTCTCATGGTTACGGGTTTATCAGGAAATATTCTTATCCAGATTTGACCACCACGTTTGATATATCTGGTCATAGCTCTCCTGCTTGCTTCAATCTGACGTGCAGTTACCCAGCCACAGTCTTGAGCTTGAAGAGCAAATTGACCGAATGCAATAGTATTACCTTTTGAGGCTACACCCCTCATTCTGCCTCTATGTTGTTTACGGAATTTAGTACGTTTTGGACTAAGCATTTTTATACCTCCTATGAATTCTCATTTGAACGATCCTCAAATTGTTGAGGTCTTCTACTAGCTTTCCTCTTAGGGCTAGCACCCACAGGGATAGTTTGTTCTTCTTTAGGGAGAACTTCACCTTTGAAAACCCAAACTTTAATGCCTAGAACACCGTAAGTTGTATTAGCTTCACGTGTTGCATAGTCAATTTCAGCTCTCAATGTATGTAATGGAACTCTACCTTCTCTAGTCCATTCAGTTCTAGCTATTTCAGCACCATTCAACCTTCCCCCTACTTGGATTTTAAGACCTAAGACTCCAGCCCTTTGAGCCCTTTGTAAGGCCATCCTTATAGTTCTTCTAAAGGCGACTCTTTTTTCAAGTTGTTGCGCAATATATTCAGCTAATAAAAAAGCATCAGCATCTACGCGTTCAACTTCTACAACGTTTATTCTAACTTGCCTTGTTCTATCCCCTATAGTTTTTTGAATGCCAGATCTTAATTCTTCAATCCCACTTCCTTGTCTTCCAACTATAACTCCTGGTCTTGCTGTTTTTAATTCAAGTTCCAGTTGGTCAGCTTTTCTAGCTATTAAAACATCACTAATTCCTGCTGCTCCATATTTTTTTTGTATGAAGGTACGAATTTTAAAATCTTCTTGGAGAAGAATTGGATATGTTTTAGAAGTAGCGAACCACTTAGAGCGATGCTCTTGTGTAATTCCTAATCTTAGTCCAGAAGGATGTATTTTATGTCCCATTAGTTTTGTACCTCCGCATTAGTTTGAGTAGGAGCAGATTCAACAGTAATGCTGATGTGGCAAGTCTGTTTTTTAATTGAAAAAGCTCGACCTTGAGCTCTGGGTCTATACCTTTTCATTACTGGACCACTATTAGCCCATGCAGAGGAAATAACTAAGGTAGATGGATCCATTCCAAGGTTATGTTCTGCATTGGCAACCGCAGATCTTAGAACTTTAGTGATGGGGTCTGTAGATCTATAAGGCATAAATTCCAACATAATCAATGCGTCTCTATAAGACCTACCCCTTATCTGATCCAAAACTCTTCTCACTTTAGAGGCTGATCCGCGAACGTAATTCCCATGAGCAATTGCTGTTTTTGTTGTTTCAGGTGATTTTGTCATGATTTTGCTCCTTTCTTATCTCTTATATGACCTCGGTAAGTACGTGTAGGAGCAAATTCACCAAGTTTATGACCAATCATTTGTTCAGTAATAAATACTGGAATGTGAGTCTTGCCATTATGTACGGCAATTGTGTGACCAATCATTAAAGGTAAAATCGTAGAGGATCTAGACCAAGTTTTGATAACAGATTTGTCATTATCAGTATTTTGTTTTTCTACCTTCTTGAGCAGGCTATCTGCTATAAAAGGTCCTTTTTTTAGTGAACGTCCCATGATTATGTAATAGAAATTGAAATAATAAATGAAGTAATCAAGAGTCTCTTCCTCCTCTACTCCTCCTAGAAACGCGACGGCGTCTTCGAACAACTAATTTATTACTTGGTTTGTTCTTTTTACGTGTCTTTAATCCAAGAGCTGGTTTACCCCACGGAGTAACTGGTCCTGCTCTACCAATTGGTGCTTTTCCCTCTCCTCCACCATGTGGATGATCACATGGGTTCATTACACTACCTCTTACTTGAGGCCTTCTTCCAAGCCATCTTCTTCTTCCTGCTTTACCTAAGCTAGTATTTCTTATTTCAGAATTACCAACTTCACCAAGAGTTGCGTAGCATTCTTTTCTTACAAGTCTTACCTCGGTAGAGGGGAGTTTTAAAGCAACATAATCTCCCTCTTTTGCCATAACTTGAGCACTAGCTCCTGCGGATCTAACCATCTGAGCACCCCTACCTGCATATAACTCAACACAATGAACACTAGATCCTAATGGCATAACAGAAAGTGGCATTGCATTACCATCTTCAATTGGAACACCTTCTCCAGATATGATATTTTGTCCGACTTTTATTCCTGCTGGAGCGATAATATATCTTTTTTCACCATCTTCGTAGAATAACAATGCCAGTCTTGCATTTCTATGAGGATCGTAGTGTATAGCTGCAACTTTAGCGTTGATGTTTCTTTTATCTCTTCTAAAGTCAACTAATCTATATTGCCTTTTGTGACCACCTCCACGATGACGACAAGTGATAACTCCACGATTATTCCTGCCTTTAACTCTATGTTTTGAAACTATTAGCGATCTTTCCGGTTTTGAACTTGTTATTTCACTAAAGTCAGTAACTACTCTCTGCCTAGTACCAGGTGTATAAGGTTTAAATTTACGGATTGCCATGATTAAAACTCCTTAAGATTCTGGAAATAGTTGGATTTTGTCTCCTTCAGCAAGACGCACAATTGCTTTCTTGACCTGAGAACGTTTACCGGAAAATTTCCCGACTCTTCTTGTTCTCCTTGGAGGATTCATAGTGTTAACTCCTATGACTTTAACACTGAATAAGGCTTCAACAGCTGCCTTTATTTGTGGTTTTGCCGCTCTATGATCTACTTCAAAAGTATATTGGTTAAGATCTAGCGCATTTGTAGCTTTCTCAGTAATAACTGGCTTTCTTATTACATCGGCTAAACGAGAATCGAATAATTTACTCATGATGCATAAACCTCCTGAATTTTATCTATTGCTGATTGCCCTATGACCAATTTATTAGCATTGAGAATATCAAATACATTTAATTGATCGGCGGCAATTAATTTTACTTTTTCAATATTATTGATGGATTTTTTTATAACATCAGACGGACTATCAAGAATAACCAAAACTTTTTCAGTTTTTTGTATACCTAATCGAGCAAGGCCATTGATGATATCACTTGTTTTAGGCTGCTTTAAAGTAGATCCAAAATCTTCAACGGCCTTCATATCAGAAACTCTAGACATAAGTGCTGTTCTAAGAGCTAACCTACGTTCCTTGCGATTCATATCAAGATTATAAGAACGTGGCTTCGGTCCAAAAATAATTCCACCACCAGGTCTTAAGGGTGTCCTTATTGATCCTTGACGGGCTCTTCCCGTACCTTTCTGTTTATATGGCTTTCTACCGCCGCCACGCACTTCAGATCTTGTCAAAGTTGAGGCTGTCCCCTGTCTTTTATTTGCTAGCTGTCTAAGGACTGCTCTATGTATTAAGTCTGCCGAAGAAGTTTCTTTAGCAACTGCTAAATCAAGAGAAACTTTGCCAGATTTTTTACCATCCCACTTAAGAGTTTCAAGTGTTGTCATGATTTTTCACCTCCTTTTTTGCCTACAACATTATTTGGCTTAATGTTTATTATTGAGCCTGGCTTACCTGGAACAGAACCCTTTACTACAAGCAAATTTTTTTGATCATCAATTTTTAGAACTAACAAACCTTTAGTAGTAATCTGTTTTCCTCCATATCTTCCTGCCATTCTTTTTCCAGGATAAATTCTGCCTGGAGTTGTTCCTGCACCTGTAGATCCAGGTGCTCTATGATTTTTTGAACCATGACTCATAGGACCTCTGCTAAAACCATGTCTTTTCTGGTAACCAGCAAAACCTCTACCCATAGATTTGCCACTGATATCAACTTTTTGACCAACCTCAAAGTTTTTTACAGTTATTTGATTTCCGATTTCATAAGATGAAGTTTCTTCAACCCTATATTCTTTCAAATGCTTTAAAAGTTCTTCACCTGATTTCAACAAATGTCCCTTTTCAGGCTTACTTATATGCTTATCTTTGGACAAGCCATAACCTATTTGAACGGCACTATAACCATCCAAAGCGGTTGTTTTCAATTGAGTGATACGGCAAGGACCAGCCTCAATAAGAGTAACTGGTACCGAATTACCTTTCTCGTCGAAAAGTTGGGACATTCCCAATTTCTTTCCTAAAATTCCTACAGACATAAGACTAAATTAGGCTAGCTCGTAATGATTTTTAAATTATCTAAAACCTTCTGTTATTAAGGTGAAGTTAATAAAAAAACAATTAATTAAGGTTGAGACTTATCTAAAAATCTAGATAGTTTCTCTTGGGATAAACCCACCTGTGTTTTTTTAACGAAACGCTAAAAATTGTGAAATTTTATAGAGGCTCGGCTAGCTTGCGAGCTTAAAAATTCACTGAGTTACAATTGTACATCATCAAGTACCATAAAATAAAATAAAATAGAAATAAAGGAAATTTTTATGCCATTACTTCTCACAGGGAAAAAGTTTCATAACGATTTAAAAACTAACAAATGTCTTGCAATCTTCGCTCCTCTTGAAGGTGGTTATGAAACTCGTCTTTTGAGGAGAATGAGGTCCAAGGGCTTTAAAACTTTTATAACATCAGCAAGAGGGCTTGGAGATCCAGAAGTCTTCTTGCTCAAATTGCATGGCGTTAGACCACCGCACCTTGGTCATCAAAGCGTAGGAAGAAATGGAGCACTCGGGGAAGTTCAACAAGTTATCCCACAAGCTTCTGAGTTATTTAATGAAAACGATAAAAATAAATTACTTTGGTTATTAGAAGGTCAAGTACTGTCTCAATCTGAATTAGAAAGCTTAATAGAGATTTGCACTAACGATAATAAACTAACGATAGTTGTTGAAATGGGGGGTTCAAGAAAACTTGAATGGAAACCATTAAGTAATTATATTTTAGATGAATTTGAAAGTTAAATTGTTTGATTACAACTAAGAATAAAAAAGATAAATGGATTAAATTAATTTGTGGTGCCAGTAATGAAGATCTTGTTGCCATAGAAGATTTATGTGCAATTTATACTGCTGCTGGTGTTGACTACATTGATGTTGCCGCAGAAGAATCTATAGTCCACGCAGCAAAAAAAGGAATTGAGTGGGCAAAAAAAGTCTTTAAAAACTCCCCTGGATTAATGATAAGCATTAGTGATGGAAATGATATCCACTTTCGCAAAGCAAAATTTGATCCATTAAAATGTCCCCCTTATTGTCCAAGACCGTGCGAAAAAGTATGCCCCACCTTTGCAATTGATAATTCTGGGATCAAAAAGAGTAAATGTTATGGATGTGGAAGATGTTTGAATAGCTGTCCCCTAAATCTAATTAGTGAATACGAATATAATTTGTCAAAAGATGATTTAGGATCAACACTTCAGAAAATAAAGCCTAATGCAGTAGAAATTCATACAGAAATCAATCGCCTAGATTCTTTTGCAAAAGTTGTCAGTATCCTTCAAAGTTCTGGAATGAAATTAGACAAGATATCTATCAGTTGTGGATTAAATCAATCTTTCAAAAAATCTCAAGAGCCCGAAGATCTTTTGAAAGCTCTTTGGGAAAGATATGAAATTCTTAAAAAACTTGATATTCCCCTTATTTGGCAGCTAGATGGAAGGCCAATGTCTGGAGATCTTGCTCCTTCAACAAGTAGAGATACTGTTAAGTTGTTTGAAAAAATCGGTTCAGATCTTCCACCTGGATTAATTCAATTGGCAGGAGGAACAAATGAAAAAACTCATGAATTTTTGAATTCAAACAATCTCCCAGACGGAATAGCATTTGGAAGTGCTGCAAGAAAAATTATGCAGCCCCTTATTGAATTTGCTCACAAAAATAACAAAAAACTCTATGAGTATCCTGAAAGAATGGCTTTAGCGATCACAAAAGCTAAGAAATTTCTAGAGCCATGGAAATCGAGCTCATTCAAATAATATTTTTATTTTTCAAAACTAGCGCCATGTTTATAAAAACTTTGTATTTTTTGGATAGAAAAAAATCTTTTCATGTATTAAAATGAAAAATCAATGGGCCGTCGCCAAGTGGTAAGGCATCGGGTTTTGGTCTCGACATTCCTAGGTTCGAATCCTAGCGGCCCAGTTCTAATATTCAATAGGTGTCTTCTCAAAAAATATTTCTATTTGATTTCGATGGAGTAATAGTTGATGGAATGCAAGAATATTGGCATAGTTCCTTGCTGGCCTGTGAAAGATATTTAAATTCACCCTGCATCTCTGTTGATCAAAAACTTTATAAAAGAGTACCAAATTCTTTCAAAGAAATTAGGCCTTGGGTTAAATATGGTTGGGAAATGATTCTAATTGTTCATGAAATTATAAAAACAGAAAATCCATTAAAAAATAATCATAAAAATGATTTCATTAATAATTATCATCAAAATTGCCAGAGGATATTAAATGAAAATTCCTGGATTGCCGAAGATTTACAAAAAATGTTAGATCAGTCGCGCAAGTACCAAATTGATAAAGATTTTAAATCGTGGGTAAATTTACATAATCCTTTTTTTGAAATTATAAATTTTATGAAAGAATTAAGGAAAAGAGAAATAAAAACTGGAGTGATAACAACTAAAGGTAAAATATTTGCTGAAAAAATTCTTAAACAATTAAATATTTTTCCAGAATTTATTTTTGGTTATGAATCCGGGACAAAAGTCAAAATAGCTGAGAAGCTTACACAAAATTATGAAATTTTAGGATTTATAGAAGATAGAAAAAAAACTCTAATAGATATCAAACAAAATTCAGTAACTTCCCACATTCCATGCTTCCTAGCTGATTGGGGATATTTGAAAGAATCAGATAAATATACCTTAAGTAATGAAATCAAATTATTAAAATTAGGCAACCTTGAGGAATTAGTTGCAATTTAAATATAATCAGTTAGAGTACAGATGTACTATAATTTGTATTTATGAAGTTTGGTTTAAATAAAAATTTCCAAATTTAGAATAATTACAAGAACATTAACCGATAAATCAAACAATGAGCCTTGAAGAAAAGAAAAAAACTGAATCGAAAGAAAAAGACAAGGCATTAAGTCTTGTCTTAGGTCAAATAGAAAGAAATTTTGGACGAGGATCGATAATGAGACTTGGTGACGCCTCAAGAATGAAAGTAGAAACAATATCTACTGGAGCGCTCACCTTAGATTTAGCATTAGGAGGAGGCTATCCAAAAGGAAGAGTAGTAGAAGTTTACGGACCAGAAAGTTCAGGGAAAACTACATTAACGCTGCACGCGATTGCGGAAGTTCAAAAGAATGGAGGAGTAGCAGCATTTGTAGATGCTGAGCATGCACTCGATCCAGTTTATGCAGCCTCTTTAGGAGTTGATGTTGAAAATTTGTTAGTTTCACAACCAGATACAGGTGAAATGGCGCTGGAAATAGTTGACCAACTTATAAGATCAAGTGCAGTAGATCTTGTAGTTGTTGACTCGGTCGCAGCACTAACCCCAAGAGCTGAGATAGAAGGAGAGATGGGAGATCATGTAATTGGAAGCCAAGCAAGGCTAATGAGCCAAGCAATGAGGAAAATAACAGGAAATATTGGCAAATCAGGATGTACGGTAATATTCCTGAATCAATTACGACTAAAAATTGGCGTTACATACGGCAATCCAGAAACAACCACAGGAGGTAATGCATTAAAATTTTATGCCTCAGTGAGACTTGACATCAGAAGAATTCAAACTCTTAAAAGAGGTACTGAAGAATATGGCATAAGAGCAAAAGTGAAAGTAGCAAAAAACAAAGTTGCACCACCATTTAGAATTGCAGAGTTTGATATTCTCTTCGGAAAAGGTATTAGTACAACAGGATGTTTATTAGATTTAGCAGAAGAGACTAATATTATAATGAGGAGAGGTGCTTGGTATAGTTATGAAGGAGAAAATATTGGACAAGGAAGAGATAATACAATAATTTGGCTTGATCAAAACTTAGAAATCAGGAATAAAGTAGAATCTATGGTTAAAGCGAAATTAACAGAAGGAACTGAAGTCAGTTCTAATTCAATGAAAGCATTAAATAGCGATCCTGCTAATACAATCGCTGTTAATGATATAAAAACAGTAGCTTAGATTTATAAAGAATCAGCTAAAGTCCACCACCCAGCAGCAGGGCCTATAACTCTCACTACAATCCATAAGATGACTAACCCTCCGATTCCAAACCAACTGGCCTTAATACTTAATTTAATTAGGTTATCTCTTTGATTGATTGTAAAAGGAAGCCATTCAAATAATTTTGGAGACTCATCAATTTTAGTTTTAGTATTATTTTTTTTTGGTGGTAAACCAAGTGTTTTACGTCGTTTTGCTTCTCCCATATTTCATTAGTTATTTACAAAATCATAACCTAATCAAAAGGTAGCATATAGTGAATTTTTTTAGAGGGTTGAATATTTTGCAAAAGTAATCTTCCCCAGTTTCTTTTATTTGCTCTTCCATCTAAGATTATTAACTTACCTGAATTTCTTCTTAAAGGAGAAATAGATCTTTCAAGTTTAATTCTAGCTTGAGGAAGAAAAAAGTCTCTAAACCAATCTTGAGAAAGCTTCTTTTTATGGGAGACTGTAATTGCATTAATAGGTTCTGACATATTCGGAACAGGAAGTAAAGGAATGATAATTTGTTCTGGAATTTGAATTAAATAAGAATTCATAATCCACCAGTCAAAACTAGAGCAAAGAATTTCATTTTTACCAGAGGGAATTGTCTCTAGCAATACCCTCTTCCCGTACTTAGAAGCTAATTCTGTAGCAATGTTAGTTTTTAAATCAATATCATCAGACAAAACTAAAGTTAAACCCTTTCTAAAAAGTATTAATTTTTTGCATTTATCTAAGATTGAATTGGTAAAAAGAGGATTATTAGGAAGCAACTGTTTAGAGGGTATATATAATGAAATCTGTTTTTCTTCAAAATTACTTTTAAAATTAATAACCAAGTCAATATTTAAACTGTATTTTTTAAAGTACATTTGAAAAAAATTATCTTTTCTCAATGCAGATAAAAAAACAAATTTATTATTTGAAAAAAATTCCTTAATGGGAGAGAGTTCATCTATTGGCTGCAAATACAAAGTCCAATCTAAATTTGTATCGTTTAACTTTACCCAGCACGCCCAACCTTTAGATAATGCTTTGTTAACCCTTAAAAATTTATCAGAAAAAAAAGAATTTTCATAAAAAAAGTTTGAAAAAAAACTAATTTCTTTTTCATTTAAATTAATAAAACTATTTCCTAAGACCTTTCTCATAAAGAACTTTTTCTTCAATGAATCATATACTTTTATAAATTTTTGATTGATTAATTCAAATTCATTAAAATTTTTTGTCCAATCCTTTTTAAGTAAAGAAATCCTAAAATGATTTTTTAAATCCTGTTTTATATCCTCAATTCCAGAATAAACTATTCGATGATTTCTAAGATTAAGAGAATTAGGATCATTAAGTAAATTTTGAATTGTTATCAAACGAATATGATGATTTTCAAAAATAAGTTGATCATTTTTCAAAATAAAATTAAAACCTAGATTTCTCAATGAATCAATCTGAAATTGGCTTATAAATTCAATTTTTTCTTTAGATAAAATAAAAGTTGAATCCTCTTCCTTTAAAAATAAAGAAATCAAAATTGGAGGTAACCAATCATAGCTAGAGAAAATTTCTGAATTAATTAGATATGTAGAATCATTTTCAATACATTTGGAAATTATTCTCCCAAAAGAATATATGTGTTCCCACCTAATACTTTGATCTCTCAAAAAATTTTTCAAATATTGATGACTTAAAATTTCAAGCATTTATAATTAATGTAATTTCAAATACATACAAAATTTATGAACCTAATATACAAAAAATTGGTATCAATATAGGAGAGTCTTGAATTAATCAATCTATGAAAATTGGAATAGTAGGATTAGGTTTAATTGGCGGTTCTTTAGGATTAAAACTCCAAAGTCTAAATCATACAATTTATGGAATAGCAAATAATGAATTTAATGAAAAAAAAGCTAAAGATAAAAAACTTGCAAATTTTGTTAGCTGTGATCTGAGCTTATTAAAAAAATGTGAGCTAATAATTTTGGCATTGCCTATCAAAGATTTGATTAGTCCGTCTCAACAATTAGTAGCATCAATACCTAGGGAAACAATAGTAACTGATGTAGGCTCTGTAAAAGAACCAATTGTAAATACGTGGGAAAATTTACATCCTCTTTTTATTGGATCACATCCAATGGCAGGAACAGAAAAAAAAGGAGTTAATTCAGGTTTTGAAGGTCTTTTTAAAAATGCACAATGGATTATTACTCCAACACGAAATAGTGATTTAAATTCAGTCAGAACTATTTCCGAGCTCATAAAATCAATGGATTGTGAAATTTGCCAAGCTTCGCCAAAAGAGCATGATGAAGCAGTATCTCTAATTTCTCATTTGCCTATATTTTTAGCTTCTGCCCTCATTGAAACTGCGCAAACAAAAAATAATCAATCTTTATTAGATCTCACGCAAAAATTAGCTGCTACAGGATTTGCTGACACTTCGAGAGTTGGCGGAGGCAATGAACAACTAGGCTTAGATTTAGCTATTAATAATCAGATTAATGTCTTAAATTCCATAAATAATTTTAAAAAAAAGCTGAATATACTGGAATCTCTTATTAAAGAAAAAAATTGGGATTTACTTTATAAAAAACTTGCTGAATCAAAAGAAAACAGACAAAATTTTATAAACTAAAATTTTCTATACCTTTGGAAGCTAGTATTTGCCTTGAAACCATTAATGCAGACTGACTAACACCTGCAGTCCCCTCTCCTGGATAAATCGAATCTCCACATAACCATAAACCTTCAAAAGGTGTCCTACTTGATAATCCAAATAAACCAAAAATATCTGGATTTTGACCAAGCCCGCCTACTATTCCATTAGGTCTTTTTGTCCATTTTTCAAAGCCCAATGGAGTTGCTAATTCCCTATGTAGCCATTTTTCAGGATCAATATCAAATTGACTTTCCAATTCAAGCGATATTTTTTTCATGAAACCATTTTTCTTCTCCAAGTAGGTTTGTTTATCTAGATCAAACCAATCTTTAGTTTTGGTAAAGATACTGGCAATTAAAGTAACCTCACCTTTTGGCGCTCTTCCATCACCATCATCACTAATTGATACAAATAACGAACAAAATTCTTTCGAAACAAATTGATAATGATTGGAGAATGTTTTTTTAATATGTTCTTTTTTTAATGCTGAATAAAAAACTATAGCTCCACTTGGCTCGGGCAAATTATTAAGTCGATTTTTATAATTTTTTTTTCTTTTTAATGGATCTTTCAAATGCTTGAGCAAAGATTGTGGAGGCGCGGTATAAATCACATCTTTTGCTTGGTAAATAAAAGATTTTTTTTTCGAATTAGCAGATACTTTCCAACACATATTTACGTTGTCAAAATTTATAGAATTAACTTCTTGCCCAAAAATTAAATTAACTCCAGTTTTAATCAATGAACTTTCTAATGATTCACTTAAAGACTGCATAGATTTTTTAAGGTGCCACAGACCATGTGGCTGTTGACACATCTGAAGAACAGTAGATCCATATAATGCTGCAGTATTATAAACGTCCTCTTGAGAATAAAGTTTTAGTTGAAGATTTAAGAATTTAATCAAGCGCTCATTCTTGGATAATCCACATATCCTCAATAGATCAAAAATAGTAGATTTAAGTAAGATGCCTGTGACAAGGTTTGAAGGAACTAGTGCTTTAAAAAGTTGAGAAAAATCCCAAAAATTACTTATTGGCAATACAGGATTATTATTAGCAAATATCCAATTACTTTCATGTATGAGGGTACAAAGTTTCCAAAATCTTTGACTTCCAGGAAACTGCATTTCTCGCTCAGCAATCCATTTACTTTTTTCATACCAAATAGATATGGGATGACCACCATCATTTAAATCAACAATGCAAGCAGGGTCTAAAATTGTGGCTTCTGGGGATGGAATATCTAAAAAATCAAAAATTCTAGAATGTATTCCTCCCTTCTCTAAACCAGCAACCTGAGTAGCGCCAACATCAAAAATATAATTCTTTCTTTTAAAAGTACCGGCGCATCCTCCGGCCTGAGTATGAGATTCGATTAAAGTCACTGATAAGCCCTTTTTTGATAAAATCGCTGCAGAAGTTAGTCCTGCTATACCAGCGCCTATAACAATAACTTCAGACTTTCTCATTAAAATGCAAAAATTATCCCCTATAGAAATTAACGAAATTTGTGAAGAATTAGGTGAAACCTATCCAAAAAGTATTGAACAAGTTCATGGTGGTGATATTCATAGTGCCTGGCGAATGGAATTCTCAAACAAAAAGTTATTCCTTAAAAAAAACATTAGAAACAAAAAATTTCTTGAATTTGAAAAATATTGTCTCCAAAATTTGAGGAAATATATTAACCAAGAAAACTTAGTTATTCCTGAAGTTATTGCATATAAAAATATAAAAAATATAGAGATTCTTTTAATTGAATGGATAGATATGCATGACTTGGACCAAAAAAAGCTTGGAAAAGGTTTAGGTGAATTGCATTTAAAATCAGCTGAGTCTAATCCTAAAATGTTTGGTTTTCCAGTTGAGGGTTTTATCGGAACATCAGATCAGAAGAAAGGCTTTGAAGATAATTGGATAGATTGTTTTTTAAATTTAAGGATAATACCTCAACTATTAATGCTTAAATCAACGACTTTAGATAAAGAGATTATAAATATAGTTAAAGAAAAAATTAAATCAGAATTACTGAATCACAAACCAATAAATGCTCTAGTTCATGGCGATCTGTGGTCAGGCAATGCAGGAACGGACAAAAGTGGAAAGGGAGTTATTTTTGACCCGGCAAGTTGGTGGGCAGATAATGAAGTAGATATAGCTATGACAAAATTATTTGGAGGTTTTAGAAAAGAATTTTATGAAGGATATCATAAAGTTTTTCCCTTAAAAAACGGATTTGAAAAAAGAATTATTATTTATAATTTTTATCACATATTGAACCATGCCAATATGTTTGGGGGAGGTTACTTAAAACAAGTTAAAGATTACGTAAAAGAAATACTCAATATGTAATTTTAACTAACCTAAATATGTCTTCTTAAGATTTTGTACCTTATCTAAAACAGCTTCACGATTTTCACTGGTACGAAGATTTTGCCAGCTCCATTGACCGACAACAATTACGCCTAGTAGTTCTAGTAAACCAGGGAGAATTGGGAAAAAGTTTATCGTGTCAATGACAACTTTAATTATTATCTGAGCTATTACGACGACAGCAATTATGCCTGCTGCCTTACCGTACTTACCCATTTGGGTCCAATCAACATTACCAAGGGTTTCGTTGACTTTTCCCATAACATCAGAGTACTTCTCTGAAAAACTTTTGGTTTCTGAGCTTGTATCGGAGCCGGAGTCTTGGTTTGACTCTGGAGTGTTATCACTCATGAATTCAGTAAACTTAATATATGAACCAGACAGTATCGGAAAAAACGTCTGTTGACTACCTTTTTGTTGTGCAAAATTCCGAACCGAAACATTTTGTATTTTTTTAGAGGCGTTGGTGCGTAGGGTTTCTGAAGATATTTAAACTTAAAATTGATTTATAAAAACTTCACATTATCATCTACTTCTAACAAAAACATTAATAAATCACAGTAAAAAGAAAAATTTAAAAGGCTAAAATTTTTATTTTAATTATTATGTTTTCATAATGTATCTCGAAAACATAAAGGGATCGAAATGTCCAAAGAAATAAAATTTAATTTCTTAAACTCTGATGAAGAAGAAAGATATCAAAAACATTTCACCCTCAAAGAGATAGGTTATGAGGGTCAACTATATCTTAAAAATAGCTCAGTATTATGCATTGGTGCAGGTGGGCTTGGGTCTTCCGTTTTGCTTTATTTAGCTGCAGCAGGAATTGGGAGAATTGGAATAGTTGATAACGATCAAGTTGAAAAGTCTAATCTCCAGAGACAGATAATTCATGAAACAAACACTATTGGTAATCTTAAAATTGAATCTGCAAAGGAAAGAATTAAAAAATTCAATCCTAATTGTGAAATATTAACCTTTTCAAAGAGGATTAATCCAAAAAATGCTCTTGAATTAATAAAGGAGTTTGATATTATTTGTGATTGTTCGGATAACTTTGGCACAAGATATTTAATAAATGATTCATGCCTGATATTAAATAAACCTTTAGTCTTTGGAAGTGTACAAGGCTTTGAAGGGCAAGTGAGTGTTTTCAATTTATGTAAAAATAGTCCTAATTTAAGAGACTTTCTTCCAGAATCACCTTCAAAAAATGCTATCCCTAGTTGTGCAGAATATGGGGTTGTAGGCGTTTCAACAGGTTTAATAGGAATTCTTCAGGTTAATGAAATTATCAAAATCATTTTGAAAAAAGGAGAAATTTTAGATGGGAAGATTTTAATTTTTGATCTATTGAAAATGAATATGAAGAAGTTGAATCTTAAAAGTGATCAGTTAAATAAACGAATAAAAAATCTGTCTCAGTTTGAGGGCTTTTATATTAGCGATGAATATTGTGAGAAAAATAATGAAATCAATAGCATTAATGCTCATGACTTTAATAGTTTATACAAATCAAACCCCAACAAAATTCTTCTAATTGATGTTAGAGAAAATGAAGAATTTTCTTCTTCTGCAATAGAGGGTTCTATATCAATCCCTTTAAGTCATCTGGACCAAGAATCTGACTTAAAATTTATTCAAAAAGAAAGTTTAAGTAAAGAGGTTTTCACTATTTGTAAATCGGGGAAACGTTCTGAAAAAGCGTCAAGAATCTTGTCTAAATTCAAAATTCAGTCAAGATCTATTGAGGGCGGCATTGAAAAGGTAAAAAAATATCGTTCAATTAAATTTTTGAATAATATTTAGTAATCTACACCTCTCTTTAAATCAACTCCAACATTTGCATAATGCTTATGACAAACCATTTCAGAGTAAACATCAGCTAGTTCAAAGTATGAAGGTTCATTTTTACACCTCCCAGTAATGATAACTTCTGTATCTGCAGGTTTTTTTAAGAGCGTTTGATGTATTGATTCCACAGGTAGCAGCTCTAAATCAACAGTTGGATTTAATTCATCTAAAATAATTGTTTTATACAAGCCTGACAAAATAGCAGCTTTAGCAATTTCCCATGCCCTTTCAGCCTCAACATAATCAATTGGTTGTTGCTGACCTCTCCATACAATGGCATCTCTTCCTGAACGCAAATGATCTACTAAATGTGGGTAACTCTCTCTTAAAGCTTCGATAGCAGCGTCTTCGGTATAACCATTCCCACCTTTTAACCACTGTAATATTAAAACTCTATGACTTTTATCTTGAGATATTCCTTTACCAATAGCTTGAAGAGCCTTTCCAAGTGCACTTGTGGATTTACCCTTTCCTTCACCTGTATAAATCTCAATACCACCTCTAGAAATACTTTGTCTGATTGGTTTTGAAAAGTCTCCTGTCAAACGAGGTCTCATTTCAGAATGGAGTTGAGATATTCTTACCAAAGAGGGAGGGGCTGCCCTTCCGGTAATAATTATTTCTAATCCATCTGGACGATTTTGAAGAGTATCAACTACTTCATTGATATCAAGCATTCCTAAATCGAGAACTGGGTTCAACTCATCTAGTACAACTACAGAATAAAGAGAACTAGCAATTGCTCCTTTAGCAATATTCCAACCTCTCTCAGCCTCAGCAATATCAAACTTTGTCACTTGGTCAGCAGTAAAGAATTCAGATCTTCCTGTCCTCACATGGTCAATCAGATGTGGGAATCCTCTTTGCAAAGCCTCTATAGCTGAATCCTCGTCATACGGCCTCTCAGGGCCTTTTAAAAATCTTAGAAGTAAAACTCTTGACTGTCTTTTTTCGCATATTCCTAATCCTATTGTCCTGAGAACTACTCCCAATGCAGCTTGGCTTTTTCCTTTACCCTCCCCATCATAGATATGTAATTGACCTTTTGATCTTTCTTGACTGTCACTTGCTGTGACAATACCAATTCCTCTATTTCTACTCGTATTTGTCAATTGAACAAAATTAGTGAATTTAATCTAAGATATGAATAATAATATTATTAAATATTTAATAATAAATTCAACCTATCTATAGGTAATTTGAATTTTAAAGTAATTAGCATGTTCCATCAACTAGAAATTCTCTCTGATGAGCAAAGTGAAAAGCTTTATACAATTAGAAGTTACTTTAAAAATCTTGATAGTGCTTGTATTGCTTATTCCGGAGGAGTTGACAGTACATTAGTAGCATCATTAGCATTCGAACAATTAGGTAGTAAAGCTATTGCAATAACTGGAATTTCTCCTGCATTAGCCAATACTCTTCGTGAAGAAGCAAGAAGTCAAGCAAAATGGATCGGAGTAAAGCATTTAGAAATTAAAACATCAGAATTAGAACAATCAAGTTACAGTAAAAATCCTATGGATAGGTGCTTTGCATGCAAAAAAGAGCTTCATAAACATACAACCTACCTCTCAAAAAAACTTAATTACAAGATTGTTTTAGATGGAGTCAATCTAGATGATCTCAAAGATTACAGACCAGGTATACAAGCCTCAAAACAAGCAGGAGTTGTCTCTCCCCTTGCAAAATTCAAATTCTCAAAGCAAGACATTAGGGATATATCAAGAGCATTAGGTTTTCCTTGGTGGGATAAACCTGCTCAACCTTGCTTATCATCAAGGTTTCCTTATGGCCATGAAATAACTAATGAGAGGCTAAAAATGGTTGAGAAAGCAGAAGAATACCTTAAAGAAGGTGGATTATCGGAGGTTAGAGTTCGATGCCAAGGCTCAACTGCAAGAATAGAAATCCCTCAACATGAATTAAAGAATTTTTTTAACAAATATAATTTTAGTGAGTTAGTTAAATATTTTTCTAATTTAGGATTTAATTGCACAAGTTTAGATCTTGAAGGACTAATAAGCGGAAAATTAAATAGGTAATATTGTTAAACAACCGTCCTGATCTGTTTAGGAACTGCTTGAGGTGGATTTCGCTCAATGACACGCAAAGAATGTTCTTTAGCCATCAAAGATTCAATTAAATATTGACTAGCTATTTCAGGCATCATATTTTGACCACATGTAAAAATATCGACTGCAGAATAATTAGATTCAGGCCAAGTATGTATTGAAATATGAGATTCAGCCAGTAGTGCAATCGCCGTAACTCCTTGAGGTTCAAATTTATTACTTATCAAATTAAGAACTGTTGCATTTGCCAATTTAGCAGCTCTATTTAAAATACAGCGCAAAAAAGATTCATCATTTAATTTTTCGCGATCGCATCTATAAAGTTCCAACAAAAGGTGTTTACTTTGATGACTTAATTTTTCCTCATCACTTAACGAACTTAAAATTTGACTTTTTTTGTAGATTTCCATTTAAGAAATTTATATAAAATTAAGATTAGCTAAAAATCATCCCTTTTTGAAATTATAAGTGAATCATTTGTGAAGACCCTAAGAAAGACTGATTAAATTTATCTAAATGTGTCGCACTTATAAAACATTGACTATTTTTGCCAACAGAATTTAATAACAAATTTTGCCTGGTTAAATCTAATTCTGCCAAGACATCATCTAATATAAGTATTGGAGGGACATTTAATGTTTTAGTTAATAAATCGAGTTCAGCCATCTTTAAAGCCAAGATAAAAGTCCTTTGCTGTCCTGACGAACCATATTTTCTTACTGAAACATTATTGATTAGAAACTCAACATCATCACGATGAGGTCCAAAATTACATTTACCAGTCAATGCTTCTAATGAACGCTGATTTAAAAGTTGTTCTACTATTTTTTTACTAATAACTTCTTCTTCTTCTTCTTCTGGACTTATATTTTGTATCCCAGAAAGATAATTTATATCTATTTGCTCTTTAGATTTACTTAAATGATTGTGCCAATATTCAACATATGGTTTTATTTTTAATAAAGCCCTTCGTCTACGCCTAAAAATTCTTGTACTTATTATGGACATCTGAATATCAAAGCTTTCAATAATATCTGAAGATTGGGGTTTTAAGAAACTTTCCGAACGCCAAAAATGACTTCTTTGCTTTAAAAGCCTATTAAATCTACTCATAAGATCTAAATATACTGGTTCAAGCTGAGATACGACTTTGTCAATCCATGTTCTTCGATAGCTTGGTTCACTCCTAACAATATCTATATCATTAGAGCAGAAACATACACTCCGAATATAATTCTTAATTTCACTCTGTTTTTTCAAGATTGATTCATTGACGTAAATTTTTTTTGGGCCTTTTCGGAATAAATTTAACTTTAAATCGTCCTTAAAATTTATCTGCCCTATGACTAAAGCCATATCACTGTCATTTTCTATTAAATCTTTATCGCTTAATGCTCTATTAGATTTCAATTGACTTAAAAATTCAACCGATTCAAGTAAATTTGACTTGCCAATACCGTTACAGCCAAGAACAATTGTTCTTTGCTCTTTTAAATCAATTTCAAAACTTTTATGGTTCCGAAAATTTTTAATTTTTAATTTATTTAAAAAAATTTTTTTTGTGCATTCATTAATTAAATTAGCTAAGTTTAAAATATTTAGATTTTCTTTAAAGAAATTGAAAAATTAAAGGGCATGTAGCTCAGTTGGATAGAGCATCAGATTCCGGTTCTGAGAGTCGGGGGTTCGAATCCCTCCATGCTCGTAACATCATTTTTAAAGTTTATATCCCATAACTCTTATTCCATTTGGATCTAATATGAATCCATTTTCTTCTAAACTTAAAAACGAAGATACTGGGGCCTGTACAGAAATACTACATCCAGGCATTTCTCTATTTATTTTATCAAGGGTTACTTGAAGCAATATTGAATAATAAAGTTGCTGATTATTTCCTTGCAATGCACTTAAATTCCACAAATTAGCATTCAATCCCTTGTCAGACGTTACCCTTACAAAGCCATATAATTTATTTTTTAATTCACTCTGTATAGTAAAAAAGAAATTACTTTTCTGAATAGCCTCAGAAAGAGGTTTTATTGGAAATGTCTCACAACCACAATTTGCCAAAAGTTTGTTAACTTCTTTAGCTAAAGGGATTTGCGAAGAGTTAACGAAATAACCTTCTGGAAGAACAAGTTTTTTTTTAGAAAAATATTGCAATTATCAACCCGTATTTCTCATGCCAGCTGCTATCCCATTAATAGTTAAAAGTGCCCCCCTCAATAGTTCACTTCTACTGTAAGCTCTTCTAGATTCATCTTTATCAATAATAAATTCGCTTATTGGGGGTTGTCTTGTCTGATCTCTAAGTCTTCTTAAAAGTGAAACCTGCAAAAACCCTAATGGAATGATTGTCTTATTTCTCAAGCTTACTGATGATCTCAGATCTTTATCAGATTCGAGGAGCTTATTTTTACCAGTAATTTGAAGTATTAAAGATTTTGTAAGATTATATTCTTTAGAAATTACTTCAAAAATATCATCAAAAGAATCTTTATTTTCTTTACTTCCAAGAGTATCAACATAATATCTAGCAACTTCCAAATCCACTTTAGATAATGTCATTTCTACTTTAGATATAAGCATCCTAAAAAATGGCCATCTTTGATGCAGAACTCTTAGTAGTTCAATTTGTTGTGGATCTGCATCTAATTCAGACGATAAAGCAGTGCCTACTCCAAACCAACTTGGCAAAAGAAATCTACTTTGTGTCCAACCAAAGACCCATGGAATAGCTCTTAAACTTGATAAATCTTTTGCACCTTTTTTTCTTCTAGCAGGCCTACTAGATATCTGTAATTTACTTATTTCTTCTATTGGAGTGACTTCTTGAAAGAAATTTAACAAATCAGGATTCTCATGCACTAATTTTCTGTAATGAGACCTTGATGTTTCTGCCAACCTAGACATTAATTGATTCCATTCTGGAGTAGCATCAAGTCTATTATTTACCAAACTATTTTGAATTACCGCTGTAGTGACAGTCTCTAGATTGTACAAAGCCAGTTCCGGAAGACTATATTTTGAAGCTAAAACTTCGCCTTGTTCTGTTATTTTTATTCTTCCTTTTAAAGTACCGCTTGGTTGAGCCAATATTGCCTGATAGGCTGGTCCTCCTCCTCTTCCTACAGAACCACCTCTTCCATGAAAAAGTCTTAGCAATATGTTATTTCTACTTGAAAGATTTTGAAGAGCTATTTGAGCTCTATGAATTTCCCAATTACTAGAAACAAACCCCGAATCTTTATTGCTATCAGAATATCCAAGCATTAATTCTTGCAGAGGCTTAAAAGATTCTCCTACTTTTGGCAATAATGATCTGTAGAAATCTAATTTAAACAACTTTTCCATTACTTCTGGAGCTCTTTTAAGGTCTTCAACAGTTTCAAAAAGAGGAACAACTAATAATTTTGACTTTTGTGAACTTTGATCAAGAAGTCCCATTTCCTTTGCCAGTAATAGAACTTCAAGCAAATCAGAGGCACTATGACTCATTGAAATTACATAAGAATGACAAATGCGACTTCCAAATTCTTGCTGTAGTCTCTTAACCATTTTAAAAACTGAAAAGGTTTCCTCTGTAGTTTGTGTCCATTTAACGTCAGATGGAATTAGAGGCCTTTTTGTATTTAATTCATCTATAAGCCATTTAATTTTCTCATCCTCAGACATTTGGTCATATTGCACAGATAAATCAAGATAATTTGTAAGCTCTTGTATAGCATCACTATGCCTTGTGCTCTCTTGACGAATATCTAAACTTGCCAAAGAAAATCCAAAAATATGAACCTGAGTAAGTAAGGTGTTTACAGTCTCGCAAGTTAAATCTGTACTAATCAGGCTATTTTTGATTAATTCGAGATCATAAGTAAATTCGTTGACTGACTTGTAATATAAGTTTTCAACTTTATCAAGATTTTTGTTATCAATTTCTCCCTCTAAGTCAAATTTCCACCCATTATCAGCTAATAAACTATTTCTTTCTTGTGTTAACCTTAATTTTTCTAAAATATAACTTAATTTCAATCTATAAGGTTCTGATCTATACCTTGTAGCCCTAGCCTCATAGATTTCTGGGAACTTAACCCTGTCCATTTCAAGTGACTCTAATAGAGAAGAACTAACTTGACTCCATTGCATCGAGACACTTAACTGATCTCTTAGATTAGATGTCGCAATAATATATCTCTCCAACATCAATTGCCTTTGATAGCAAGCAGTTCTCCATGTTATGTCAGGTGTGACCGATGGATTACCATCCCTATCGGAGCCTACCCAAGAACCGAAGTTACAAAAAGATTCAGAGGGTAACTGAACATCTGGATAATTTTCGGTGAGTGCTTCAGTGATCCTGCCCCTCAATTGAGGCATTGCATTAAATAAAACTTGCTGAAAATAATGCAAGGCATAATCTACTTCGTCTAAAACTGAAGGTTTAAATTGATGCAATTCATCTGTTCTCCACCAAAGTCTTACTTCCTCTTTTAATTGGGTTTTTAGAGAATTTTTTTCTTCTTTTGTTAGAAATTGCTCAATCTGTATTTTTTTTAACAAATTTGCCACTCTAGTTTGCTTATGTCTAATCGTATGTCTTACTATCTCAGTCGGATGTGCAGTAAAAACCAAACGGATATCCATTTCCTGCAATAACTCTTCTAATTTCCCTGGTGGTACATTTAATTTCCTCAACCTGTAAAACAATTCTCTAAAAGTTACTGGCGCATTTTGCCTAGCCAATGCTGGAGCAAAAGGATCAAGATTATCGGGCGATTTTTGTACATCCTTATTTGTAAAGCTTTGAATATATCTATCTTCCTCAACTCTTTGTTCCAAAATATTTACGAGTTGAAAATACAACGAAAACGCCCTTGCTGCTGCTATGGATTCAGCTAAATCCATAGAATTTACTATATCAACTATTTCATTTTTAAAAGTTTTTGAACTATCACCTTCAATTTGTTTTGAATAACTTAATTCTTTGAGTTGTATTAATCTCTCTGCTTGATCATCTGGGCATTCTTCTCTGAGCACAGATTCCCAGAGATCTTCTATTAAAAGACGATTTTTATCAAGTGGATCATTGTTACTGATAAGATCCACGTTCTTATTTTTTATCTGTCGAAAAGATTCCATATAATCATTATGTCACAAGTGAAATTGTTCAGATCAAAGTTTATTTAAATAATCAAACATTATAGTCCTCACTCCTAATCATATCTTCGATAGAAATTTTCATTATCTCCTCAATAGAAAGACCTTTTTCATATTGATTTATCCATTTCATAGATTGATTGCCTTCTTCAAGAACTTGATAGATAGGGTTCAAAAGATGTTTCATACCAAAATTTTCTGCTGTAGATGATAAATCTGACAATAAGTTTTGAATCCATTCTCTACAAATAACTTTTTTGCCATCTTGCCAGTGAATCAACTCTGAATTCAGACTATCTTTAGCAGCATTTATTTCATTTTGATCACATATTTCTGATAATTCATGCATAGAAAAAATACTGGCATTTAAAGGATCTAAGGTATTTATATTTTCAAAAAGATTTAAAATCCTTAGTTCTATCATGGCCGTTATCGCTAAAA
Source organism: uncultured Prochlorococcus sp. (assembly GCA_902572595.1). Lineage (GTDB taxonomy): Bacteria > Cyanobacteriota > Cyanobacteriia > PCC-6307 > Cyanobiaceae > Prochlorococcus_A. The sequence continues at coordinate 39,146 of CACGGL010000002.1, forward strand.
GCAGATTAACATCGTGAACAAAATCACAAATTCTTAATTCCAAACGATCAAGAATTAAAGGTCTTTGGGGACCATTTGGTCGAATTGAAGACCAAAAATGCCTGATATTTTGCATATTTTTATTAGCTATATTTTCCTCTATCCAGGAGATATAAGAATCATGATTTACAAAAAAAGGCACCTTAATTGGAGTTTTAGGAAACTGCATCCATCTCTGAGAGTGATTCTCCGTAATTTCATTATTTAAAAAAGGTGAACTAGCACTTAGGGATAAATATAAAGCAGCCTCAGATCTTATAAGTCTAATAGCCGCAAAAAGCTTATCTAAATCATCTATTCCTACGTTTATATGTACACTTGATGTTGCTATGGCGGTACCATAATTATCTTGTATAAATTGATGATAAAGATTATTAATATCAGATCTTTGAAATTGAATATCGTGTTTAAAACAAAGAGTGGATGAAGGAATGATTGTTAACTCTTTTTTGTTTAACCATCGTCTTAACTTTTTTCTTGGAATTATTAATTTCTCATATAAAGAACCGTAATCTTTTTCAGGTGTTGTTATGTATTCTACGTTTCTGTTATCTGGCTCTTTCACAAAATCAGGAAATATTTTCTCAATTTCATCCGAAACCCCAATATGAGAATTTAAAGAACCTGTAAAAAGTTCCACTTCAAAACCCTTATAAAGATTATTTTTACTCATTTATTTATGTAAACAGGCTAATGCTTTTAGTATCCCCTTTGCTTTATTTATTGTCTCTTGATATTCATTTTCAGGAAAAGAATCAGCAACTATTCCAGCTCCTGCCTGCACTGAAACATCATATTTCCCATCTATTGAGGGTTTAACTATCATAGTTCTTATTGTAATCGCCGTATTTAATGCGCCATTAATATCAATAGATCCGTATACACCAGCATAAGGTCCTCTAGCATCTTTTTCAAAGTGCTTAATCAATTGCATAGCTCTTATTTTTGGAGCGCCAGTTACTGTCCCAGCGGGAAAGGATGCTTTAAGCAAATCCCATACATCAGCATTGTTTTTTAAGATTCCCTCAACTTGACTGACTATATGCATAACATGTGAATATTTCTCAATAACCATTAAATCCTTGACCTTTACAGTACCAATTTCACAAACTCTTCCAAGATCATTTCTCCCAAGATCAATTAGCATTACATGCTCAGCTATCTCTTTTGGATCTTTTAATAAATCCTTTTCTAATTCCAAGTCTTGCTGATTATCAATACCTCTTGGTCTAGTTCCAGCTATTGGTCTTAAGCTTGCAACAATCTGACTATTTTTGTTTTTTTCTGCTTTAACCATTACTTCAGGACTTGAACCTATCAGATACCATGAGCCAAAATCAAAAAATGACATGTATGGAGATGGATTAACCATCCTCAAACTTCTATATAAATTAAAGGGATCATTCTTGACTTGAGTTTGGAATCTCTGACTAATAACTATTTGGAAGATATCTCCCTTTCTTATGTATTCTTTTGCAGAGAGAACTGCATCCTCAAAATCTTTTTTCTCCCAATTACTTTCTAGATCTAAATTCAAATCCTCATTTTCGTTCCAATCTAAAAAATCATTTTCTTTTAGAGGAACTCTCATTAAATTTCTAGTTTTCTTGATTTTAGAAATTGAGTTTAGATACAACTCTTCAATTGCGCACTCTTTTGAAGAAGTTGTATCTGCATAAACCACCGAAGTGATACATCTTTTTATTTGATCAAAAACAACTAACTGATCAAAAAACATCCAAGAACCATAAGGAATATCATTTTCTGGTAACTCATTTATTGGAACGCTTGGTTCTATTCGATTTATTAATTCATAACCCCAAGAGCCATATAACTGTCCAATTGATGGTAAGTCATCAAGCATGGTTGACTTATATTCATTTGTCCAACTTCTCAAAATATCAAAAGGATCACCTTTATGTGTTTCTGTTTTGCCATTATTCCAAGTCTTGACTATTTCTTCTCCATAACAAACGGCTTCCCAAAGAGGTTTAGTTGCAACAATACTCCACCTACCCAAATTCTCCCCACCTTCAACAGATTCAAGAAAAACACCATGGGAATCTTTTGAAGATAATTTTAACCAAGTCGATAATGGAGTTTCTAAATCTGCTGGCCAAGTTTCAACTATAGGTATAAAATTTTTACCTTCTTTGTAAGCCTTTAAAAAACGATCTTTTTGTGAGCTGATCATATTAATAATGTCAGCCCAAATTATAATTATTTTCTTCTTTTATATCAACTTTAAGGAAGTTAATCAAAAGTATTCTTAGTTGTAAATTTCAAACCAGCTGGATTAGGATTCTCACCTATTCTTCTAGGATTATGACCTACTTTCTCTCTGCCTTCATTTACTTTTTCAGGGAAAACACCATCTTTGGGGTGTAAAAATTCAATGTCACCACCTGGGAAAATTCGGTAGATTTTAAAATCTTCAATTCTTGGTTTGAAGGCTCTTAATTGTGTCCCTAATGCAAGGCATTGTTCTTTTCTTGCAAAGTACATTAAATTATCACCTTCATGCATTATAGCCGCTCCACCAGTGGGCAATTCAAATGCTTGTTCATTGGAACTTTTCCATACAATTGCATATTTTTCTTCGGTTTCTGCTGAGTTTAATAAACCCCCAGTACTTCCTATATGCTTTGGAAATTGACCAACTAAAGTTTCAGTCATCCTTGATTTTAAGTTATTTCTAATAAGAAATTAGCATTCATATTTTGCAAAAATCTAAATGTAAAGAAAATTTTCTACATTATTTAATATATGGAAAACTAATTTCTCATTTTATTTTGAATCTGAAATCGGAAAAAATACTGTCAAACCTGTATCACGCCTTTTTGTGACATGCCCTCCTAAACTAGCTAACAACTTTTGAGTAGCATTTTGACTAAGTTGTAAACTACCCGTTTGAGGATTCCAATTTAAAACAGGACCAATATCAGAACCGTTATCTTTTTTTAGGGTTTCTTTTTGATTACTTTCTAATTTTTGTATTTTCAATTGAAGTTTAAGTTTTTGACCAGCTGGTCTTAATTCTAAAATTAATGTACTACCTTCTTTTAATCCTCTAGTATTTTTATCAATTAATCCACTTAACATTAATTCTAATTTTTCAGAATCACTTAAAATTTGCGGCAGTTGATTGGGAATATCAATCTTTAAAGAAATCCCACGTCGATTTAATTGTTTATTCCATAAAGGAGCAAGCTTTTTAAAAATTTCGGCTAAATTAATTTTTGCCAAGTTATTTAATGACGGAACTTCTTTACTCACTAATTCTGCTGCATTAAAGATCAAACCAAACCTATCAATTTGTTCATTACATTCATTATCTATTTGAATTAATCGATTTTTCATTGATTCGTCCATTTTATATTTCTTTAAAGTAGAACTTATGAGGGTTCTTATTGTTGTCAAGGGCGTTCTTACTTCATGAGATATTGCACGTAATAATTTTGCTTCAGTTAATTGCACATTTTTTTCATCGTTTTTTATAGAGTTCTTTATATTATGGTTTGGCGCAAAGCTTGCTAATTTTGTCGATAATATTGGCCAAAATAATTGTTGAAATTCATTATTAATATTAAGGTTACCTAAATTATTTATTGCATTACGAAATTTTACACCTTCCTCATAATTTTCTTGATTTAATTTTGAATGCATTAGTTCAATTGAAAGTTTTAGACTTTCTTCATCACTCTTCATTAGCAGAATTTTCTTATCTTTTTCTCCAACAATAGATAATATGCATTGAAAATTTGGAGTGATTATCATCAAAAAAGGTTCATAACCGTCTTCTTGACAAAGATTTAATACTTTATAATTACTAACTAAATCAAAATCTTTTTTTATCTTGTCTGAATTATTCACGGGTAAAAAACCTGCATTATCATTTTGAAAGTATGGAAACCCCTCCGGAGACCAAAGCCATCCATGAAGTTGATTTAAAAATTTTTTATCATTAAAAGCTGGCAAAGGAGATGCAACCCAAATCCCCCCTTGTTTATAATTCTGAGATAAAAAATCTTTTTGAATAACTTCTAAAGAAGCCCACCACATTCTTCTAGATGTATCATTATCTACATATATAGTTTGAACTCCTTTAATCAAAAGATCCTGAATTTTTTTTATAGTTATTTTTGATTTCATCAACTTCTTAGTGATCTAGAACGTTTCAATATAGATAAAACAAATCCAATAGATATAAAATTAGTCACCAATGACGTTCGACCATAGCTCATAAAAGGAAGGGGAATTCCAGTAACTGGTCCTAATCCAATAGTCATAAATAAGTTAATAATTATTTGGAATAAAAAAGTTGAGGCTATTCCAATAACAATCAGAGATTCAAAGTTAGTCCTAGCAATTGTTGCAGTATTAATAAGTTTTTTAATCAAAAAAAAGAACAATAATAAAACTATTATGCACCCCACAAAACCCAATTCTTCGCCTAAAGCACTGAATATAAAATCAGTATGCTGTTCTGGTATAAATTGCAAATTAGTCAGCTTACCTTTTAGCAAACCAGTCCCAAATAATCCTCCAGAACCAATTGCAATTTGACTCTGTATCAAATGATATCCACCACCTAATGGATCTCTATTCGGATCTAAAAATAAAATTAATCTATCTTTTTGATATTCTTTTAAGCCATATTGCCATAAGATTGGTGTCAATTTTGCCACTAATAAATGGAACGAAATAACGATAGCAGAAAAAATAATTTTCTTTTTCGAAGATCTATAAGCAAGATATCCTATTAATGGAATCCAGAAAATAAGAAGAGTTGGTAAGGTTAAATATAATATAGAAGTGACAAGACAAAACACTAATATCAAAATCCACTCTATGGGCATTTGCGCCCAATACAGCATAACACCTGTTAAAACAAGTAAAACTAAAGAGGTACCTAAGTCCGGCTGAAAGAAAATTAATAACCAAGGAATAATTACTACTAATAAGGGCAATAATAAATCTCTAATTGTTAAAATTATTTTTTTGTCGAGTACTAAAGCAAGAGTTAATACAGTACTTAGCTTAGCTACTTCTGAAGGTTGAAAAGAAAAGATCCCCAGATTTAACCATCTTTGAGCTCCAGAAACTGAGATCCCAAAAAAATAAATAAGTAACAAGGATATTAAAGTACCTAAATAGAATGGGACCAAATACTTTCTAAGTCTCTCTAACGGTATATAAGAAATAAAAAATGCTAAAAAATAACCTAAAAAACCAGTCAGGATATGACCTGAATAATTTGATATTAAGAATTGACCCTGAATACTTTTTATTAATAAACCCGAAATAATCACTAAAAAAAGGGGTATTATAAGCAATGGAGAAAATAAAAAACCTCTATTAAAGTTGTCTTTTTTTGGTAAAAATCTTCTCTTATTTAATAAAGAAATTCTCCTAAGCATCAATTATCTATTAACAAATTGATTCTTAATTAATTGAGCTAAATTACTAAATGCAATAGAACTTTCTTTATTGGGCTGGCTTATTGAGATTGGTACACCTTTATTGCTTTCATCAACGAGTGGGATTTCAATAGGAATTTGGGCTAATAATGGTAAATCATTTTCTTTAGCTAATGTTTGTCCACCACCTTTACCAAAAATTTCATATTTTTTACTTGGCATATCTGGCGGAATAAATACTGACATATTTTCTACAATTCCAAGTAAACGCACTCCAAGTTGTTTAAACATTGCTAATCCCCTCCTTGCATCTTGCAAAGATACTTGTTGAGGAGTAGTGACAACAATAGCTCCAGAAATAGGAACAGATTGAGAAAGGGATATTTGAGCATCTCCTGTTCCTGGAGGCAAGTCAATAACCAAAAAATCAAGATAATTCCATTCAACTTGGTACAAAAATTGTCGGATAATGCTATTGAGCATTGGTCCCCTCCATATAACTGGCTGACCTTCTTCTATGAGGAAACCCATTGATACCAAAGAAATTCCATATTTATTTATTGGTATTAATCTTTGTTCACTGCCACTTCCTTCTGTAACATTTGGATTCTGTTCAGCAACCCCCATCATTGAAGGAGTATTAGGTCCATATATATCAGCATCCAGCAAACCAGTTTTTAAACCTAATTTAGCTAGAGAACAAGCTAGATTAACTGCGATGGTACTTTTTCCAACTCCACCTTTACCACTACTAACAGCTATGATATGTTGAATTCCATCAATCTTCTGCAATTCAGGAGCATTACTTTGAGTTTTAGATTCCGTTTTGGAAGGATTATTATCTATCTCTATTTGAACATCATCAATATCTTCAAAATCCAGTAATACTTTTCTAACCTCTTTTACAATTCTATCTCTCTGAGAATTTGCAAATGATGGTAATGATAATGTTACGATTACTCTCGGTATAGTTACTCTTACGTTTTTAATCCAAGCTAATTCAATTACATTTTTCTGTGATCCAGCATCTAGAACTTTTTGTAAAGCAAAATTCGCATCTTCTATTGTGGTCATTAAATTTTTAAATATTTTGACAAGGTAGTCGACTGTTTAAAAGATTAAGAACTATGTCGAACTATCAAATAATAGGCAATAAGGACCCCCTAAGAGAAATTATAAAGGGAAACTCTTAATTAACCAAAAATTTTTTCTTCAAGATTTACTAATTACATGTTCAGAGAACCTCCTAAAAACTCAAGAGAAAAGACTAAAAATCTCTTATTAACTCTACAAGACAATATTTGTTCAGGGCTTGAAAATATAGATGGCAAAGGGAAATTTATAGAAGAATCCTGGCTAAGAGACGAAGGTGGTGGTGGAAGATCAAGAGTATTAAAAAATGGTTCTATTTTTGAGCAAGCAGGAGTTAATTTCTCTGAAGTACAGGGAAAAGAATTACCTCAATCTATAATCTCTCAAAGGCCCGAAGCAAAAGGTCATGAATGGTTTGCTACGGGAACTTCTATGGTGTTGCATCCTAAGAATCCCTATATTCCTACAGTTCATCTAAATTATCGATATTTCGAAGCTGGTCCTGTTTGGTGGTTTGGGGGAGGGACAGACTTAACCCCTTTTTATCCTTATCTTTCTGATGTTAGGAATTTTCATAACGAACATAAAAAAGCTTGTGAGAAAATTGATAAAGATTTGCATAAAGTTTTCAAACCATGGTGTGATGAATATTTCTTCTTGAAGCATAGAAATGAATCTAGAGGTATAGGAGGTATTTTTTATGATTATCAAGATGGATCAGGCAACATTTATAGGGGAAATAATCAAAATGGAGAGGCATCAAAAGCTTCACAAAATATTGGTAAATCTCATTTAAATTGGGATAATTTATTTTCTTTAGCGAAAAACTGTGGGCAGGCATTCCTCCCTTCATATTTGCCCATTATTGAAAACAGAGCTACTCAAACATATACATCTAAAGAAAGAGAATTCCAGCTATACCGAAGAGGTAGATACGTCGAATTCAATTTGGTTTGGGATAGAGGGACGATTTTTGGACTACAAACAAACGGCAGAACTGAATCTATTTTGATGTCCTTACCCCCTTTAGCAAGATGGGAATATGGATATAAAGCTAAAAAAGGTTCTCGAGAGGAATTTCTCACATCAATTTTTACAAAACCCCAAGATTGGTTGAATGATAAAGAGTTAGAAAAATTCTGTATAGAGAATAATATCTTTGATTAAAAATTATCGAATAACTTTTTTAAGTATCTTAAATAGGTGTTTTAAATAAAGAACCGTCACTTTCCAATTGAAGTTTTTCTCCAAGTTCATTTTCTAGAGAAATTAATTCATCTCTGTGCGCTCTTAATCTCATGAAAGTTGAATCATTTTCATTTTCGTTAATCAACCTTAATTCAAATTTCTCCTCTCTTGCGGATTTTTTAAAATAAACAATTCCAGACAAAGGGCCACCAATTAATCCCAAAAGAATAGGCCACCAACCTAAGTCAGGATATATTTGAATAATCACTAATCCTAAAGCACAAGAACCAAAACCACCAAGAAAACCTAAAAAAATTGCTAAAAATTTACTAGAGACAACTTGACCCTTGAATATTAAAATTTTTTGTTCAAAATCTCCTCCTGTTTGCTTCCATCCCCTCAAATTAAGCCATTCACATAAACCATTTAAAACCTTAACTGGCTTCTGAGAAGATGAAATTTCAACGATGGTAGTTCTATCTTTACTAGAAGCCCTAAGAAAAAAAAATAATCCTATGGCCAAGAGAATTGTCAGCAATAATGTTGAATTTAAGGAATAGGACATTAAATAAATTTTCTCTAGTAAATCAAGAATAAAAATTAAAGTTACATCATATTATAATTTTTTATAATTGTTCTGTAAAATATTGCTAATAGATAAAAATTCTTAATTAAATACAATCCTAAAAATATTCTAAATCTTAAATTTCTTTAAATACTTATTAAAAATGACAATTGAAAATAAAAATATTGATCTTCTACATAGCGATTTAACAGCAGATTTATATAATCTTTATAAAAAATCATCCTATCTAGCTATTGACACAGAAGCAATGGGTTTAATTCATGGAAGAGATAGACTCTGTTTAATACAAATATGCAATGAATTTAAAAGAACATCCTGTATAAAAATCGAACTTAATACATCTTCTTCACCTCATTTAAAAGCACTTCTTGAAGATGAAAAAATTACTAAAATATTCCACTATGCGAGATTTGATGTAGCATCTCTAAAATGCAATCTTGAAATTAATACAAAAAATATTTTTTGTACAAAAATTGCTAGTAAGTTGGCAAGAACTTATACAAATAAACATGGTTTAAAGGATTTAATTAATGAATTGTTAGGTATAGAACTGGACAAAAGCTCGCAAAGTAGTGATTGGGGTAGCAAAGAAGATTTAACAAAAAATCAATTAGATTATGCAGCAAATGATGTTAGATATTTAATTGAAGCTATGCATAAATTAAAAGTTATCTTAGAAAGAGAGAATAGATATGAATTAGCTAAAAAATGTTTCGAAGCAGTTTCTGTACATGCTGATTTAGACATACTTAAATTTGCAAATATATTTGAACATTAAGAATCAATCTTCAGTTAAAAAATTATCTTCACCATCAAGAGTTTCCATAAGCTTATCGAGTATTCTTGAAGAACTTAATTTATCTCCATCATTTTTTTCACAAATTTTTAAGACATTTTGCGCAACTTGTATTTTTTCTTGAATAGTTTTGGAGCCTTCTTTTGCAATTTGAATTTCAACTTTCTTCTTAGCAGAAGATAAGCTTATACTCATAAGTTTTGCAATCTCTGCACAAATTTTTAGATATTGCCGATCATTTATTGAATACATAAAAGAATTAATAATTAATAAGCCAGTGCCATTTACTAAGATAACAAATGAAGGTTTATGGCATCTACGATTTTCTTACTTGCTCCGGATTCCCCCATTCTTTTTTTTCCAATTTTTGCTTGTTCTAACCTATCAACTTTCCCTTTCAAAAGTAAACCTAAACGTTTTAAAAGAATTTTTTTGTTTTTGCAAACTAAAACACTACCTCCCAATAATCTTGATTGCCTTTTTGCAAATGATTTTGTAAATTGTGGTCCAGATCCTGGCAGAGAAAGAGATGGAATACCAAGGCCAGCAATTTGCTCTGTAGCAGTTCCTGCATTAGACAAGCCAATTTCTGCCATATTGGCCCATGACTTGAATTTCCCTTTTCCAATCACTACATATTGATCTTTCTTTTTCCATACTGAATCTTCATCAATTAGAAATTTAACTTTATTCTGTTTTATAAAACCATATTTATTTAAATAACTTTGAATTTGAATCACATTCGCATTAATGCTCAAAGGCAAGAGTATTACCAAATCCTTTGTTAAACTAAAATCTTGCAAACAATTAAGAAAATTATCAAGATTTTTAAGAGCTTCAGGGTATCTACTTCCAACTAATAAAATAATCCTTTTAAAAGAAATAATATTTGATATTTTCTCGTTTGTTAAATTAACAAAATCCATCATTGGATTACCCAAGTATTTTGCATCAATATTTTTTCTATTCAAATTATTAGCTGTAATTTTATCTCTCATAATTAAATTTTTGCATCTTGGAGATCTCATTAAAAACATTTCCCATGGATCCCATTCAGAACCTTTCAACTTATGATAAAAATCGCTTAAATCCCACCCTGGACCACTACTCCAAGTATGATCACTTTTGGGAGTTCCAATGAAACTAAATTCGCAATCTGAACTCCAAGCGTAAAGTAATGGCAAGAAATCGCCTACTGCGATAATTTTGCAGTTATGTTTTGACTTCTGTTTTACAAGTAGAAAATTTCTTAAATTATCGATTAAAAATCCTGCAAACAAATCAAGCACAAATCCCTTCAGACTTTGATTACTAAAACCTCCACTAGGCAGCTCTTTTAAATATCCTATTTTACGAAAATTCTTTGATTTTATGGAATTAAATATATCTCCATTTCCTACTAACGGCAAAACTTCGATATTTTTATTTTTTATTTTTTTTAGTAATCTTTTTATTATTTCCGATGCGATTATATCTTCTCCATGACCATTGCAAATAAACAATAGGGAATGAGACACCTTACTGTTAAGATCATATAAAGACTCAATCAAATCTTTTTCGGCGGCATGGCCAAGTGGTAAGGCAGAGGATTGCAAATCCTTTATCCCCAGTTCGAATCTGGGTGCCGCCTTATTTAATTTTTTTAAGCATTTAATTATGAAGTTTTCGAAGAACTTCAATTTCAAATAAAGGGTATAAAGTTTCAATTAACTATTGATATATAGAGAAATAATCTTTTCTTTATTATTAATAAATAATACCTTATTTACATTAATAAATAAAATTAAATAGATTTATTAATTATTTTCATCAAATTATTTATATATAAATTTGAATTATTTTAGTAATCATTATCTGCTACACACATTCCTAAACATCTAACACCATTTGATGCAGTCCTTTTGCAATGATTACATAAAATGGGAGATTTCTCTGAAGAAGGATTAATTTTTAAATTATTTTGGTCTTTAAAACTTATTAACTCTTCTGTTGAATCAAATAGAGTCATTCTTGGAATTATCACTTGAATCGATATTAACAACAAGTGAAGCATTTGTGTTGGAAGAGGGTATATCCATAATTTTTACAGTTTCTTTGGGCTCATCAATAACTTGATTTTCTTCAGTACTCTCATCAACTGCACAAGCTTCAAGCGCCTCTCGAAGTAGAGAATCAAAAGTTGCTCCAGGCAATCTATGTCTAGCAACCTCAAGAAAAGTTCTCGGTAACGATTCAGAGGCAGCATCACGTAAAGCGGGATTATTCTTTCTTTGTTCTTGTTCTTCTTCTATTGATTTAATAAACCTAAGTGTGACATCTCTTTTAGTAGAAGCTTTTATCAGCGTATCGTTTTCAGGATTACTAACATTAGGTTCCTTTTCAAGATCGCTAAGTCTTTTTTCCAAACTATTTAAAACTTCATTAGCCTCTTTACTAATATGCGCTAATTGACCATCAGACAAATTAGGTAAATCAGCGACAAAAACTTTCCCATGATCCCTTAGTGTCAAGAAAGTTGGTCTTGGGCCTTGAGCCTGTCTACCAATTGATTCAGAATTATTCCCTATTGGTCTTTTTGGAGGTGTAGGGCCAGCTGAACTACGTCTACGTGTAATTCTTTGATTATTTGCAAAGGGCATTGAATAAAGGTTAAATCTTAATACTTAAACTTCCGATATAATTCGGCGGTAATTTTATTATATTACACCTTACTTTTTCATTTGGGTATAAAAAAAAATTTTTTAAAACTGATTTAAAAAAGATAAAAAAAATTTAAGTTAAAATTTCTGGCAAAAATTTACTAATTGTTGAATCATTTTTTCGAACTATCTTTCCAATTTCCCAACTATCTATGTCATTATTTTTACAGATACTTAATACCGCGTCCTTAAATTGTCTATCAATAATTAAACAAAATCCCACTCCAAGATTGAAAGTATTCCAAAAATCTTTTTCAGGAATCGATCCTTTCTCTTTAAGGAATTTAAATAAAATAGGTATTTCCCAAGAATTGGTATTGATATAAGGGATAAAATCAGAAGGCATACATCTTGGTAAATTTTCTGGAATTCCTCCTCCGGTAATATGAGACATTGCTTTAATTTCTATATCTTCAGATAACATTTGTTTAATCACATTATTATAAATTTTTGTAGGTTTCAATAACTCATCATAAAAATTTAAGTGAGAAACTTTTTCAAACTCTTTATCTATTTGATTATTGTTTTGAATAATTTTTCTTACTAAACTAAAGCCGTTACTATGCACTCCATTACTTTTTAAAGCAATTATTAAGTCATTTTCAGATACTTTTTTACCATTAATAAGCTTATCCTCATCAACTATTCCAACACAAAATCCTGCAAGATCATACTTATTTTTTGAATAAAATCCGGGCATTTCAGCAGTTTCTCCGCCTAGTAATGAACAGTTATTTTTACCGCAGCCATGCGAAATTCCCTGAACAACCCTCAATAATTGTTTCTTATCAAGTTTACCAGTAGCAATATAATCCAGAAAAAATAAAGGTTTTGCCCCACTAGTAATGATATCGTTCATGCACATAGCAACTAAATCAATACCAACCTCAAAGTGAAAGTTTTTACTTTGGGCTAATTCTAATTTTGTTCCAACACCATCAGTTCCTGAAACAAGAACTGGTTTTTTAAAACTATCAATAGGAATTCTAAACAAACCTCCGAAACCACCAATCCCCTCAATCACATTAGACGTATGAGTTCCTTCAACTGCCTGTTTAATTTCGGAAACAAATTCTCTTCCAGCTTCTATATCAACACCTGATGTTTTGTAATCCATAAAATAAAAATGATAGACTTTCTCTATATAGATATTCCTCCTAAGATTGCTTTTGTCCAGTAATTATTTATCAAATAGATTTATTTTTTAAAAACAAAGTGAAGAAAGTAATCATAAGAAAAACTGAAGAATTAGAAAATTGGAGGAGAAATATAAATAGTGAAATTAACTTCATTCCAACAATGGGTAATCTTCATAATGGACACATAAAACTAATATCAACAGCAAAAAATGATAATTCTAATGTTAATTTGGTAAGTATTTTTATTAATCCACTTCAATTTGATAACAAGTTAGATTTAGAGAATTACCCTAAAACAATTAATAATGATTTAAAAATCTCCTTTTCAAACGGCGCAGATGCCATCTTCATCCCAAGTAATGAAGATATTTATCCACCAAATAATAAAAATATTCACTTCCTGAAAGCACCAATAGAATTATCTTCTGCATTATGTGGATTAAATCGAATTGGACATTTTGATGGCGTTTGTACAGTAGTTTATAGATTACTTAATCTCATCAAGCCAAAAAATCTTTACTTAGGAGAAAAAGATTGGCAACAACTTTTAATTTTAAAAAGTCTTGTCCTAACAAAGAAATTAAATGTTGCTATTAAATCTATTCCTACACAAAGAGATTTTGATGGAATTCCTTTAAGTTCACGTAATATACATTTATCAAAAAACGAAAGAAAATTAATTCGATTTTTTTCAAGTGTGTTATTTGATGCAAAAAAAAATTTTCAACATGAAAAAAAGATCAATTTAGAAGACATAATTAAAAAGCTATCAGCAAAAAAAATTTCAATTGAATATTTAGAACATTTACATCCTCATACCCTCCAAAAAGCAAAACTTGAGGATAATATTTCGTTACTGGCTGGTGCGATAAGATGTGGAGAGACAAGATTAATTGATCACGTTTTTCTAATGAAAAGAAGGCCGATTATTGCAATTGATGGCCCTGCAGGGTCAGGTAAAAGCACTGTAACAAAGTTAATAGCAAATAAACTTCAACTTTTATATTTAGATACTGGAGCAATGTATAGGGCATTGAGTTGGCTTCTGATAAAAGAAAATATTGATTATAAAAAAGAAAAAAAATTACAGAATATTCTTAAAGATATATCTATTGTTTTCAAGTCGAATACAAATTCACATCAGGATGTTTATGTTAATAACTACTGTGTTACTGAAGAAATCAGGTCGCAAAAGATAAGTTCCATCGTTTCTAAAATTTCCTCAATAAAAAAAGTAAGAGAATTCTTAGTAGAGGAACAAAGAAAAATTGGAGAATCAGGCGGACTTGTAGCTGAGGGAAGAGATATAGGAACTACTGTTTTTCCTCATGCAGAACTTAAAATATTTTTAACTGCTAGTATCGATGAAAGAGCAAAAAGAAGAAAATCTGATAAAAATAGTAAAGACTCACAAGAAATAGACCTTCGTGCATTAAAAGAACTCATAAAGAAAAGAGATTTTGAAGATTCCAATAGGGAAATTTCCCCTCTAATAAAAGCGAATGATGCAATAGAAATTTTTACGGATGGATATTCAATTAATGAGGTGGTTGATAAAATTATTGATCTTTATAATGACAGGATTCCTAAAGAGACTGAGATCTAATAAATTCAAGAGATACTTTCCAAAAAACCGTTTACAGAGTCTTCTAAAATATCAAGGACATAATCGAAGCCCTCATCGCCTCCAAAATATGGGTCAGGAACTTCTCGCTCATTAAAAACTGATCTAAAATCTTGGATTTTATTAATTGATGCAAAATTAGTTGAAGCTGTTATGTTTTGAAGATCTTGAATATTTCTAAAATTTGAGTCGTCCATCGCAAGAATATAGTTAAATTCGTCAAAATCTTTGCTAGTAATTTGACGAGCCCTGCTTGAGATATTTATATCTCTTCTTTCTGCCGCAATTCTCATCCTAGAGTCGGCCTTTTTTCCAATATGCCAACTCCCAGTTCCAGCAGAATCTACAATAAAGCCATCTGTTAATCCCTTCTTTTCAAGTTGGCTTATAAAGATAGCTTCTGCTGCAGGAGACCTACAAATATTCCCCAAACATACAAAAAGAACAGAAATTTTTTTCATATTATTTCAAATTTCACTAAATTATAAGACTTTTAAATACTAAATAAAACTTCTTGAATTAAAGATTCAGTAAATTCTTTTCCAAACAAACTCGACAACATTGGCCTTGCTGGATCGTTATCTCTTCTATATTTCAAATAATCATTTTGACCATTTATTAATTCTTTTTGCAGTTCAATATTAGCTTCTTTGCTTTCGAAAAGAATTTTCAAATACAAGTCAAGATATTCCTTAAATGAGGTATAAAGCTGATAAGCAATTAAACAATCACTTTTTTCTTCTTTTGGTAATTTAGACCAGATTACTCCTGGAGAAAAAAATCTAGCTACATCTGCAGACATTTTTTCAGCTAATGGGAGTGATGAATGGCAACGATTTTTGAGTTTTATAAGTTTTTCTAGCAAGTCATTATTGTATTGATTTCGTATTTTTAATGAAGGCTGAAAATCTAATACTAATAAATGACTGTTAGGTAAAGAAACAAAATCTACTCCAAAAAATGGAACATTAAAAAAAGTATTAGGGATAATTAAAAAATTTAAAACAGAATAATTTGGACTATTTATACACACTGCTCTTGCGAATCGAATTCTTGTTTTATGCGTTACACCCCAAGTAGCAAGAGTCACATTTTTTTTTGAATTTTTTGAACCATAAGTTGAATCTTTATAAGAATATTCCGAGGGTATTATTTTTTCTAAACAGTTATATTTACTTAAATTATTAGTTAAATATTTTAGAAAATTATGCCATCTCCAATCTGGCCTGTAAAAAATAGTATCTTGTATTAACATTCAATGAATAATCTCATTATTTAATGTAAAAAGAAATTTATTGATAAATTTTTTTGTCCATTTTTCTCCAAAAAAAGATTTAAACAATTTATCTGCAGGGTCTTTTTCAAAACTGTACTTATCATATTTAATTTGATTAATCTTGATTTCTTCTGCATTTAAAAATTGATTAACAGGATTCAATTTATAAATTTGCAAATAATTTTTTACAAATGAATGGAATATATTATTTAAATCTCTATCAAGATTTAATTTATTTCCTCTACATATAATCACCCATGGAGAAAAATACTTTTTTGAATCATAAATATTCTTCATTTTATTATTATCGAATGCAGAATATTGTTTCTTAATAATACCTAAACTTGAACAATAATTTTCAAGATACTTGTCTTCTTGAATTAAAGGTTGATAATCAAGTATTGCTAATAACTTTTGAGAAGTTCCAAACCATAAAATATCAGCTCCTAAAATAGGCATTTCACTATCAAAATTTGGATATGCGACCGTATTAAACACTTGCAGTTTTTTGCCACCATCTAATCTTGTTATGCGCCATTTTCTATATTCAGGAGATGAAAAAAGCCAATTTTTAATAATATATTTTGAGTCTTCATTATGATGTTCTTTGAATTCGCTAGATATTTGTACTTCATGACCATTTAATTCATCAATATTGGTTTTAAGAAAATCAACTAATGAATCAAACATAAATTACTTGGTCTCTGTGCTTCCTTTCCTTACTTTTTTTGTAATGTAATTAAATACAATCTTACCTAAAACAGCAATCAAGTTACCTTCAAGCTCCTTAAACATTTTCATATTATAAGTAAAAGCTTGATTAGCTTCATCAATAATTTGATCAGCAATTTTTTGATTTATTGGAAGTTGATTCAAAGTAAGGGAATATTCTTCTTTGAATTTCTTTTCATCAGCAATTAATTCAAACTCATAAAAATTTAAACCATCATTTCCCTGCAAATTTAATGCTTTTTTAGCGATCCTTTTCAAAATTTGCCCCCCAGATAAATCTCCTATATAGCGAGTGTAGTGGTGACCAACCAACAGCTCTGGTGAATTTTTTGCGACCTCTCTGATTCTCTCAACATATTCTTTTGCTGAGTGAGAAATATTAATTTGATTCTTCCAGTTTTCACCAAAATAAAATTTAAGATCATTTATAAGAGTTTCTTTCCTGAATAATGATTTAAAACCTATTGGTTTTATTACGGGATGTTCCTCATTGACCAGTCTTTCAATTTCTTCTTCCATGGCTTCATAAACAAAATATAAATCACTAATTAATTTTCTATAAGATTTTTTTTCAACAACTCCTTTTAAAAAACAAGCCACAAAGCCAGTATTTTCTGCCATAGTGTGGGATTTTTTTGTCCCTTCTCTTAATTGTCCTGCAAGAGCGACTGCCATATATTTTGAATTATTTTTGTAAGTGTATGTAATCTACAAGGAAAATACATAAAACAGCTAATTTTTGTTACCAGCGGATGTTGTAGAGAATAACTTATAAAGTTCTTTACAAACCAAAAAAAGGTGATCTTTTTGTTCCTTTTGTGGTAGATGAGTGCCTGTCATTTCCCAATCACCGATGGTAGCCACTCTCCATCTCTCGGAGGGAACAATCATGCCTCGCATTATTATTCCCAACAATTTCGGGACTCTTTCATCATTATCATTTTCAATTCTTAATTGTAAGAGTATTGCTCTACATTCAATAAGAGGACTCCAACCAGGGAAATGAAACGCAAAATCAATAGTATCTTGAGTGGATTCATTATTTGAATTGTCCCAGGGACTAAAGTTTACGCTTGCATCTGGAAAATATTTCCGAAACAAAGCTGCAGTAGAAGCAATTTTATTAGCTATTTCAACATTACTTACATTTGAACTCGCATTCATAGATGGCTGAGTATTTTTTTGAAAATGACATAATTTGCTTTAACTTGCTTATTAACTACTTTTTCTTTTAATAAAGATGTTGAAATGCTGATCAATAAAGTATTCCCTATTCACATTTGAATAATAAATTTCTAGTTTTTAGAGAAAATAACCCATCGCAAATTACAATACGAGGAAATCAATGAGTTATCTTTCATTAATTCAATGCTATGCCAAAATTTGAAAAATTAACTTTACCTAATGAAGGCGAGATAATAACTTTTAATCAAGGCAAACCTAATGTTCCTAATAATCCAATTGTCCCATTTATTAGGGGTGATGGTACTGGAGTTGATATTTGGCCTGCTACTCAAATCGTTATTGATTCAGCGATTAAAAAAAGCTATGGAGATGAAAGAAAAATTAATTGGTTTAAAGTATATGCAGGCGATGAAGCTTGTGAACTTTATGGAACATATAACTATCTCCCTCAAGATACTATTGAAGCAATCAAACACTTTGGTGTAGCCATCAAAGGTCCTTTGACGACTCCCATCGGTGGAGGTATTAGATCTCTTAATGTTGCATTAAGGCAAATCTTTGATTTATATAGCTGTGTAAGACCATGCAAATATTATTCAGGAACTCCAAGCCCTCACAAAAATCCCCAAAATTTAGACGTTATTGTTTATAGAGAAAATACTGAGGATATCTACATGGGAATTGAATGGGAAGCGGAGGATAATAATTGTCTTGAATTAATAAATCACTTAAATAGCGTTGTCATACCAAAAAGTAAAAATTTAAAAAATAGATCCATACCGAATGGATCTGGTATTGGAATAAAACCGGTGAGTAAATCTGGTAGCCAAAGGCATATTAGAAAAGCTATTGAACATGCTAAGAGATTATCAGGAGATAAAAGGCATGTGACTCTTGTACATAAAGGGAATATTATGAAATATACAGAAGGTGCATTTAGAGATTGGGGATATGAATTAGCAGTAAATGAATTTAGAGAAGATTGTATTACAGAAAGAGAAAGCTGGATTTTAGATAATATTCAGAAAAATCCAGAAATTACAATTGAAAATAATGCTCGAAAAATTGAACCAGGTTTTGACAAGCTTACAAATAACAAAAAAGCATTCATTTGTGAAGAAATTAAAGAAGTTATTGCATCAATATCAAATTCTCACGGAGACGGAAAATGGAGAGAACTTATTCTTGTTGATGATCGGATAGCTGATAGTATATTTCAACAAATTCAAACTAGACCTCAAGAATATTCAATTCTTGCAACATTAAACCTTAATGGAGACTATGTTTCTGATGCAGCTGCAGCAATTGTTGGAGGCCTAGGTATGGCTCCCGGTGCAAATATTGGAGATAATGCAGCAATATTCGAAGCTACGCACGGTACCGCTCCAAAACATGCAGGTTTAAACAAGATTAATCCAGGCTCAGTGATTCTTAGTGGTGTAATGATGCTTGAATATTTTGGTTGGGATGAAGCAGCTAACTTAATTACAAATGGTTTAAGTAAGGCAATAGAGCAAAAAAAAGTAACCTATGATCTAGCCCGCTTAATGGAACCGCAAGTAGAGCCCTTATCCTGCAGCAGTTTTGCTGAAGAAATTATCTCAAATTTCTAATTTTAAAAATTATTTTTATTTTCAAAAACTTTCCAAATATTAACCAGTGAATCTTTAGTGCCAATGTTTCCAGGATGAGTAACAATAGGAAGTTTTTCGTCATTTTTTAGGTTATAAGTCACCACTGAAATGCCTGTTGAAATCTGTCCCTCAAGATAAACATAATCTGCATTAAGTCCATTACTAAGAATCAAATTTGTTGTTATTCCACCTTTTGAAATCAAATACCCTATTTCATACTTCAAATCTGCGACTAATTCAGCAATAAAACAAGCAAGTAAATTATAAAAATTAAATAGTTTAGAAGAATCTAAGGACATAAATTTTCTTGATGTAAACACAACAGGAGTTTTTCCTTTTTCAAAAGAAAATCTAATTTCTTTCAAAAGTTTATTTTTAAACAAATTCCTTCGCTTCTGATTAATATCCGATGAAGCGATTTTAAAGAATGCAAATACATCTAATTCAACTGGATTGCAATTACTTATCTCTAATAAATTATTTAATTGTATTGTTGAAAGTTCTACATAAGATCCAACAACTATCAGTCCCGGAAGAAAACTCTTTTCTTTATTTCTTATTCTTAAATTAGAGAAAAATATTTCACTCTGAGAGACACTTTTTTTCTCAGTAATTGAACTTATAAAACTTGCTGCAGTTCGAAAAAGGAATTTTTTTTGTTTAGTTAAATTTTTAATTATTAAAGAAAATTTTTTTAGTTGAGAATAATTTTCTATATCTACAATTACATGTTTATTATTCTTCAAGTTCTTTAGTTTTTTAAAAACTATATTATTTTCTTCACCATTAAGAATTTCAAGATCTGACAATAAAAGATTTTGAATATCATCTAAATTAATTTGTGATTTACTCTTTTGAAATAAAAGATTCTTGACGTCACTTGTCTCGTATCCAAAAATTTTATCTTTTGCAAAAATTGTTTTGTTAATTGGAATTTTATCCACAAAGTGTGATCCATTAATTGTTAATCTTTTACCCTCTATAAAAGCTGGAATATGGAAAGTAGCATCAAAAGGTCCTAAGAAACTATTTAGGGCACTTGGCTCTAAAAAGTTATGACCTCGAAGAGTAGAATCTCCTCTACTTATAAAAATAATTTCTTCTTTATAAGCTAGAGAAGCGATAGCTATCTTAAGATTATTACAAATTTCTTCTATTGTTAATTTCGCATCATTTTCCGGAAGTGATCTTGTATTAGCCAAAATAAAAAATAAATTAGATTTAGATTCAAAACCTTTTACTAAAGTTGAGCAGTCCCACTTAAGAAGTAATAAGCAATCATTAACAGTTTGAGAACCTGTTGGATCATCATCTATAACAACAAATTTCATAAGTATTACATAATTACTTAAAAGTTTTTATTTGTATTGAGGCTTCAAACCTTTCACTTTCATTTGAAGGAATTATGATATTTCTGAATCCATCTACAAAAGAATTTCGGGGACTAGTCCAAGGTTCAAGACAAATCATTTTTCTTGGAGGATCACTCCAAATAACGCCTAGGTCAAAAGGATATGGATGTTTTAAAGTTACCTGTCTTTTAAAAATTTTATCTATAAAAGCGCTCCTGCCGGAAGTATACATAAGTAGATCAACTCCTAAATTAAGATTTTTCAGCTCATCCAAAGTATTACTTATGATGTTTTTTTCTTGATTCTGACAATTTAGTGGATTATCAATAAATACTATATTTTTGAAATCTGAAACATTAAAATAAGGATGCAATCCAAAATTTATAGGCATAGCATTGTCTGATTTGTTAAAAATCGTAATTTCAAATTCTAAACAGTTAATCTTTAAGGTAACTTCTAATCTTAGTTTGAAATCGAAGGGATAATATTTTTTGGTTTTTTTAGATTCATTTAAAAATAAGCATAAAGATTTTTCATTTTCATTAAAGGAGAATTGCCATCGCAAATCCCTAGCGAAACCATGTTGATTTAATTGCAAAAAATCTTTTCCAAATACTGAATTAGAAGTGTTGAGATTTCCACAAATTGGAAACAAGATTGGAATGCCGCCCCTAATACTTTGTGTCTTATCCATGAATCTTGTTTCATCGAAATATAGTATCTCTTTACCCTCCGAAACCCAATTTGTTATAACACCTCCTCTTTCGGGACAAAATTTAATGTAGTTATTTTGATCTGATTGAAAGACAAAAATTCCTTGGTCTTTATTAGATAATTTAATTTGCACAATTTCTACTTAAAGAGAATCAACCCAATCCAAAATATGCTGATTAACTAATTCAGGTATTTCATCATGAGGACAATGTCCAGCATCAAGAATGATTTCTTTTGTATTCTTTGGTGTAAATTTTTTATAAAGATTTCTTTTTTTTGGAGTATTCATCCAAGGATCTTTTCCTCCCCAGAGGAGTAATAATGGTGAATCAAGTTTTGCGAATAACTTATCCAAAGGCAATCCCTGTGGACCTGATGGGTTAAATACACTTCTAAAAACATTAAAAGCTCCATAATCTAGCGAAGGCTTTCTTATTGACTCAACTAAAAAATCGTCAACATTTTTAGTATCGACATAAACTTGATTCAAAGTTTTTTTAATATTTTTTGGATTTCTCATATTCTCAAAAATCAAACGTTGTAGAACAATGTTTTTTAAAAATATGCCTGCAACTGTTTCAATTGAAGTTTGAAGCATATTCTTCTTCACAGTTTTTTCTTCACTAAAATAACCTGCAGCATTAAGCAATATCACTCCTGCGTTTAGTTCATTTAATTCTGAACCAGCTGCTAAGGCTGCATAACCACCTAATGAATTTCCAATAACAATTGTAGGTTTTTTGATTTTCTCTTTTACATACGCGACAACCTGATCTTTCCATAAAGATCCTGAGTATTCAACATCTTGTGGCTTAGGACTTTTTCCAAACCCGAGTAAATCTATAGCATGAACTTCGTATTTATTACTTAAGATAGGGATATTGAATCTCCAATGATCCGTAGAGGCCCCAAAACCATGAATGAGTAAAATTGCACATTCTTTTGATGTTTGCTTAGGCAGAGCAGAAACAGTATGTATTGGATAATTTAAAAAATTCCAGTCATAATTTACATCATTATCCTTTAGAACTGATTTTTCCATTTATAAAATTCTTATGTTTTTCGATTCTAATAAACTTATTTCCTAAAGAAGACCAACAGGATCAGCTGCAACATCATCTGAAATTTTATTACCATCATTTGGGGGCTTATCTTTTAAAACAATTCTCAATAGAACAGGTGCAAGAAATGTAGTTCCAATAACCATTAATAAAATAGCTGCTTCAAGAGAAGGAGTTAACAATTTGGCACTTGTTCCTAGACCAAGAAAAATTAAACCAACCTCACCTCTAGGCATCATACCCAAACCTACAACTAATCTATTCGTAGGTTTATCACTTGAAAATACCCATCCTGCTGCAATTTTTCCAATAATTGCAACAACTAATAAAAATCCTGCAACAACAAGAGCTGATCTACTTGTTGGATCAAGTGGATTGATAACTGATAGATCCATACCAGCTCCCACTAATACAAAGAAAATAGTTGCGAATAACGATACTAAAGGTAAAACGGATTGTTGAATTGCATGATTATTTTTAGAACTACTAAGAATTAATCCAGCTGCAAAAGCACCTAAAGCTGCTTCTAATCCAATAGCTGTAGCGACAAAACAACACAACACAAGTATCACAAAAGAGGCTACTACTACAGCTCCAGGAGCTTTTAATCGATCTAGAAGCCAATCAAAACCTGGGGCTGCTGTTCGACTTAATGCGATAGCCGCAATAACAAATACTACTGCTGCTGCAACTAATTTAACGATAGGAGCAATTTCTAAAGAACCTCCTGCAGCAAGAGCTACAACAACGGCGAGAATAACAATCCCCAAAATATCGTCTAGAACGGCTGCTCCAATAACAATCTGTCCTTCTCTAGTTTTCAAATATCCTAATTCACCGAATACACTTGCAGTAATTCCTATACTTGTTGCTGTCATAGATGCTCCAGCAAAAACTGCTGGAATAAGATCTACTTGGAAAATAAACATTAATCCGAGAGTTCCAAAGGCAAACGGTAAAATTACTCCAGCCATAGCAACAGTAAAAGCCTGCGCACCTACGGCTACTAATTCCTCTAACTCACTTTCTAATCCTGTTAAGAATAAAAGTGCATATAACCCAAGTGTTGCTACTGCTTGGAGGGATGGAAAACTTTCGAAGTAAACATCAGGTACTGCTTCAGGGGGAATTGAGGCTAATGAACTAATAACATTTATAAGACCTTGATTTAACTCAGTACCAGCTGATGGCGGTATTAACAAATGAAATCCTGATGCTCCTATTACAACCCCTGCAAGAAGCTCACCAACAATAGTTGGTAAACTTAGTCTTACTAATACTTCTGCTAATGCTCTTGCGGCTAGAAATATTAATAGAAATCTTATAACTCCTATCAGTGTTTCAGCAACTTCTAAATCATGTGCACT
Source organism: uncultured Prochlorococcus sp. (assembly GCA_902572595.1). Lineage (GTDB taxonomy): Bacteria > Cyanobacteriota > Cyanobacteriia > PCC-6307 > Cyanobiaceae > Prochlorococcus_A. The sequence continues at coordinate 63,050 of CACGGL010000002.1, forward strand.
TAATTCAGCAAGTAAAGGATACATTTGATGTGCAAAAAAATAAACTACCTAACTGGAAGATAGTTTATTGAGGGCCCAATTTAAGAAATATGTAAAAAAAAAGCAAAAATACTCAACAAGTGTGGATCTGAAGTTACAACAAAGAAATTTTCTTAAAAATCGCTATTGTCTGTTATATGGCTAATCCAATGAATTCCAACGAACCCTTTGATCTACGCTTACCTACACCAGGCTGCTATCTAGATCCTGAGAAAGCTGGCATGGATTCAGATGCAGTTTTTCAAGGGATGACAGCTCATCTTTTCTACACTCTTGGAAAGTTAGCAACTTCTGCAAGTCCTCACGACTTGTATATGGCTTTGAGTTACGCTGTTAAAGATAGGCTAATGACAAGATACTTAGCTAGCCAAGAAGTCATAAGAAAAAAACCACAAAAAACTGTAGCTTACTTATCAGCTGAATTCTTAATAGGTCCTCAATTAAGTAATAATCTCCTCAATCTTGGCATAACTCAAGAGGCTGAAGATGCTTTAAAAAGATTTGGTATTGAATCTTTATCGACAATTCTTGAAGTTGAAGAAGAGCCTGGATTAGGTAATGGTGGTCTTGGCAGACTTGCAGCATGTTACATGGAATCGTTAGCATCTCTACAAGTACCAGCAGTTGGTTATGGTATCCGATACGAATTCGGCATATTTAATCAATTAATCAGAGATGGTTGGCAAGTTGAAGTTACTGACAAATGGCTAAAAGGTGGATGGCCTTGGGAGCTTCCACAACCTGATGAATCATGTTTTGTTGGTTTTGGAGGAAGAACTGAAAGTTATAGAGACGATAAAGGAAACTATAGATCAAGATGGATACCTTCTGAACATGCAATAGGTGTTCCTCATGATGTTCCAGTCTTAGGCTATAGGGTAAATACATGTGACAGATTAAGGTTATGGAGAGCTGATGCAACAGAAAGTTTCGATTTTTATGCTTTCAATATTGGTGATTATTATGGAGCAGTAGAAGAAAAAGTAGCATCTGAAACTCTTTCAAAAGTACTATATCCAAATGATGGAACTGACGAAGGCAGAAGATTAAGACTCAAACAACAACACTTTTTTGTAAGTTGTTCTCTTCAGGATATGTTGAGAAGTCTCGAAAAAAGATCAATACCAATAACTGAATTCCCCAAGCATTGGACAGTCCAATTAAATGATACCCATCCAGCTATTGCAGTTGCAGAATTAATGAGACTTCTTATTGACCAATATCAAATAGGTTGGGATGAAG
>CACGGL010000003.1:0-63055 GCA_902572595.1 uncultured Prochlorococcus sp.
CCAAAGTAACCTGCATCTTTACCTTCAATAACTAATTTTGCTGCTCTTCCTGGATGAAGAAAATCAATTGAATCATTAGGTTTATCCTCAATTTTTATATTCAAAGATGATAAAGCCTCCTTTAACTTTCCTCTGGCCTGGTAATAATTAAGATCGTTATTTTTATCCGAATTTAACCATTTACCAAATTGTCTATTTCCATAAATCGCACCATTTAGAACTTCTTGTTGCATGAACTCAGTTTTCTTTTGAAAAACATTTCCAATTTCAAATATATAACAACTTGCTTGTCCAGCCTTAATGTTACGGTTTACTATCTCCAAATGTTCTTTCCAAATATTATCTCTTAGACAACTAGTTTCTAGTAACAAAGGATTAGAAATCTTTATAAGTTTTTCATTATCTTCAGGAACAAGAGAGTAGCTTAGTACCTCGTTAAAACCATTTTCTGTGAAACCATTTTTTACTTTTCTCAATGCCAACTGTTCTGATGACAATTTTCCAGGCTTAATTGGATTCGGAAGGTTTAAGTCGAATCTGTCATACCCTATTAATCTCGCAATTTCTTCAATTAAATCTATTTCTCTTATTAAATCATGCGATCTATTTGGAATTACTGTTACATCCCAGCCATATTCTTTATTCTTTAAAGTACAACCTATGAGCGTTAATTTATCAACTATTTCATTATCAAGTAAATTTCTTTTTTCGAATTGATCGTTAATTATTAATGGACCAAGAATTTTATGTATTCGATTTCTACGTAGTTTAATAAATATATCCTCATTAATTTTTAAATTGGAAGTATTGATGATTGGTGAATTAATAGAAAAATATTCTTCTAAAAGATTAATTGCCCTTGTTACTGCACTTATTGTATTTTTTGATGAAATACCTTTTTCATACCTGCTGCTAGATTCTGTTCTTATGCCAACAGCCTTTGAAGATTTTCTTATAGTAACTGGATTAAAAACAGCACCTTCAAGGTAAATAGAAGACGTAGTATTGGTTACAGAAGTTTCTAAACCACCAATAACCCCAGCAATAGCAATAGGTTTATCGCAACAAGTAACTACTGTAATATTTTCATTTAATTCATATTTTTTACCATCTAAACAAACAAGGCTTTCGTTATCCATGGCTTTACGAACAGAAAAGTCTTCTGGAGAAACTTCCTTACCAATTAAGTTAGATAGTTTTTCTTTGTCAAATGCATGCAAAGGTTGACCTTGTTCTAAAAGAATATAGTTTGTCAAATCTACCAGAAGATTAATCGACTTTATACCTGATTTTTCTATACGATCTTTAAGCCATTTTGGCGATAATTTATTTCCATTTACTCCATCAATGCAGCTTATTGTATATATGCAATTAGATTCAATAGCCTCAGGACAAAGCTTAATTCCCTTAAGTAAAAGAATATTGTATTTATGATTTAATTCTGGAAAATTTAATGTTGATTCTAAAAGAGCGGAAATTTCTCGGGCTATGCCTATAACAGACATTCCATCAGGTCTATTAGCTGTAATGGCTAAATCATATATAAAATCATTTAATTGAAGTAAGTCAGCCCCAGGAGTGCCCAATTCATGTTTTAAGGCTAAATCTTCATCAATAATTTCTATCCCCTCGCTAGAGTCTTCTAATCCAAGCTCCTGTAGAGAACATATCATTCCTTCACTCATGACACCTCTAATTTCACTTCTTTTAATAGTTAAATCAACTGCATTTAATTTTGCGCCTACAGTAGCAACATAAACATAAATATTTGGTTTAATATTGCTCGCACCGCAGATAATTTGTAAATTCTTTGAAGTACCAATATCGACTTGGCAAATTGAAAGTTTGTCAGATCCTTCGTGTTTTAAAACAGATAATACCTTACCTAAAACAACACCATTTACATTTTTTGAGCAATCTTCTAATGATTCAACCTCAAATCCACCAATAGACAATTTCTCAGAGAGATCTTCAGGAGTAGAAGTAATTTCTACTAAATTTTTCAACCAATTTTGAGAAACTTTCATATATATTTTTTAATCAATGATGATAAATGAAATGAGTATATCTTCAAAAAAGTTTGTTGAAGATGTACAATAGAAAATTATACAATAGAGTATTAATCAAAATGGCCAAAAAAGGGACAAGAGTTGTAGTGACCCTGGAATGTACTGAAGCTAGGACAAGCACAGATCCTAAGAGATCAAATGGTGTCTCAAGATATACTACTGAAAAGAATCGCAGAAATACAACTGAAAGATTAGAACTAAAAAAGTTTAATCCTCATTTAAACAGAATGACAATTCACAAAGAAATAAAGTAATCAAATTAAATCATGCCTAATTCAATTTTTAAAAAACAATTATCACCTATCAAACCTGGGGATCCCATTGACTATAAGGATGTAGAACTACTAAAAAAATTCATAACTGAGAGGGGGAAAATCCTACCAAGAAGAATGACAGGTTTAACCTCTAAGCAACAAAGAGATCTTACGTTAGCTGTGAAAAGAGCTAGAATTGTAGCTCTTTTACCCTTCGTAAATCCTGAAGGATAATTTCATATTGAATATAGTTGGTACTATAGTTAATATCTCAAATATTTGAAAGATTTAACTAACTTAAAAACATATATTATTGACTCTGATGATCCACATGAGGTTGATGACGCTATTTCATTAGAAATAAAAGAAGGAAATAAAAAAACTTTATGGATTCATATAAGTAATCCATGCAAACTCTTTTTGCATGGCTCTAATGTTGATTTAGATGCAAGAAAGAGAAATAGCAGTTTATATTTAATTGATCAATATATCCCAATGCTACCTAAAGATATTCTTGAAAAGGCAAATCTAGCTCAAAATAAAATTTCAGAAACTATTAGTGCAGCAATAGAATTCAATGACGATGGATCAATAAATAAATATGAAATAACTGAAGCAATAATTAAACCAAAATATCAATTAACATATGAAGATGCAAATGAAATATTAGAATTAGAACCAAAAGAAGAAATAGAATTAATTGAGATTAAAATTTTATTAGAAAACAGTATTGCATTCAGAAAGAAACAAGGAGCAATTATTTTTGAAAGTCCTAATAGTAAAATAAAATTATATAAGGATAAGGTTGTATTAAATAAATTAGAAAAAACAATATCACAAATTATAGTTGCAGAATCAATGATATTAATGGGTTATGTAACAAGTTTATTTATAAATAAATATAATTTAGCGGCTGCATATAGGATTCAAAAATTAAATTGCCATCCATCGGAAATACTTAACAGATACAATGATAGTGATATTAAATATATAATACTAAAACAATACATGGGAAGAAGTTATATTACAATTAAGCCAGGAATCCATGAATCATTAGGTCTTAAAATGTATGTACAATGTACATCACCATTGAGAAGATATCTTGATTTAATTATACAAAGGCAAGTCTATAATAAAATTAATAATTACGAACCTCTATGCAGAGATTCAGTCTCTAAGATTATTGATTATTCAAAGAATAGACAATCAGAGAATAATAACATTTTTAAAAATGATAGATTAAAGTATTTAACATTATTTTTTAAGAATGAAAAAAGGCCTTTTTATAAAATAATTTTCGTTAAGTGGATTAATCACAAAAAAAATATTGCATTGGTTTATTTTCCAGATTATTCACTAGAAATACTTATTACTCTTTTTGTATCAATAGAAATATATAGTAATAAAATATATAAAGTTAAATATAATATAAATGATGGTAATCTTTTAGAGTTTATTTATTAATAGTACAATAAATATAATAGGTTTTTATTAGTTTAAAAAATATCTGTTAGTATTAATAAAAAAGCCTTATGACTTTTGTCATTACTACCCCTTTATACTATGTTAATGATAAACCTCATTTAGGAAGTGTATATACAACAATAATTTGTGACTCAATAGCTAGGTATAAAAGGCTTACAGGTGAAAATGTTATGTTCATCACTGGTGTTGATGAACATGGTTTAAAAATTCAAAGAACAGCGAATGAAAAGGGTATTGAACCAAAATCACATTGTGATGAAATCTCAGAAATCTTTAATAATAATTGGAAAAATTGGAATATATCCTTTGATAAATTTATAAGAACAAGCTCAAAAAATCACGAATCTGTTGTTAATGAATTTTATGAAAGAGTAAAAGCATCAGATGACATCTATATGGGAGTACAAAAAGGTTGGTATTGTGTCGGTTGTGAAGAATTTAAAGATAATCCAGAAAACTCATCAACATACAAGTGTCCCATACATCAAAAAAATCTAGAATGGAAAAATGAAGAGAATCTCTTTTTTAGGCTTTCAAAATATCAAAAAGAAATTGAGAAAATAATCAATGAACCTTTTTTTATAGAGCCAATAGAAAGAAAGAATGAAATTATAAATTTTGTATCTAAAGGTTTAAAGGATTTTTCAATTTCAAGAACAAATGTCACTTGGGGAATTCCTGTCCCTGGTTACGATAACCATACCTTTTATGTATGGTTTGATGCTTTACTTGGATATGTAAGCGCCATTAGTTCTAATGCAACAGAACATTTATTGGAAAAATCAATTAATGGAGGATGGCCAGCTGATGTTCATTTTATTGGTAAAGACATTTTGAGATTCCATGCTGTATATTGGCCCGCAATGCTCATTTCTGCAAATATGAATGTTCCTAAAAAGGTTTTTGGGCATGGGTTTCTTACAAGAGAGGGGCAAAAAATGGGTAAAAGCCTGGGCAATGTACTCGACCCTGATTTATTGCTTACAAAATATGGAAATGATCCTGTAAGGTGGTACCTCATTAAAGACATATCCCTAGGAAATGATGGAGATTTTCAAGATAAAAGATTTGTTGACATTATCAATAATGACTTAGCTAATACAATTGGCAATTTATTAAATAGAACATCATCTATGTCTAGAAAATGGTTTGATAATAAAGTGCCAAATAATGAAAAAATTTTAAGTGATAATAAATTAGAAAATTATGCCAAAATTGCAGTCGAAAAATATACATATAACTTTGATAACTACAAATTAGACCTAGCAGCTAATGAAGTACTTAGCCTAGCAATTAATACAAATTTGTACTTGAATGATAATCAACCATGGATGTTAATTAAAGAGAAAGATAATCTACCTCTTGTTCAAGAAATTATTTACAATGTACTAGAAAGTACCCGCATTATAGGCTTATTACTGCTACCTTTATTGCCCGAATTATCTTCAAAAATTAATGAACAACTGGGATCCATATACGCAGAAGAAATTCCATGGAAACAACAATTAAGTTGGGGATTATTAGCTAGAAACTCTGATCTGCCTAAACCTACTCCAATTATGAATAAGCTTGAATATGACCAACATATATAGATTAATAATTTTCTTACCATTTCTCTTACTTGGTTGTACACCAAATGTAATTGATGAGAATAAATTAGTCCAAAAATTTGAAAATTTGGATATGAATATTTTCTCTAAAAAGGGAAATAAAATATATTCTATTAACAGTCCAGATTTAACTTATAACAATAGTAAATTAAAATTTGAATTAAAAAAACCTACTGTAAAAATATTTAAAGGAGAAGAAATTAAATATATTATTATTTCAGAAGAATCAACACTATCAGACAACAATAAACTCGTAAAAATGAGTGGAAATGTAAAATTAAGAACTATTAATGAAGATGAGGATTTTTTATATGCTGATAATTTTTTTTGGAATACAGAAGAGACTAAATATTTGTTGGAAGGAAATATAAGATTTGAAAATCAAAATATCATCTTAAATTCATCAAAAGCCATAATGGGTTCAGATAACAAAATTGAATTTTTCAGTCCAGTAAAATATATAATAAAAGATGAGAATAACAAGAATAGATATGAAACAAATTCAGAAAACGCATACTATGATTTAGATACTGAAACAGTAAGTTTTAAAGCAAAAGATAAAAGAGTTAAATCAATTATTTATTTTTAAATATTATATTTTAAAAAAATATTATTAATTTTCTTTGACCAATTATTTATCCAGTTTTCATCTGACTTTGTAAAACATTTAGCACTCCAGCCTCCAATCAATATAAAGGCTTTACTATTTATAGGTACAACTAAAATGGATGGAATATCAGCACAAAAATTAAAAAATTCCTCTCTTCCTGGATAAAATTTAGTATTTGCTAATGATATTAAATTCATTTCTTTTGTTGATCTCAGACAAGTTTCTCCAGGTTTAAACTCATTACTTGTAGTAATTCCTCTCGTTAATATATTTACTCCATCATTGTGGATTAGTATTGTGGCCGCAGCAGTAGAAGTTAATATGGCTTCAGAACCCCATGCAAGTTCATCAATAACTTCATCCGGCAACTTTCTATCGAAGAGAAACTTATTTTCTCCTTTTAAAACAGCTTTCTCACCAGCTAATGGTTCGAATTGTTTAAATAAAAAACCTATCAAAATAATAATTAACGAAGCTATTGCAGCTAACACCTGTGCTCTTTCAAGCTCAGGAGTGATTGATTCTATTGAAATGAAATTTGCTATCTGAAAAATAAAGAGTACTATACCGACTGATATTAATGATTTCCCATTGAATCCCATATTTTAAATATGTTATTTCTAATTAAATTATGCAAATATTATATTGTTTACTACATTTAAAATTACTCAAACATATCGTTTTTAATATATAATTAACCAAAACTTCTCAAAATGAACCTAAACATCAATAAATATATTCTTTCCCTTATCTTTACTGGCTTTATTTTTATTCTTATTCCTTCAACTACATACGCAAATGAAATTAATAGTATAAATAAATATTTTGGTATTACTCAACAGAAGACTGTTATAAATTACGAAAAAAGTCAGCCTTCATCTATCGACAACCCTGTAGTGGATCCAAATTTTAACACTATGAGATCAAAAGATACTGAGAGTTCAACTGCTACTTATATAGTTATAGGTTTGTTAATAGCTGCCACAATTATTCCTTTAGCAACATGGTGGTATTTCTCTAAATAATAGAGAATTTATGAAAGCCAAGGATTTAAGTGTTAGTGATTATTCATCTTATATAGTATTTATAACAGGGGGGACAAAGAGTGGAAAAAGTGAATTTGCGGAGCATCTTGCAAAGGAGGTAAAAAAATTATCATATGTTGCCTTATCTGAAAACAATTTGGATGATAAAGAATGGCAAGATAAAATTAATTTACATCGAAAAAGAAGGCCAAAAGATTGGAAATTAATAGAAACGACAGATCTATTAAATACGTTAAGGAAAGAAGAAGGTCCATTATTAATAGATTCTATTGGCGGATTCGTTATGAAAAGTATTGGCAAGGAACAAAATGAATGGTCAACAAAAATGAATTCACTTATAAGTCTCTTAATGAAAAGAAAAAGCATAACGATTATTGTTGGAGAACAAGTAGGTTGGAGTTTGGTCTCTGAATATAAAATTGGTAATACTTATATTGAAAGAATCGGCGAACTTCAAAAGAGAATAACCAAAATATCAAAAGATAATTGGCTGGCTATAAACGGCAGAGCAATCAAAATAGATGAAATAAGTATTGAAATACCTACTTAAAATTGGAAGTCGCTCTTTTTGAACCTAGAATCCCACAAAATACTGGTAATATTGCCAGATCATGTGCTGCATTTAATATACCTTTAAATCTTATAGAGCCTTTGGGTTTTAAGCTAGAAGATAAATATTTAAAAAGAGCAGGATTAGACTATTGGCCTTTAGTTACTGTTAATCAGTATGAGAATTTCGAAAAATTTTTAGCTTCAAAATCAACAAAAAGAATAATTTCTTTTAGTAAAAAAAATGGATTGTATTTGAAGGATTTTAAATTTAAGCAAGATGATATTTTGCTATTTGGCAGAGAAGATTCAGGATTACCTGATTCCATTATTGATAAAAGCGACTTTTTAATATCAATATTTATGCCGAATATACAGACTGGAAACAATGATCAAAAAGGTGTTAGAAGTCTAAACCTTTCTGTAGCATGCGGAATTGCTATATATGAGGCGCACAAACAAATAAATTTTCAAAATGCTAATTAAGTACAACCAATGGCTTACAATATTTCCATGTCTCGGTAGCTCAGCTGGTTAGAGCGGCGGATTCATAGCCCGCAGGTCGCGTGTTCAAGTCACGCTCGAGACATTTTCAATACTTTTCAATTGAAGAACATAGGTGAAATTTTAATTTAATTAAACTATTAAAGACAATAATGCTTAATTCACTCGGCACAGTCTTAGATCCAAAAAAATCTAAAGCAAAATATCCAGAAGCAAGAGTTATTGTTCTTGATGACAATTTTAATACTTTTCAGCATGTCGCAAATTGTCTAATAACAATAATCCCAAGCATGAGTGAACAAAGGGCATGGGATCTAACCATCAAAGTTGACAAGACAGGATCTGCAGAGGTATGGAGAGGTAATCTTGAACAAGCAGAGCTATATCATGAGCAACTATTCAGGAAAGGATTAACAATGGCTCCAAATGAGAAAACATAAAATAAGTAAGATTGACAGAAAATTTTTGGCTTATAAATTCGAATCGTTCAAGGGTTAAAAGGTTTTCAAAGAATAATCAAAATAAAGATAAATTTTTTGAATATATGTTTATTGACTCTGGAAGAATTCTTGGTGTTTTAGGAAAAGAACCACCTCTTATGATAACCAGAGAAGAACTTAAAGTTGATAAAGCTAGAGAGAAATGGAGAAAGTTAATCGCTCAAGGTTGGAGGAGAACCAAACCAGTTTGGGAAGACTATTAGTATCCAATATTGTTACTAGGATTAGTTATATAAATTATGAGATTTAAGACGTAGTTAGCGGGTAAGTTTAATGGCTTCAAAAGTAACAAAGCCATTCCTTGAGTCACATTAAATTCTTTATTTTTCATAAAAAAATAAAAGTCGCATTTTAATTATAAAAATACTGTCAAATACAAACATAAATATTGAAAAAAATGATATATAAGCATTTATTGATTAAGCATTTTCAAGATATCTAATATCTAAAACTTATTTTAAAATTATAGATTTAGGGTTACTTGTTATTTTTAAAAAAAAAATCCCTGTTATAATGTAATAATCTCTAGTATTTAATTCAAATACCCAATGAAGCAAATCATCTCAAGCAAAAGATCAAGAGCTTTATTTGGTATTGGAATAGTTGCTATAAGTATTGGATTAATATCAAAAAAAGTAATTAACTATCCATCTGGAGGATGTATGAAAGGTACTCAAGAAACAACCTTTAATTTCTAGCCATTAATCATCTTACATTTTCCTTAATTCTTAAATCCAGTCAAATTTGATAACTCTTTTAGTGAAAGTACACCTAAAATTAGTTTTCCATTTATTTCCCATGTGGGAAAACCTTTAATTTTTTTATCAATGCATAATTGAGTTTGACTGTTTATGCCATCTCTTGCACATTCAACTACATTAAGTTCTCTATAAGCTTGCTTACCAAATAATTCACTTTGATTAAGGCAATTAGGACACCAATATGCTGAATATTTAACTACATCATTATCTTTAAGGTATTTTGCCAACTCTATGGATTCCCTAGTGCTTTCTGAGGTGACTATAAGTTCTCTCTGATTATTTAAGTGAGAGCTATGGACAACACTTGGTAAAGGAAGCAAAACTAATAGTGAGATTAATAGGCGTTTCATTTATTTACTACTTTTCCTCCATATTTTCTAACTATCTTATCAAGCAAAATTCTTATATCTTTATTTTTAAGTTTCTCTATTTGTTGAAGATTTTCAAGAAGATCACATATTTGATCCTGTGTATCTTCATTTAATTCACTTACTGCCATTTATATTTAGAGTTTTTATATTCCAATTTTAAATCAAAAGTAAATTTACATACTTATTGTATTTATATTTTTTTTATTGCACTGTTTTTAAAGCGGGCTAAGGTTCATATCTCCACGAGGATTTAGTCCGCTAGATTTTTTAAAGATTCAGTTTATTTTGGATTCCTCTCTAAGAAGTTGATTAGAAATATTTATCTTTGCTTAATTTCTAAATTCTATTGAAAAGCATTCTCATATAACATTATTAGTGTGACACTATTTATTCAATAATGTTATTATTTCGCTTCATAACTTTCTTAAAATACTTAAACTCAATAAATTCATGCATCATTTTGATATCATCAGATAATACTTTTTTATTAACTGCATATTCGTCCACATTAAGTGGAGATTTATTATTTTCAGATAATGTTTCGTGATCAATAGAAAAATTTATAAAATCGCCTTTATAATTTTGATTTTGGCCATAAGATTCATCTAACACGCCTCGAGACCTTAACGCTTCCTCAACTAATAAACCTGTGACTTTTGACTGACTAAATTCATTAGCTGTGCATAATTTTTCAATAATTTCATGAACTTCTTCACTTGGCAAAAAACCAATTCTTTTCCTCGAAGAGGGCATAATACAAATAAATAAGTGTCACACTTGCACATTACAAGTGTTGCATTATATTTGATTTAAGTCAACTAATATTGCTATGCATATTTTAATATTTCCTGTCGGATTTATTCTTTGGTATCTAGCTTACGAAGCAAAACCTATCATTAATGATGAAGTAACAACTTATTGGGAAGAGAAAAATACAAATAAAAGAAATAAACTTTTAAACATAATCAACGAAAGATTTTAAAATTAACTCTCAATCGTTTTCGACCATTCCTTGTGCTTATTGTCCAGATCTGAGATTAACCGTTTTTGATAAGTAAATTTGAGTTGATTTTCGTTGAGTGATTTTTTTGTGATAATCATCTCTTTAGAGAAAAAATCAGGGGTGTTATAACTACTAATTTTTTTTTGGACTTCCATATAAGTAATTCACTTATTTTTTTTATATAACTCAAAGGATTATAGTATTAAAATTTTTATATTCATTTTATATTTCCTTAATATATATTTTTAGCACGTTTGTTAAAAATATAAATTATTCAAATAAAAAAGGCTATATTTAAACAAAATATATGTTTTATTATGAATCTTAAGGAGAGAGGAATTACTGTTGGAGACTTAGTAATCATACTAATAATAATAATCACTTCTACAATATTAATTAAATCTTTTAGCAAGGATAAGAAAACAACACTTAATTATAGTTATCAAGAGCAAATTTCTTATAAGAAAAATTATTATCAAAAATTTATTTGAATAGCTTATATAAATTATTTATAAAACTCATAATTAATTCATTTAACAATTATTTGTTTCTTATGTAAATTACAAAAATTTATAATTCTCAAAAAATGAGTTTATGTATTTTAAATATTTTGATGAAATGATTTAGAACTTTCCCATTTCAAGTTATCCTTTAAATCATTGATATCATTTGATATTGAAACTAAATTTGCCATATGAAGAATTTGACTTTTATTTAGCCTATTAATAACAATAAGTTTATTAAGCATTTCTAAAACAGATTTATCATTAATATTCATTGTTTGTATAAAAACTGTGATCCTTAAATTTATATACTTTATCTTGTAATTTCAAAAATTTCTCTTAAAATTTCATTATATTATTTATGCTAAATATAAAAAATATTTATAAATTCATCAAAAATAAAACTTTTACTTATAAGAAAATATCTTAAGCTCACTTTCTTATAAATTCGTTTATTGTAAAAAGAAAAAAAATGAAAAAAAACACCAAGAAAGAATACCTTAATAGAGATGAAGTTAATGAAATGATTGAATCAGCTTTAAGGAGACATAATAGAAGATCTACAATAATATCAAGCGTACTTGGGTGGATTCTAATAGGAGGTTATTCGTTTGGACTTTTTCAAGCAGTTCAAAATGTCTAATTAATCTTTCCTTTAAAGTAGAACTTGCTAGATGATAAATTAATACAAGAATTAAATATTTATTATGAGGGCATATATTGAGGAAAATCTTATAGTAATAAGAAAATATTTAAAAAAACGAAAAAACTATACATCAAAATTAAATAATGCTTCGATAATGGAAGAATTCAAAGAATGGAGCAAAGATCCATTACCCGAGACAGAATCAATTTGGACTTTACCTGACTTAACAAGAAATGAAAGACTAAAAAATTTTTGTCGCTCAATTAAGAAGGAAATAAGATAAGTTTTTAACTACCTAGTTGTATATGATTTACCTTTAAGTAAAAATAACCCGCAAATCCAACTATATTCAAAATTACAACGAAAAACCAAGCTCCAATTGGCTGATTAGAATCAAATTTTTTTATTTTAACTTTTTCCTTTAGTCTTTCAATATATTTAGCCATAATAAAAATATCAAAAAGAATATTTCTAATTATAGAGAATTATAATTTAAGGAATCTTAAATAAAATAAAATTTCTTTTAATTCGAATTTTTATTGTCAAACCTGTTAATGGGATATTTAATTAACTCCTTTTTGAGATTTTTTAAAAGTTTATTGTGATTCAAAATTGTAAATTTCCTAGTAAAGGAATAGTGCCATTTCATTGAATTAAAAAAAAACTTGCTAATTCATTATTAATAAAATTATAATACTTATTAGGGTCAATCAGACCATACATAATTTAAATAAGGACAAATTTTTTCATGAGCTTAAGAGTTGGCCAAGAAGCACCAGACTTTAGTGCTACAGCAGTATATGATCAAGAGTTTAAGGAGATTACACTTTCAGATCTAAGAGGTAAATGGGTTGTTCTATTCTTTTACCCACTAGATTTTACATTTGTATGTCCAACTGAAATCACTGCATTTAGTGATAGATACCAAGATTTCTCGGAACTTAATACCGAAATACTTGGGGTGTCAGTTGATAGCAAACACTGTCATTTAGCTTGGATACAAACCCCAAGAAATGAAGGTGGTATAGGTGATATTAACTATCCGTTAGTATCTGACTTAAAAAGAGAAATATGCCAGGCCTACAATGTTCTAAATGATGATGGAGAAGCTGATAGAGGTTTATTTCTTATCAATCCCGAAGGATTAGTTATGCATACGACTGTTAACAAGGCTCCTGTAGGTAGAAATGTTGATGAAACGCTAAGAATTCTTCAAGGTTATCAATACGTTGCTGCAAACCCTGATGAAGTATGTCCAGCAAACTGGACCCCCGGTGAGAAAACAATGTTAGAGGACCCCAAAGGTAGTAAGGAATACTTTTCTGCGCTATAGAAGTATTTGAAACATTTAAGTAAGTATTGAGTAGTAAATAATTATAAAAAAATAAAAAATAACTATATTCAAAAAGGGGGTAAAGTCCCCTTTTTGAGGTTTGGGCACGATCCAATCGCTCAAATTAGTTTTATATGATAAGAAGGACCACATATAAAAAGAAATTTCTATTGCGACTAGGATAAAAAGATTAATTAAATTTAAGTCATTTAAACCAAAATATCTATAAATATGAAACTGATTATCAACACTAATATTATTAATTTGAAGATGCCATAGATAGAGAGAAATCAAAATAAAATTTACCAATATTATTTTTTTTAACAGAAACCTAGATTTCTTAAAAATTAATAAGATAGAAATTAAAAATATTAAAAAACTTAACTGTGGAATATCCAGTTTTGGTACATTAATTCCTTCAAGAAAAAAATTAAATAAAAGATAAAAATTTATATATATATAATCAGCTATTAAGTAAGAAAGAAATATTAAATTTATTGCTACTAAGAATAATAATCTTTTTCCTGTAATTATTTTTATACTTTGGGTTTTATCCTTAGTAAAATTATAGTATGTATAGTTTTTTAAAGAGTTTACATACACAAAAGATGGACATATTGCACCGCTCAAATAATAAAGGATTGAATAAAAGGAAATATCATTAATATTGAGTGAATACAAATTAAGCCATTGTTTTTGTACAAATGGAAGAATAAGTAAAAAGGAAAGAGTAACTAATAACTTCGTTGTATTGTTTTTAAATATCAAGAAAAAATTTTTTTAATTTAAATCAATTAAATCAAACTTTCAACAATTTAGAAGTTGTTAATTTAAAAACTTTTTTATCTATAGTTTCTTGATTTAGAAGTATTTCAACTAATTTATCTAGTAAGACTCTATTTTTTTTCAATATTTTTATTGAATTTTTTAATGAAATTTTTGAAATATTTATGATTTCATTATCTATTCTAGAACTGGTATTTTCAGCTATGAGAGGCTTTCTTCTAAATAATCCATCCCCCAAATACATTTCATTATTATCAGAATCCATTGAAATGGGACCAATAATTGAAAATCCATATTTTGTAACCATTTCCCTTACGATATTTGTCGCATAAGAGATATCATTTATGGAGCATTGTGTAATTTCACCTTCACCAAAAACTATCGTTTCTGCTGCTCTTCCAGCTAGAGCAATTTCAATTTTTGAAAATAATAATTTTTTTGAAATTAATCCACTAGAAATTACATCTTCGTCAGGGCATATTTTTGTATATCCTCCTATAGATCCAGATCTAGGTAAAATCGTAATTTTATCAACTGATTCAATTCCATTTCTCACAGCAGATACAATTGCTCTACCTACTTCGTTATAAGCAATAATTTTTTTCATATTAGGAGAAGTTATTAATGAGCTTCTCAGACCAATGGTAATTTTATCAAGAGCATTTTCTATATGAAGATCACTGATTAATTTAGATTCGTCTCTTGCACAGTGAATAGCACTTTCGTTCATCAAGTTAGCAAGATCTGCTCCCGAAAATCCAACTGTTCTAGAAGCCCAATATCCTAAGTCAACTTCGCTTGAAAGTGGTTTGGAAAGTGAGTGAACTGAAAGAATTTTTTTTCTTCCATCTAAATCTGGAAGCATTACTTCAATTTTCCTATCAAATCTACCTGGTCTTAATAATGCTGCATCCAAAATATCTGGTCTATTTGTTGCTGCTAAAACAATAACCCCAGAATTATCAGCAAAACCATCTAATTCAGTTAGAAGCTGATTAAGGGTTTGTTCTCTTTCATCATTTCCACCTCCGATCCCAGACCCTCTTTGCCTACCTATGGAATCAATTTCATCAATGAAAATTATACAAGGAGATTTTTCCTTAGCCTTAGAGAACAGATCTCGAACTCGGCTTGCTCCAACACCAACAAAAAGTTCTACAAACTCTGATGCTGATATTGAGAGAAAAGGCACTCCTGATTCGCCAGCAATTGCTTTAGCTAATAATGTTTTACCTGTTCCTGGTGGGCCTATTAGAAGAACTCCCTTAGGAACTTTTGCTCCAAGATTTTCAAATTTCTTTGGTTCTTTTAAAAATGTTATTACCTCTTTTAATTCCTCAGCGGCTTCAGGGACGCCAGCTATATCATCGAATCTCGTTTCTACATCATCAATAGTTACAAATTTAGCTTGATTTTTGGTAAAACCAAAAGCTCTGGAAGCCAATTTTGATGTACTCCTCAGGATTAGGACTATAGCTAATATGAAAATCAGGAAAAGACTTATTGAAGCAAATGAATTAGCAGCTGAGGCTTCTTTTCTACTATTGTTAATAGTTAGATCTACCTTGTTTTCAGTAGCCTTTTCAAGGATTAATTGATCGTTGTAAAGGATAGGTATTTTAAATTTATCCCCATTTTTATAGAGAACATCAATTTCTCTCTGCCTTGGATAGAAAAATATTGATTCTATTTTCCCCGTCTCTATATCTTCTAGAAGATCCGAATAACTTGATTTAGAATCTGAATATGAGAATTTTGATCTAAACACTAATCTTTATAAGTGATTAATAAAGCATATATGCTTATTTAAAAAATTGACGTATATAAACAGAATATACTCAAAAGTTTTGGAGATAACCAGTTAAAGGTTATATTATTATATGGAAATAAATAAACAGAATGGCTGTACCAAAGAAGAAAAAATCTAAGAGCAAAAGAAACCAAAGGCACGCTGTTTGGAAAGGAAAAGCAGCAATAGCAGCTCAAAAAGCAATATCTTTAGGTAAATCAGTTTTAACTGGGAAAGCTCAAGGATTTGTTTATCCTATTGAAGAAGAAGAAGAAGAGTAGCTTTTAAGATCCTAATTTAAATGCTTCAAGTATAACGGCATAAATTGCACCAATTCTTAATTTATCAACTACGGTCCATAGATAATAAAATTTTGAACTTGCGTCAGGTTTAATTCTTATAATGATTTCAATAAAAATAATAATTATTGGAACCATTATCAACTCATTTTTACCTTCAGATATAAATTTTGTAATAAAATTTGCGAATAAAAAATAACCTGTCAAAACAGAAATTAGACCAATAGATTTTGTTCTCCAAGTATCACTTAGAAAACCAAAAAATAAATTATTTAACTGGTAGGTAATTCTTGAAAAATTAGTTTTTTGCATTACTAAAAGACACTAAATAATCACTTAGAAAGTTATAGTCAATATATGATTTTTTTAGTTTAGGTCCTTTAATTACATTTGCCACATTATTCTGATCACCAAGACTGTCTAAAATACAATCTAATTTAATATTTTCCTCAAGAAAAATAGGGATATTTGAAGGAATAAAAATTGTTGGCAAGTTAGCAGCCAAAGAAGATTTTAATCCCGGGTTGGAGTCTTCAAAAACAATTGAGTTCTTTTTGTTTATACCACTTAATTGGATTGCCTTTAAATATGGTAATGGATTTGGTTTCTTTAATTCAACGTCTTCGCTTGAAATAATGAACTCAAAAGGGTTGAAGCCATTAAAAAGATAATCAACAAGTAGATTGACTTGAATTCTTGAACTTGAAGTAACAATAAATTGTCTTACTTTTTTGCTATGTAATTCATTTATTAATCTAAAAACACCAGTTTTTAAACTAACGCAATTTGTTTTTATAGTTTCTAAGTAATGAAACTGCTTTGTTTTATGAATTTTGATAATTAAATCTTCTGAGAAATTATAATTATTAGATTTAGCGTAATAAGCAATCCTATTTTTGCCCCCATTTATCTTCAGAAGTTTTATATATGTATTAGTATCCCATTTCCAATCAATACCAAGGTCATTAAAAGCATTATTAAAAGCAGGTAAATGGGCCTCTAATTCTGTATTTGCGATGGTACCATCTAAATCCCAATAAACACCCTCCAGATAAGTCACCAAAAAGAATTTCTTTTATTTACGGTAAAATACGAGAGCAATTATTGCTGGTCCTGCTAACGCAACTACAGCCAAAGGAATAAGTGTTGCCATGATTAATGAATATGTTTTGTGATACTATTTTTACAAATAAATGACGAAACTGTACTGATACGTTACAAGATTGAATTAAATTATGAAATCATGGACATGTATAGAAAATTGTGGAGCTTGTTGTAAATTCGACTTGAACGAAAGAAGCGATTTGGCTAACAAACTTAACAAAGAAGATATAGCTTTGATAAATTCGATGACGGCTAAAGACGGTTGGTGTAAAAACCTGGACAGAGAAAATAAAAAATGCTTAATTTATGAAACCAGACCACATTTTTGCCGTGTAAGTGAATTTTCAACTTCATTTAAAGGATATTTGAAATCTGGTGATAAATTTTTAATAGATTGCTGCAAACAACACATTACATCAAATTATGGATACCAAAGTAAAGAGATGAAAACTTTTAGAATTGCTGTCTCGGGAAAATGAATAATAAATTAGAAAAAAAAGAAAACAATCTAGAAAAAAGTTTTTTTTCAATATTTATAACGACTTTTACAACAATTTTTATTGCTGAACTTGGAGATAAAACTCAGATAGCCACATTAATGCTTTCTGCCGAATCGGGCAGGCCAATAGTTGTTTTTCTTGGAAGTTCTTTAGCATTAATAAGCTCTAGCATAGTAGGAGTTCTCATTGGTAAATGGGTATCAAAAAAAATATCTCCTAGCAAATTTGCTTTATCTACTGGTACTTTAATGATATTGATAAGTATATTTTTAGCTTATGAAACATTCAAAAATTATTTATAAATGGTTTTAAGTTTATTACTATCAACATTTCTGACCGTTTTCATAGCTGAATTAGGTGACAAAACTCAACTAGCTACTTTAACTATAAGTGGCACTTCAAATAAACCATTAGCAGTTTTTCTAGGATCTTCTTCAGCACTTGTTTTTGCAAGTTTACTAGGAGCTTTAACAGGTGGTTCTATTTCAAGTTTTTTACCCGAAGTAGTTCTTAAGTCAATTGCGTCCATTACATTTTTCATCATTGGTATAAGGCTTTTTATCAACTCTTTCACCATCGAAATAGAAGAAAAAGAAGAGAAAGAAAATAATTAGTTTAAAGCTTGGATAATAAGGTGTAATAATAAAGTGTATACCCCTAAATAAATTTATAATTTCATTTAGATTATGTTCACATCATCTTCAATAATTGATAATCTCAATCAGTCAGAAGGGTTAGAATATAAAAAATTATGCAGATTATTAAAAATAACAAAGAAATCTGATAAGGATAAATTAGATATTGCTTTAGCAGCTTTAGAAAAACTTGAAATAATTAATAAAAATGAAAATGATGAATATAATTGCATAAAGGATAATGATCATCTTGTCGCCAAAATAAGATGTAGTAGCAAAGGCTATTGCTTTGCTGTAAGAGGAAAAGACAAAGAAGATATCTACATTAAAGAAAATCTACTTAACTATGCATGGAACGGAGATAAAGTTTTAGTAAGGATAATAAAAGAGGGATATAGAAGAAGATCACCTGAAGGAATAGTTGATTGTATTCTTGAAAGATCAAATCAAATACTTCTTTCTAAAGTAGAAATAATAAACAATGATGTATATGCAATCCCAATAGACGATAGGATCCTTTCTAAAATTAAACTTCCAAAAGAGAATAAAAAATACACTTTTAATCCAGACAATAAGAATATAGTAAAAGTTGAGATTGATAGATTCCCAATAGGTCAAGAAGAAGGACTAGGTCATGTGATACAAGAACTAAAACTAAACAATAATGAAGACTATGATAAAGACTTTGTTTTATCTAAAAGCAATATCGTTAAATCATATGATTTAAATCATATTGAATCAAAAAAAATAGAACAAAGGGAGAGGATAGACCTTACAGATAAAAACTCTTATTTATTCAAAAGTTGGAATTCTAATAATTCTCCAATGCTCCCAATGATTCAAATAGAGCAGGGGAAAAATAAAAATACTAAATTATGGATACATACAAATAATCTTGCAGAAAGAGTAGATCTAAATAGTAAAAAATCTCTAGAAATATTATTTAAAGGCTCTGAATCATTAACCTTAATAAATGATTGGCAAAACTACCTTGGCGAAGCCATAAGAAATGATTCTGAATTTAAATTTGGTGAAAAGAATGAAGCAATAAGCCTCTGTGTCAATTTAAATAGTGATAATGAAATAATTGATTGGTCATTTCATCTTACTTTAGTAAAATGCACTCTTATTGTTGGAAGTGATCATACTAACGCGCTTCTATCTAGAAAAAGCAAATCAAGAATAACCTCTAGGGTATTAAAACCTATAAAGGAATATATCGAAGATTTAGATAAAATACTAGAAATTTCATTTTCATTCAGAGAAAACCATCTTTTGGAGGGTAAGGTGGAAATTCCTGCGCCACTTAATAAGATTGAAGCACTAGAAGAATTTTTTATTCACAATCCAGCTGACTATTCAAAAGGATATTTTGAATCATTAAATAAAGAAGATTGCCAAACTTACCTTTCACCAATACTATATGAAGCTAATTTAATATGGTTCAAACATTCAAATAAATATGGCTTAAAAAGTGCAGGATACATCTCAAATGGAATAAATAACGTTAATGCTAATGAAATTATCAAATATTCAGAATTTATTGATAATGATGTAGAGCTTAATGAAGATGGCAATTTGACATTTAGTCAAGTAATTAAATTATGTGACGACGATAATAAAAAAAGAATCTTACATAAACTTCTAATTAATGAATTTAAGGACAATGAAATAAGGTTGATATCTAAAGATTCTCATAATGAGGAATCAGAAAAATTATTTATTTCTCCATGGACAATTCCTGGATTTGACTTCACAAATCTTATAAATCAGTACTGTATTTTTAATATGATAATAAATGGTAAGAAATCAAGGAAAAATAATATAAATGAAATTAATATCTCTGAGAGTAATTCATTAGAATTAGTAAATTGGGATATATTTAATTCATCAATTTCAAAAAATATAGAAATATTATTTAACAAGTTTGTGATAGATAAACTTAATGAATTCAAGTACAAAGTTAACCAATATAAATCTAATATGATAAATATAAAAAAAGTAAGAAAAGCAGAAAAATTACTAGGTAATATTTATAGTGGGTTTATTTTATCGGTTCAAACATATGGTTTCTTTGTTGAGATATCAGAACTAAATGTAGAGGGTTTAGTGCACGTAAGCACTCTTAATAATGATTGGTATGAATACAGGTCAAGGCAGAATCTATTGATTGGAAGAAAATCTAAAAAATCATATAAAGTTGGAGATGCAATAGAAGTAAAAATAATAAAAGTCGATATTCTTAAATATCAAATTGACTTAGAATTAACATAAATAAATTTTTACAAAATATATTATGGAAATATTAACCAAAAAATTTAAGATAACTTTTTATAATTATGTTTAAGAAAAAATATTTACTTTTAACTCTTTTTTTAATAATTATTTTTCAAATTTTATTATATACAAATAATAATCAGAAGACTTCATTTAGATACTTTAAATGGACCCTACAAGAAATAAATATAGGTAAGTTAATCAGTATTTCGTTTTTCTCTGGTTTATTTGTAAGCACTTTATTGAATACAACAATTACTAGTACTAGTTTCAGAAAAAAAACTTTTGAAAATGTGGAAGATGATTTTGTATCCAATTATAATGAGGAAGAAATGGAACAAAACGTTGAGATTCCGCCACAAAGGGATATTAGAGAAACTCAACCAACAATTTCTGTTAATTACAGAGTAGTCAAAAATATTAATGATAATAATTTAAAAAAAGATCAAAGTTATTCAAATCAAGATATTAATGATGACTGGGATAATGCTGATAATGATTGGTAGAAAAATAAATTAATTAAAAAATGTTTTTTTAATTTATAATGGAATAAATAGTTTTTTTTATGGAAGAAAATTTAGACAAAAATAATGAAATAAATAAAGAAATATCTGACAACACTACTAAATCAAACTCTGAGGAAATAAAAGGACCTAAATCAGAAAAAGTTATCAATATGGATATAAATAATGGTGATTCTGCTACTAAAGTTGTTATAAAAAATGAAATTAATACTCCAGAAAAACCTATAACAAAACCAAAAAAAGAACTCCCAGTAGAGAAAAAACCATTCCAAGAATTTATTAACATACACCTAATTCCTTCACTTACTGAGGAAATTAATCAAAGGGGATTAGAAATAAACAATATTAACCTCACTAACACAAATAGACCTATTGCTGGAGATAAATGTTGGGTAATAAATTGTGAAATTAAAGATACTTGTAACTTTTGGTTATCCTTTGAGAAGGATGACATTAGTTCATTAAAAAGTATTTCTTTATCAAAACCTAATCAAAAACCAAGTATTATTGAATCTTTTCTTATTGACGAAAAAAGAATTACCCTAAAATTAATTATTTCAAGAGTACTTCAAAGATTGAATGGACAAAAGTTAATAGGAGTTAATTAGAGAAACAATAACACCAAGTTAACTTTTCCCTCGAAAATACAAATCATAGTAAATAATAGTATTAATAAACCAAATAAAAAATGGCTCAATCAACTGTTGAATCAAAAAATAAAAAAGATATTAATAATGGAAAGACACCTGCAAAAGAAACAATTTTGTCACCAAGATTCTATACAACAGACTTTGAGGCCATGGAAAATATGGACTTATCAATAAACGAGGAGGAATTGGAAGCTATATGTGAGGAATTTAGGAAAGATTACAATAGACATCATTTTGTAAGAAATAGTGAATTTGAAGGCGCTGCAGAAAAATTAGATCCTGAGACAAGAGAGCTTTTTGTTGATTTTCTCGAGGGAAGTTGTACTTCAGAATTTTCAGGTTTTTTACTTTATAAGGAACTTAGTAAGAGAATTAAAGTCAAAAACCCTCTACTTGCTGAATGTTTTGCTCATATGGCCAGAGATGAAGCAAGACATGCAGGTTTTTTAAATAAATCAATGAGTGACTTTGGACTTCAGTTAGATTTAGGTTTTTTAACGGCAAATAAAGATTACACTTATTTCCCTCCAAGAAGTATTTTTTACGCTACTTATTTATCCGAAAAAATAGGTTATTGGAGATACATAGCAATTTATAGGCATCTCGAAAAGAACCCTGATAGCAAAATTTTTCCACTATTTAACTACTTTGAAAATTGGTGTCAAGATGAAAATAGACATGGGGATTTCTTTGACGCATTAATGAAAGCACAGCCACGTACTGTTAAATCTTTAAGCCAAAAAATTACCATTGGCGGCTCTACTTTTACACACCCATTATTTGACTACTTCCATAGGTTTAGATATTTTTTGAATAATCTTCCATTAACATCCAAGTTATGGTCTAGGTTTTTTCTATTAGCTGTATTTGCAACTATGTATGCAAGAGATTTGGGAATTAAAAAAGATTTCTACAGTTCTTTAGGTTTAGATGCCAGAGATTACGACCAGTTTGTTATTAATAAAACAAATGAAACTGCAGCAAGAGTTTTCCCTGTAGTTATGGACGTTTATGATAAATCTTTTTATGGAAGATTAGATAAAATAGTTGAGAATAATAAGGTTCTTTCCGATATTGCAAACAGCGATGGAAATAAATTATCTAAAACTTTTAAAAAATTACCTAAATATTTATCAAACGGTTACCAGTTATTAAGACTATACTTATTAAAACCTCTTGATAGCAAAGATTTCCAACCTTCGATTAGATAATCTTTAATAAAGAGAAGATTTATAGACTCATATGCTTTCGTCACAAATCAAATCAAATGAAATCGTTTTTGGTAGTTGCAATAAAGATTTACTAGAAGAAATTATTTTCTACGGTATTGGACTAGGTGCTGATTTTGTAGAAATATTTATAGAAAATACCGATAACTCAAGTGTTTTAGCTGAAGAAGATTTTATTACAAGTGTAAGTCCATCATTTGGAAGGGGTGCTGGCATTAGAATTTTCAAGGGGGAAAAGGATGGATTTGTAAGTACAAATGATTTAACAAAGCATGGCTTGATGAGATCAGTATCTCAGGCAATTGAGATGTTAGACATAACAGACAACAAAAAAGAAGTATTTAACGGTTTAAATAAACATAGGGACTATAGTTCATCCAAGAAAAAATGGATTAATGAAGTCCCATCTATTCATGAGATAAGTGAAAAACTACTTGTTAGCACAAAGTCTTTAAAAAAAAATAATAAAATAATAACTAGAAAAGGAAGTTATTCAAGAAATCTTCAAGATGTAATAATAGCCGCCAGTGACGGAACCTATGTCTCAGATACTAGATTGCATCAAACAGTTGGACTCAACGTAATTGCAAGTGATGCCCAATATAGATCTAGTGGAAGTAGAAGATTTGGATCGTCAGGAATGCCTAATGAATTCAGATTATGGGATCACGAAAAAGCAGCTAATGATGTGTTTGAAAGTTCAATGAACATGTTGTACGCAGATTATGTTGATGCAGGACAAATGCCTGTTGTATTAGCTAATAAATTTGGTGGCGTTATATTCCATGAAGCCTGCGGTCATTTACTTGAAACTACTCAAATAGAGAGAGGAACAACACCATTTGAGAATAAATTAAATGAAAAAATTGCACATGAATCTGTAACAGCAATAGATGAAGGGATATCAGAAGGATCCTTCGGTTCATTATCAGTAGATGATGAAGGTATGGAACCCGAAAAATCAGTTCTTATAAAAGATGGAATTTTAAAAAAATTCATATCCGACAGGGCAGGTGAATTAAGAACTGGCCATAAAAGAACAGGAAGTGGAAGAAGACAAAATTATTCTTTTGCAGCAGCTTCAAGAATGAGAAATACTTATATAGCTAAAGGTGAGCACTCGAAACAGGATTTAATCAATAGTATTAGTGAAGGTCTTTACTGCAAATCAATGGGTGGTGGCAGTGTAGGTGCTACAGGACAATTTAATTTTGCGGTAGAAGAAGGATATCTTATTAAAAATGGAAAATTAACTTCTCCAGTAAAGGGAGCAACGTTGATCGGTGAGGCTAAAGAAGTTATGCCAAAAATATCAATGTGCGGAAATGATCTCGAATTGGCTCCTGGATTCTGTGGATCCATTAGTGGAAGTGTCAACGTAACTGTTGGCCAACCTCATATTAAGGTTGATTCAATCACTGTTGGCGGAAGATAGGATATGAATTCAAAAGAAATCACAACTCAAATCTCCAAAGCTGCAGATTTCCTAAATCTTAAAAAATGGGATTATGGAGCAAGCTTTTCTAATGATTATTCTGTACAAGTTGATAAAGGAGAGGCTAAACAACTTAAGGCATCACAAAAGCAAATTTTAACTATAAGAGTTTGGAATCAATCTAATCTAGTTGGTATTACTACAACAAGTGATATTAGTGAATCTGGTATTAAAAAGGCTCTTAAGCAAGCAAATATAGCTTCTGATTTCGGCAATAAGAATGAAACTACAGAATTTTCACCATTAGCGAAGGATCCTATTAAATTTAAGGAAGTTAAAAAAAGAAATCCTGTTGGAATAAAAAAATTACTTACACTTTTAAGAGGAGCGGAAGTAAAACTAATAGAAAGTCATGAATCCATAAAATCTGTTCCATATAATGGTTTATCTGAGAGTTTCTTTGAGAGAGTTTATGCAAATAGTGAGGGTGCCTTTCGAAGTTATTCCAAAAGTCAAGCAGCACTATATTTATATGCAAAAGCAGAAGAGAAAAATAAGAAGCCTCGTAGTTCAGGTTCCGTAAAACTTGGATATGGAGCTGATGATATAGATATAGAGTCTTGTATTAAAGAGGCTTCAAATAAAACAATTTCTCATTTAAATTATTCATCTATTAAAACTGATAAATATTTAATATGTTTTTCCCCGGAGTCTTTTTTAACTATCATTAACGCCTTTAGCTCAATGTTTAATGCTAGAAGTATCATAGATGGAGTTAGCTTATCTAATAAAAATTCAATCGGACAGAAACTATCTACAGAAGCACTTAATATTTATGATGATGGCCTTCACGAAAAGAATATTTCTTCAACACCATTTGATGGAGAAGGAACCCCAACCAAAAGACTATGTCTAATTAACAGAGGGAGAATTGAAAATTTTATACATTCTGAATCAACTGCAAGAATATTTAAAACAACTCCCACTGGCCATGCTGGACTAGGATCAAAAGTCTCAGTATCTCCTGATTGGATCGTAGTTGAAAAATCAGAAGAAAACTTTGATCTAAAAACAACACTAGATCACTCTACTTATGAGGGAGAATTTGTTTATATCGAAGAGTTAAATGCAATCCATGCAGGTGTCAGAGCAAGTCAAGGTTCATTTTCTCTTCCATTTGATGGATGGCTCTACAAAAACGGTAAAAAAATCTCCATAGAATCTGCCACCGTAGCAGGGGATATCAAATATCTTTTGAAAAATATAGTAAATATTGAATCAAGCCAGGAGGTAACAACAAGTGGGATTTCTCCACATATATGGGTAGATGAATTATCAATAACTGGTGACGCGTGAGAATTATATTCTGGGGAACACCTGAATATTCAATTCCTAGTCTTGATATTTTTATTAAATCTAAGCATGAGGTGATTGCAGTAGTTAGCCAACCGGATAAGAAGAGAGCTAGGGGAAATAGATTAATAGCCTCACCTGTAAAAAGCATCGCTGAGCAAGAATCTATAAAATTTTATACTCCAGAAAAAATCAGGGGCAATATAGATTTTATAAATGAACTTAAATTACTTTCTTGTGATTTATTTATTGTTATAGCTTACGGGAAAATTTTACCCAAAGAGATATTGGAAATCCCAAAATTTGGTTGTTGGAACGCACATGCTTCATTACTTCCAAGATGGCGCGGTGCTGCCCCAATTCAATGGTCACTATTAAAAGGCGATGAATTTACTGGTGTAGGAATTATGAAAATGAATGAGGGACTAGATACTGGCGACTTATTATTGGAAGAAAAAATTAAAATCGATAATGACTATAATTTAAATATTCTATCGGAAAAACTTAGTATTTTATCTGCAAAATTATTTTTAAATGCTACAACACTACTCGAAGAAAATATTAATAAAAATACTAATTTTCAATTAACTAAACAAAATACTCTTGGAAGAGAAATTACTTACGCAAGAATGATTGAAAAATCAGACTTTAAAGTTGATTGGGGTAATGAGGCAATTAAAATTTCTCGACAAATAAAAGCTTTATACCCACGAGCTAATACAACTTTTAGAGGAAAGAACCTAAAAATACTTAAAATCAAAGTTTTGGATAGTGATGAAATTAAAAATGAAAAATACCTTTTCATGAGCAATTATTCAAGACCAGGCATTATTCTCGCTGTCATAGAAAATGAAGGAATAATAATTTCAACTAAAACTGATCCGATTATTTTGTTAGAAGCAAAACTTGAAGGCAAAAACATTTCTAGCAAAAATCAATTGATACAACAGTTAAAGCCATCAGAAGGTGAATATCTTTCAGATTAAGTTTTAGATTCTTTTTTAGAGAATCCCCAAATAAAAGCAAAAAGAATCAAAATATAAAAATAATAGTCTGGAAGAATAGATTCTTTTATTAAGGTATTTAGTAAAAGTTTAATCCCAACAATTAAAATTGCTACGTAACCCGCTGTTTCTAATCTAGAAAATATATCCAGAAGTTTTAGAAAAATCCCAGATGTAAATCTTAAAGCTAATACTCCAATTACTGCTCCAAATATAATTAATATGTATTGATCGCTAATAGCTACTGCAGTAGTGATACTGTCTATGGAAAATGCAAAATCAGTAATTGAAAGAAGCGCTACAACCCTTAAGAACCTAAAATTATTTTTATTATTATCTATCTCATTTTCAGCGTTTTCTATATCTGAATTTAAAAAAACATTCGAGAAGAATAAGTATATTAAATAAAAACCAGCAAAAACCCTAATAAGAATAAACTTTAGAAGAACATTAGATAATATGATGAGAATAATTCTGAATAATAAAGATATCGTTATACCAATATTTAAGGCTCTTGACCTTAATTCTGAACTGTCGAGGGATTTAGTTAGGGAAGCAAGTGCGACAGCATTATCAGCAGACAATAATAATTCTAGAGCAATTAATATTGGTAAAAGTGTAAAGATTTCGTACCAACTGTCTACCTGATCTAGTGTGGGTATAAAAGAATTTATCGCTGCTGAATCCATCAAATATTATTCACAATCAGTATAAAATCTAATATAATGGATCGGTTATTTGTAATCAAGATTGATAACTATAAATGAGTTTAAATACTTTAGTTGATTATATTTCTAACTCACAAATTACATCTGAATTAATAAACAGAATTTCAAAAAATGATGAATTAAATATTGTTGGTTCAAGTAGATATGCAAAATCAATAATATTAGATAGCATCGCAAAAAAAGAGAAAAAAAATATATTATTAATTTGTCCTAATGTAGAAGTTGCCTACAAATGGATTGGTTATTTTGAAAGTATAAATAATAAAGCAGTTTTATATTATCCTCCAACAGAACATCTACCATATTCATCAATTAATAAATCCAAAGAGATTGAATTTAGTCAGCTTACTGTTTTATCCAAATTAATAAAAAAAGAGAAAAATGAATTGAATATTGTTATATCAACTGAGAGATCACTACAACCCCATCTAATAAATAAAAACCTATTAATTGAAAACAAGTTAGATTTGCAAAAAGGGATTCAAATCGAGATTCAAGAATTAGCAAATAAACTTACTTTGCTGGGTTATACGAAGGATAATGTAACTTCAACAGAAGGATTCTGGAGCAGGAGAGGGGAAATAATAGATATTTATCCTGTCAATAACGAGTTTCCTATAAGATTAGAATTTTTTGATAATGTAATTGAGAAAATAAGAGAATATGATCCCCACACACAGAAAACATTAGAAAGTATAAATAATATTGAAATAATACAGGCTGGATTTGATTTGCTAATAAAAGATAAGTTAAATAATTTATCAAAGAACAATCTTTTTAATTCAGAAGATATAAATAAAAATAATCTTGATCGTTATTTAGGAATAATTGAAGAAGAACCCTCAAACATAATAGATTTTATAAATAGGAAAACAATTCTTGTGATTGATGAATTAGAAGATTGTAAAAAATTTGCAAATAATTGGTATCTAGATTCAGAAAGTAATTTTGATAATTGTACGTATGAATTAAATGAGAACCTTAAAAATAATGACATTAATTTAGAGGCCAAGCCTAATTTGCATTTAAGGTTTGACGAAATATTAAATTCACTAGGAAATTTTAATTTAATAAAATTATATGAATTTGAATCTAAAATCAATATTGATAATAGATTTTTGTTAAACGATAAAAGATTAAATTCATACTCTAAAAATGTAGGAAAATTATCCAATGATATAAATAAAAATATAAAAAATAATGAAAAAGTATGGATATTATCAGCACAACCATTGAGAACAAGGACTTTACTTTTTGAGCACGAATGTAATGCAAACTTCTTAAACAATCCTAATGATATTGATGAAGCATATAAGTCAATTAATAAATCAACTCCTCTAATTTTAAAAAATAAGAACAATTATGAAATCGAGGGGTTTTATCTTCCGATATGGAAAGTTGTCTTGATAACAGATAAAGAATTATTTTCACAACAATCTCTTTTTAATAATGTATTCATAAGAAGAAAAAAAAGAAGTGTCAATTCAAATATAAATGTAAATAAGATTAGTCCCGGTGATTTTATAGTTCATAAAAATCATGGTATAGGAAAATTTTTAAAAATAGAAAAAATAAATATAACTGGGGATTCAAGAGATTATTTAGTCATTCAGTATCAAGATGGGAAGATAAGTGTAGCCGCTGATCAACTTGGTAGTGTTAACAGATATAGATCAAGCGGAAAAAAAAAGCCGAAAATAAATAAATTAGGAGGGACAGAATGGGAAAAAATTAAAGAAAAAAATAAGAAACAAATCAAAAAAGTTGCTGTCGATATTTTAAAACTTTATGCAAAGAGAGAAAAATTAAAGGGTTATATTTACCCAGAAGATGGTCCTTGGCAAGATGAATTAGAAGAATCATTCCCTTATCAACCAACACCTGACCAAATTACTGCTGTAGAAGAAATAAAATCTGATATGGAATGCGATAAGCCAATGGACAGGCTAGTTTGTGGAGATGTAGGATTTGGCAAAACAGAAGTAGCTGTTCGGGCTATTTTTAAGGCTATTACATCAGGCAAACAGGTTATATTACTAGCACCCACAACAATCCTAGCTCAGCAACATTGGAGAACGATAAGTAATAGATTTTCTCCTTACCCTATAAAAGTATCATTACTCAATAGATTCAAAACCGTTAATGAAAGAAAGGAAATCTATGCAGGTTTAAAAAATAACAAAATTGATTTAGTTGTAGCAACGCATCAAATTTTAGGAAAAGAAATAGAAATTAAAAACTTAGGACTACTAGTTATTGATGAAGAACAAAGATTTGGAGTAAGGCAAAAGGAGAAAATAAAAAAAATCAAAACCAACATAGACGTTTTAACTCTCTCAGCAACTCCAATTCCGAGAACTCTTTATATGAGCTTATCTGGACTAAGACAAATGAGCTTACTAAATACTCCTCCACCATCAAGAAGATCAATAAAAACATATTTATCTGAAATAGATATGGATGTTATAAGAACTGCAATTAATCAAGAACTTGATAGGGGAGGTCAAATTTTTTATGTTCTTCCAAGAATTTCTGATATAGATCAAGCTGTAAACAAATTAAAAAATATGTTTCCCAACTTAAAATTTATTGTTGCTCATGGGCAAATGAACGAAACAGAGCTTGAAAATGCAATGATTGCTTTTAATAATGGAGAAGTAGATCTAATGATATGCACAACAATAATTGAAAGTGGATTAGACATCCCTAAAGTAAATACAATCATTATTGAAGATTCTCACAAATTTGGCCTTTCACAACTTTATCAACTTAGAGGAAGAGTTGGTAGAAGCGGTGTACAAGCACATGCTTGGTTATTTTATCCAAATATAAATAAAATTAATGACGCTGCAAAACAAAGATTGAAAGCGATAAAAGACTTTTCAGAACTAGGTAGTGGATACCAACTTGCGATGAAAGATATGGAAATAAGAGGTGTTGGTAGTTTACTAGGAGAAGAACAAAGTGGAAAGGTTAATGCTATTGGATATGATTTATATATAGAAATGCTCCATGAGGCTATTTCAGAAATCAGCGGGCAAGAAATACCTGAAGTTAACGATACTCAAATTGATCTACCAATAAATGCATTTATACCTGCAACATGGATATTAAACAGAGAAGAGAAGCTTGAAGCTTACAAATCTGTTACTGAATGTTCAAGTAATGATGAATTAACTGAATTAGCTACAGACTGGGTTAATAGATATGGAAACTTACCCAAACCTGTTGAGTCCTTAATTATGATAATGAGACTAAAGTTAATAGCTAAAAAATGTGGTTTTAATAAGATCAAGCTTAAAAAGCCAAACATCTTGATAGAGACAAAATTAAAAAAATCTACTTTTAAAATTCTTAAAAATTCTTTGGCAAGTAGTATTCAAAATAAATTTAATTTTAATGAAGGCGAACAATTTTCTATCATCACTATAAGGGGCTTAGGTGCAACTGAAATTCAAAATCAAATTGATCATCTAATGCTGTGGTTCGGGTCTTTTGAAAGAGAAATAAAGAATTTCGATAAAGAACTTATTAAAAGAGAATAAATTATTAAATAATTATTTAAAATCCGCGAATGAGTTTGATTTCGGTTAGGTTGTTAAAAATTTATTTGTTTTATGGGTGAATATATAGACGTCGGAATCCAAACTTCGATTTTACCCTTATCAATTATTCTTTCATCAATTGTATTAGGCATATTTGCATTATTTGGAGAAGAGACAGAAAATGATGATGATGATTCTGATTCAGGAAGTGGTGGCCTAATGCAACCTATTTGAAATTATT
The DNA here is from genome assembly GCA_902572595.1 of uncultured Prochlorococcus sp. Classification (GTDB taxonomy): domain Bacteria; phylum Cyanobacteriota; class Cyanobacteriia; order PCC-6307; family Cyanobiaceae; genus Prochlorococcus_A. Next base: position 31,344 of record CACGGL010000003.1, read on the forward strand.
TATAAACAATTTGTTTTGACTTTCTCTTAGAGACTTTAAATAACCTATTAAATGAACCTATAATTAAAATAAGAGCAGTAAAGGAAGATACAAAAATAAAAATCACCAAAAATATCTCATAGAGATTTGAAAAGAGATCAATCAATAATAAAAAAGATTTATTAAATGTCGAAGGTAGATTTTGTAACAGCAAATTTTTATTAGGAATTAAATAATTTATATAAACTAATAAAACACTCAAAATAAACAAAAAGAAGGATTCAGTGAATAGTCTTCTTTTAGATTTTCTTCTTAAATTTAATTTTTTTTTAAAAATATATTTATCAGGTTTAATATTCAAATTTGGAATGTTTAAATCTGCCATAAATCAAAGCTCAAAGAAAAAATTTGAATAACTCTGAAAAGAAATTAATCTATAGTATCGTGTTTGTATTTAAGATGCTAATTGCTCTTTATTAAGGATTTGTTAGTTCTTTTTCTTCTATATTTTCAAAAGGACTATAAAAATAAATAAAAGAAGAAGAGAATAAAATTAAAGAGCAAATTGCTAAAAACGGTGGAATAAAGAAATTGAAAAATTTAACTTTTCTATTTAACCCAAATTTTAATTTTTTCGGGATTTTAGTAGGTATATCAGTTTTTTTTATTCTTACTTTTGGCGATTCATTTAACTGATCAAAACAATTTATGGTATCTGAAAGCAATGAATTACCAATCTTTAGAACTAAAGGTTTTACATTCGCTTTAGAGCTCTTGAGAACAATATTATGTAAGTGGAGATTATCGGCTTTTATATCGATTAATTTAGACTCATATATTGGAATTTCGTTTTTGATTAAAAGGTTTGAATAAATATAAAAAGCATCCATAATAGGCCCTAAATGTTCAATTTTGCCTTCAATAAGTGGTTTATCAACTATGGTTAATTTCCATTGAGAAATTATAGATATTTGATCTTTATTTTCATTATTGGAATAATCTGGCAATCCGATTATTTCGAGACTTACTGAAGATTGATGAAATGACAATTTATTTTGCATCATATTAAAAATCGTATAAAAAATTCTTCAACTTTTGATAACCTTGATTTGAAATACAAAAAGATAAAATAAGCAAAGATTTTATTATAATGTCACCATTTTCAGCTTGATTTAAAAGCTTTTTCACTCTCATACTATCTAAATTAAATCTCTCTTTAATCAACTCATTAAATCTCTTATTAAAATCATTCCAAATAATTGAATTCTCTTTAATATCTTCTTTAGATTTCAGTATCTCTCTGATATAAGGATATAAATATTTAGACATTTCAACGGTGATTTTAATTAAAGCATCGAATTCGTTTACTTTAATATTGTTGTTAACATAAGATTTTCTCAATGGATTATTATTCCTTAATTTCCAAATAGTAATTTTATTTGGCAGGACATCGTTTAAATCAAGTCTATTTGATAAAGCGTAAAGGGATTGAATACCATTTAAATCAATAGTTTCTAAGATTAATAATAATAAATCAAGCTTCTCAATAGATTGTCTTGATACCTGATTTCCCTTAGTTAAATATGTAATTGTTCTCTATTAAGATATAAAGGAAGTATAACAGAATTATTAATCCATTTTTTGAAATAAAAATGAATATAACTTATCTAGTTCTTCAATAGTTAGCATTCCATAACACCATAATAATATTGGTAATGGAGTGTTATTTTTTATAGATAATTTTATACCGAGTTCAATAGTAGATTCATCTAAACCTAATACATTAATTAAATAAATTATCATTTCTCTAGATAAATAATTATTCATGAATTCTATTTAATACTTGAGTAAATAAGAGATTTAGTCATTTGATTAAGAACTAATTTTCTCGTAAAAAGAAATTTATTTAAAAGTAAAAATGAAAATTTCCTTATTGGAAATAAAAAAACGTTTCGATTAGCAAAAATTGATATCAGCGAGTCGGTTATAAAAATAGTGACAATAATATCTAAAATTCTGCTTGAAAAATACTTAAATTTAAATAATATCAATTGCAATTTAGTAATAGCAGTATTTTTATTAAAAAAATCATAAATAGTATTAACATCTCTCCAGCAAGTATTTAGACCCTGACCACCAACAGGATGAAATGTATGAAATGCATCTCCTACAAAAACTAATTTTTTAAAATTTAAAACTGGTAAATTTAAAGATAATGAAACAGGAAAAATATTAAATTCGCCAATTATTTGGTCCAACTTAAATTCATTAGGCAAGATTGTTGATAAATTATCCATTAAAAAATTCTTGTCAGAATTCAACCTTTCAATTGCCTTTAGTGTACTGGAAGTCCAAATTACTTGATATAAGTTTTTTTCTAAAGGTAATAATGCAAGTGGGCCTTCTTTTCTAAAAATTTCATAAGCTCGGTTTTCACAATGACCTCTAAGAAAAACTTTAAAGGTTAAACAAGACTGACTATAAGATTTTTTTATATTAATAAAATCTATGGATTTTTTATCAAGTGAGTTTGCTCCTGTTGAAAAGAATTGATAATCAAATAATATTTTTTTACGTAACAATCTCTGTGGTGTTATAAAAAAAATATTTTCATAATTGTCAATCTCTTGAAAAAATACGTTCATGAGATCCGAATGTTTAACTACCCAGCCAATATTTTCGGCAGAACTTATATCATCATCTAAGTCAGAAGTTGATAAATTGGTAAAAGCAGAAGTTACGCTATCTGAAATTGAAAGGGTATCAAAGCCAAATAAAAATGGTTCTAATTTTTCCCAAAGCCTGAATTTAGATAAGATTTTTCTTGTTGAGTGAGTAATTGCATAAGTTTTATCTTTATCAATTAATCTATCTTTTGTTAATAAATCAGTTAAAAAAATATTGCAATCAAATTTTGAAAGTGCAATTGAAAGTAATAAACCAGTGGGACCTGATCCAATAATTTTAAAATTGAATTTATTTTTCATCGTATTATATAAGTATCAACTATCTATTCAGACAAATATAGCAAATTTCCTCAAATGCCGGTCTTAATAAATAGGGGTACTCACCAACCCATATGTTAATTTCAGGAAGCCATGCATCAGTCAAATAAAAATCTCTGTCAAAATTACGGTTATCAGATGTTATTAAACATCTAATACTCGAACCAACCCTAATTTGACTGTGCTTATTTTCCATAGGAAAACTTAATTTTTCCAAATAACCATCTTCATCTTCTAATTCAAGTACTAACCAAGTCCTTTTGTTTTCGATAACTTCTAATCGACCTTGTCTATTAGATTGTTCTCTTGAACTTTCAATCTTTTCTGTTTTATAGATATCTGATACATAGCCATCAAATATAGAAAAAAATTTATATTTTCTTAATTGCAAGTTTTTTCTACTTGATTCAAGAATAGGACCCCAGATGATATACAAAAAGAAACCTACACATAGGAATAACCAGAAATTATTAGTTTGATCACCAGTCGAACTAATAATTAATGAGATAAATCCACCAATTGAAGAAACTATTACTCTTTGAAGAATTTTTCTAGGATTCCCCAACGCGTACTTAAATTGACTTCCTGTACCAACTGCAGGAATAAGTTTTGAAATTTGACTTGAATTAATTGGAATTATCATTTTAAAAAATCAATTTTTCAAGTCCGTAAACTAAAGTTTCATAATTACCAATTTTTTTAATAGCCTGTAAAACTCCTGGCATATATGCCTTTCTATCAATAGTGTCATGTTTAATTGTGTAAGTTTCACCTGGAGATCCCATAATTACTAACTGATGAGCAAGTAATCCTGGTAATCGTACAGAATGTATATTAATTCCTGAATCTCTGAGCCCACCGCGTACACCTTTCAATGACTCAGACTCTTTTACTAAATTCTGATTAAATTTCTTTGGATATTCTTCAATCATTTCTGCAGTTTTTATACACGTCCCACTAGGAGAATCAGCTTTTTGATTATGATGCATCTCAATTAATTCAATATTGTCGTAAAACCTTGCGGCTACAGATGCCGCCTGCTGAAGAAGAACCATACCTACTGAAAAATTAGGAATTATTGCACAACCAACCGATGCTTTCCGAGCAAAAACAGACAAATCTTTTATTTGCGAGGGGCTTAGACCTGTAGTTCCTACTACTGGTGATACGCCATATGCAATAGCTGATCTGGTATTTTCATATACAGAATCAGGATGAGTAAAATCAACCAAAACAGGTTTTATTTTTTCATTTCTATAATTTTGACTAACAGAACATAAAGTACCTTCAAAATCATTTGAAACAAAAACATCACAATATTTTACCTTTAATAATTCAGAAATATTTGAGCCATTGTTCTTTTCGTTTATGTCGATTGCTGCGACAAGTTCACAATCTGTAGAATTTAATACAGTATTAACAACTTCGCTACCCATTCTGCCTAAAGCTCCGGAAACTAGTACTGGTACGGCTTTTTTAGAATTTTCAATCATTTTTTTTAAAAAATTTTTTTTAAAGGTTGTTACACGCTATTTATATTGCACACAATAACGTCTTTTCATTCGTAGGCTGGTAGAAATACTTAAAGAAAATCAATGTTTACGCAGGTCCGCTCAGCAAACCGCAGAGTATCTCCTGTTGAGGATAACAAACACAAAGTTGTAATAAAAGCAGTTTATGTTGTCCTTGAGCCACAATACCAAAATTCCTTAACGGAAGCTGCAAAGTCAATAAATAAAATGAACGGGCCTATAGGTATAGACCTTAGCGGCTATCTTATCGAAGAACTTAGGAATGATAGTAATTTTGAAGATTTTAAAGAAGATATAGCTAATGCAGATATATTCGTAGCTTCTCTAATTTTCATTGAAGACCTTGCTCAAAAAGTAGTTGATGCAGTATCTCCATTTAAAGACAAACTTAAAGCATCAATAGTTTTCCCCTCCATGCCAGAGGTAATGAGATTAAATAAGTTAGGTTCATTTAGCATGGCCCAACTTGGTCAATCTAAAAGTATTATTGGAGATTTAATAAAAAAGAAAAAAGAATCTGATGGAGCAAGTTTCCAAGATTCAATGTTGAAGTTATTAAATACACTACCTTCAATACTTAAATATCTACCAGTAGAAAAAGCACAAGATGCTAGAACATTTATTCTGAGTTTTCAGTACTGGTTAGGTGGTACCACTGAGAACTTAAAAAACTTCTTGTTAATGATTTCTGAAAAGTACGCTGTATCTGAGATCATAAAAGATCAAATAGAAGAATTCAAAATTCAAGACCCTGAAACATTTCCAGATTTAGGAATTTGGCATCCTCTTGCTCCTTGCATGTTTGAAAGTCTTAAAGAATATCAAAATTGGGAAAATAATAGGAAAGATATAGACTCTAAAGATGACAAAACCCCAACAATAGGCTTAGTACTTCAAAGGAGTCATATCGTTACGGGAGATGATGCTCATTACGTTGCTGTTATTCAAGAATTGGAATACAGAGGTGCAAGAGTACTACCTATATTCTGTGGGGGTCTTGATTTTTCTAAACCAGTTAATGAATTTTATTATGATTCCATAAATAAAGATCAACCTATAGTTGATGGAGTTGTTTCTCTAACAGGATTTGCACTAGTTGGTGGGCCAGCAAGACAAGATCATCCTAAAGCTATTGAAGCCCTAAAAAGGTTAAATAGACCCTATATGGTTGCACTTCCATTAGTCTTCCAAACCACACAAGAATGGGAAGATAGTGATCTAGGTTTACACCCTGTTCAGGTAGCACTTCAGATTGCAATTCCAGAGCTTGATGGTGCTATTGAACCTATTATTCTCTCAGGTCGTGATGATGCTACAGGTAAGGCGCATACTCTCCAAGATCGGGTTGATGTAATAGCTGAAAGAGCCATAAAATGGTCAACTTTAAGAGTTAAACAAAGAAATGAAAAAAAATTAGCTATCACAGTATTTAGTTTTCCGCCAGATAAAGGAAATGTTGGTACCGCAGCATACTTGAATGTTTTTGGTTCAATTTATAGAGTACTTCTTGAAATGAAATCGAAAGGATATCAAATAGATGATCTTCCAAGTAATTCAAAAGAATTAATGGAAAAAGTAATTAATAACGCTGAAGCGATGGATGGTTCTCCAGAGTTAAATATTGCTCATAAGATGTCAGTAAAAGAATACGAAGAGTTCACACCATATTCACAAAGACTTGAAGAGAATTGGGGTAAACCTCCTGGAAACCTTAATAGTGACGGACAAAACCTTCTTATCTATGGAAAACATTTTGGAAATGTTTTTATAGGAGTTCAACCTACATTCGGTTATGAAGGTGATCCTATGAGATTACTCTATTCAAGAAGTGCTAGTCCTCATCATGGTTTTGCTGCTTATTACACGTATGTAGAAAAAATATGGGGGGCTGATGCTGTTCTTCATTTTGGCACTCACGGCTCACTTGAATTTATGCCTGGGAAGCAGATGGGCATGAGTGAAACTTGCTATCCAGATTCTCTCATAGGATCATTGCCTAATTTGTATTACTATGCCGCGAATAATCCATCTGAAGCAACAATTGCTAAGAGAAGAGGATATGCTTCAACTATTAGTTATCTGACTCCTCCAGCGGAAAATGCAGGACTTTACAAAGGACTTAAAGAACTAAGTGAGCTCGTTGGTTCTTATCAACAATTAAGAGAGAATAGCAGGGGTATTCAAATTGTTAATGCAATAGTTGAAACTTCTAAACAATGCAACCTTGACAAAGATGTAGAGCTTCCTTCAAAAGATGTAGAAGAACTTTCAATAGATGAAAGAGATTTATTTGTTGGTAATGTTTATAAACAGTTGATGGAAATTGAAAGTAGATTGTTACCTTGCGGTCTTCATACTATTGGAGAAGCTCCAACAGCAGAAGAAGCTGTTGCAACACTTGTAAATATTGCATCTTTAGAGAGAGAACAAGAAGGATTAAGATCTCTTCCTGGATTACTAGCAGAATCCATCGGTCTAACTATTGAAGAAATTTATGATGGTAATAATAAAGGTGAACTTAAATTTGTAGAGTTAAATGAGAAAATCATAAAAACAGCAAGAGAGTCGATTTTTGCGATGGTCAACTCTTTAAAAATTGTTAATGGCAGAGTTTATTTAGAAAAATCACTTCTTTCCAAACTTTTCGATTTACTTAAAGTTTTTGGTCTAAATCTACCTACCCCTTGGCTAAGAGTTTGCAGATTAAATGGATTTAATGAAGTTAATCAGAAGGAATTAAACAAATTATTTGATTACTTACTTTTCTGTCTGGAACAGGTCTGCGCAGACAAAGAAATGGATAGCCTCATTAAAGCACTAGATGGAAATTATGTTTTACCTGGACCAGGTGGAGATCCCATAAGAAATCCAGGTGTTTTGCCCAGTGGAAAAAATATCCATGCACTTGATCCTCAATCAATACCCACTACAGCAGCAGTAGCTGCAGCGAAGTCTGTTGTTGACAAATTAATTGAAAGACAAAAGGAAGAGCAAGGAACCTGGCCTGAAACAATAGCTTGCGTCTTATGGGGTACTGATAACATCAAAACTTACGGAGAATCACTGGCACAAATCTTATGGTTTGTTGGAGTAAAACCAAAACCAGATTCTGTTGGAAGGATTAACAAACTAGAATTAATCCCTTTGGAAGAATTAGGTAGGCCAAGAGTAGATGTAGTAGTTAACTGTTCAGGAGTATTTAGAGATTTATTTATCAATCAAATGGCATTAATAGATCAGGCAGTCAAATTAGCAGCTGAAGCTGATGAACCATTGGAATCTAATTTTGTAAGGAAACATTCACTAGAACAAGCAGAAAAAGAAGGCACTTCTATCAGAGAAGCCTCAGCGAGGGTATTCTCTAATGCAAGTGGAAGTTACAGTTCAAATGTTAATTTAGCCGTAGAAAATTCAACATGGGAGGAAGAAAATGAATTACAAGAAATGTATTTATCACGCAAAACATATGCTTTTAATGCCGATAATCCTGGTGAGATGAATCAAAAAAGAGACGTATTTGAGTCAGTAATGAAAACAGCAGATGTTACATTTCAAAACCTTGATTCTTCAGAGATTTCATTAACAGATGTAAGTCATTATTTTGATTCGGATCCAACAAAATTGATCAAGACATTAAGAGATGACGGGAAAGAACCAAGTAGCTACATAGCCGATACAACCACTTCTAATGCTCAAGTTAGAACACTTGGAGAAACCATCAGATTAGACTCAAGGACAAAACTTTTAAATCCTAAGTGGTATGAAGGTATGCTCAAATCTGGCTACGAAGGAGTTAGAGAGCTTTCTAACAGACTTAATTACACTCTTGGTTGGAGTGCGACAAGTGGTCAAGTAGATAATTTTGTATATGAAGAAACTAATGAAACATTTATAAATGACGAAGAGATGAGGAAAAGATTGATGGATCTTAATCCTAATAGTTTCAGAAGAATTGTTGGAACATTGCTAGAAGTCAATGGTAGGGGGTATTGGGAAACTTCAGATGAGAATATAGAACAGTTGAAAGAACTATACCAAGAGGTGGAGGATAAAATCGAAGGAGTTAAAGAATAATAAATTTACTATTTTCTATAAATCCTATCAGCTACTCTCAGGATTTGATAATTTAGTTTAACGTTGTGAACTCTCACAATGTCAATATTAAATTGGGAACAAAGACAACTTATTGCAAGTGTTCCTATATCCCGTTCTTTTGGATTTTTCTCATTCAATATTTCTCCTATAAATCTCTTCCTAGATGCACCTATCAAAATTGGCAAATTCCATTTTTTAAATACATCTAAGTTTCTCAAGATTTCCAAATTATGAATGATATCCTTTGAAAAACCAATTCCAGGGTCCAATATTATATTTCTTTCAGGTATATTTTTTTCTAAAGCATTCTTTATTAAATTATCAAGCGAGGACTTAACATCACTCAATACATTCTGATAATTAGTGAGTTGATTCATATTTTGACTATTACCACGACTATGAGTTATGACGAATGGGCAGTTAAATTTTGATACAACATCCAAAATTTTTATATCTCTTCTTCCTCCCGTGACATCATTTATCCAATTAGCACCATTTAAAAGAGCTTCATAAGCGACTTCAGAATTAAAAGTATCAATAGAAATTAAAACATCTGGAAATTCAGATTTTATTAATTTTAGATAGGGGACCAATCTTTTTATTTCTAAACCAGATCCAACTTCTTCAGCCCCAGGTCTTGTACTTTGAGCACCAAGATCAATAACATCAACACCATTGCTCAAGAAATGATTTACTTGATCTAAAACTTTCTTTGAAGAGTTTATTTCCCCACCATCACTAAATGAATCAGGAGTTAAATTAATAACTCCCATAATTGAAGTTTTTTGTCCCCAGCCTTTTGGCCATGGATTTTTCTTATTGATAATTTGCAATTCTCGCAAAACTATTCGGATCTAATGACGACCCCCCAACTAACACCCCATCTATATCACTCATTGACATTATTTCGTCAATATTATTAGGTTTAACAGATCCTCCATATTGAATAATTACATCATCAAAACCAATTAATTTACGAATTAAAGAACATATCTTATTAGCGTCTTCTGCTTCACATGTTTTACCAGTGCCAATTGCCCATATCGGCTCATAGGCAACAATTAAATTAGATGGATCTGTATTTTCTAATCCTTGTTCAACCTGTCTAGTAATAACTCTATCAGCTTCTCCTCTCTCTCTTTGTTCTAATGTTTCTCCTACACAAACTATTGGAGTAAGCCCACTAGATTGAGCAAAAACTGCTCTTTTATTAATTTGTTCATCACTTTCACTAAAATATTTCCTTGGTTCACTATGTCCAACGATTGCATATGAAACACCATGTTCAAGAAGCATTTTTGGAGATATTTCTGCAGTAAATGCTCCTTGATCTTCCCAATGAATATTTTGACTAGAAATATCTATATAATCAAAATCAGAATGATCAGAAAAGGTTGAAATTGCTGTAAAAGGTGGAGCAATAACAACTTTACGATCGTCTTTTATGTTTTTTATTAAAGGAATAAACTCTTCTAAATAGGATTTTGCTTCAGCACAAGTCATGTGCATTTTCCAATTACCAGCAATTACAGATTTTCTCAAAATACTATCTCCAAGAAAAATATACTAATACAAAGTGAGTGGAATAAGCTAACTATTCAAAAATTAATTCATTTTTTAGAAATATTACTTTATCTCCCTTGTTTAACTTCCTTCCTCTCCTAGTCTCAATTACACCATTAACCTCAACAGAGCCGGATTTAATAAAAATTTTTGCTTCGCCACCAGAAGATACCAAATTCTTCCATTTTAAGAATTGATCCAGTTTCATTGTTTTTTATACCAAAAGATATTGATAAAGTAGTATAGACAATTAAATATATAATACTTTGAGACTAATACCACCAGTCAGACCATATTCAAATAGGTTTATCAAGGGTTTTATATGCATGCTTATTTACGTAGCTTGTTGGCCTTTATTAGCTTATTTAGCTGGAAATTTAATCCCAGCAATTGGTTCAGGTGATCTCTCAAAAGTTTCTAGCATAATAATTAAGTCTTTATTTGTATTTTTAGTTCAGAAAACTGCTCAATTTGGACAGGATGTATTCATAGCAAAACCCTCTTTAGAAATTAGTGAATTGATGAGAGGAAATTTATTTAGCAGAATTCAAAAAATCAAGATGAATTCTATTGAAAATATTTCAGCCGGGGACATCACATATAGACTTACAGAAGATGCAGACAGGGTAAGCGAAGTTATTTATAAAACAGCTCAAGATACTATTCCATGCACTTTACAGTTGTTAGCGGTAATAATCTATATGTTTTATTTAGACTGGTCACTAACAGTATCAACATTTGTTTTAGCACCATTGATTATTCTTTCAGTTAACAGTTTTGGAAGAAGAGTTTTAATAGCATCCGAAAAAAGTCAAGAATCAACAAGTAATTTAGCAGGTTTAATAGGTGAATCTATAAATGGAATGTCCACGATAAGAGCTTTTGCTGCAGAAAATTGGATTGAGAAAAGATTTTATAAAAGATTAAGTACAAATAAAAAAGCAAAATATAAAACATTAAAACTACTTGCATTTCAACATCCAGTTGTAGGATTTGTTGAAGCATTTGGAATATTAGCAATATTAGGTTTAGGAGCCGCAAGAATTAATCTAGGCCTTCTAACAAGCGAAGAATTTAGTAGTTTTTTTGCAGCAATATTAATGCTTATTGATCCAATAAGCCATGTAAGTACAAATTTTAATGACTATAAGCAGGCAGAAGCCTCAATAAAAAGGTTGAAAAACATAAATCAAGAACCTGTCGAAGATGATAAAGAAAATTTACGAAGGATATCCAATTTTGAAGGCAAAATAATTTTCAAGAAAGTAAATTTCGCTTACAAAAAAGAAAATCAAGTACTTAAAAATATCAATTTAGAAATCAAAAGAGGTGAAGTCACAGCATTTGTTGGAGCTTCTGGAGCTGGTAAAAGTACAATGTTGGCTTTGATATTAAAGTTTATAGCTCCAAATAATGGTGACATTTTTATAGATGATAAAAATCTCAAAATATTAAATACAAAAGATATTAGAAAAAACATTGCATTAGTACAACAACAGCCTTTTTTGTTTTCAGGAACAATAATTGATGTAATAAGAATGGGCAGAAATTTCACCAAAGAAGAAGTTATAGAATCAGCAAGAAAAGCAAATGCTCACAACTTCATTAAAAAGCTTCCTGAGAAATATGAAACTGAGATAACTGAAAGAGGATCAAATTTCTCAGGTGGTCAGATCCAGAGGATAGCAATTGCAAGAGCAATACTTGGTAACCCCTCAATTCTTCTTTTAGATGAGGCCACAAGTGCGTTAGATGCAGAATCAGAATCTGAAGTACAAAAAGGACTTAATAGTGCTATGAAAGATAGAACAGTTATTGTAATTGCTCATAGATTAGCCACTACTCAAGAGGCCAATAAAATAGTTGTTTTCGATAAAGGTGAAATTATTGAAGTTGGGAAACACATTGATTTAATACATAAACCTGGAATTTATAAAGAATTATGTGAAAAACAATTGATTAAAAAATTATAGTTATATTTTATTTATTAAAAAAGTAAATCCATGAGCGAAAACACAAATGATTCTGCAAATCCAGTTTTAACATTTGAAGGCAAAAAATATTTAATAAATGAACTTTCTAATGAAATAAAAGAATCTATAAAAGTACTACAAATAGCAGAGACACAACTTAAAATGCATCAAGATACTCTCAAATTACTTTCAATTAGTCGAAACTTTTTAGTTGATCAGTTAAGAGAAAAACTAGAAAACTTAGAATAAAATTTTAATAATTATGGATTTCCTGCAGAGAGTAAGTATCAATTTTATTGCACTGCAAAGCTTTGATCGCCTTAATGGCTGCCTTGGCTCCAGGAATAGTTGTAAAAGTTGGAATATTGTATTCTAAAGCGGCACGTCTTAAATAAGCATCATCATGAAGAGCCTGTGAGCCAATTGGAGTATTAATTATTAATTGAACAAGTCCCGAACGAATTAGGTCTTCAATATTTGGTCTTCCTTCATGAACTTTTAGAACTTCTTCAACTTGAATTCCTAAATTCACCAAATATGAAGCTGTACCTTTTGTTGCTATTAATTTAAATCCTAAATTCAAAAGTTCTCTAGCAACTTCCTCAAGATTTTTTTTATCTAAATCATTTGTAGATAAAAAAGCAACTCCCTCTGAAGGGACACCATTACCTGCTGCCAATTCCGACTTGGCATAAGCAATTCCAAAATCTTTAGCTAAACCCATTACTTCTCCAGTAGATCTCATTTCAGGGCCAAGTAATGTATCAGACCCAGGAAATCTTTTAAAAGGTAAAACAGCCTCTTTCACTGCTTGATATTTTGGAGAAAATTCTTCTGTGAAATTAAGATCTTCTAATGTAAAACCTTGCATTAACTGAGTAGCTAATTTTGCAACTGGTTTACCTATGGCTTTTGAAACAAATGGAACTGTCCTGGATGCTCTTGGATTTGCTTCGAGAATAAATAATTTATTTTCTTTAATATTTGTATTTATTACTGCAAATTGCAAATTAATTAAACCAATAACATTTAATCTTTGCGCAATTAATTTAGTCCATTTCCTTACATTTTCTATTGTGGATGTTGAAAGAGAAATGGATGGTAAGCAACAAGCTGAATCTCCTGAATGAATTCCTGCAGGTTCCACATGCTCCATTAGGCCAGCAATTACAACCGAACCCTCCGAATCGCATAAAGCATCAACATCTATCTCAATTGCATTATTCAAATATTGATCAAGAAGTATTGGATGATCAGGTGATACCTTAACTGCTTCAGAAATGTATCTCGATAATTCATTCTCATCTTTAACAATTTCCATTGCCCTTCCACCTAAAACATAAGAAGGTCTTACAACCAAGGGAAATCCAATTTTTTTTGCTACTATTTCTGCTTCATTTTGATTGCGCGCAATACCGTTTAAAGGCTGTCTAATACTTAATTCTTCAAGAATTTTTGTAAATTCCTCTCTATCTTCTGCTAAATCGATAGAGATTGGAGAAGTCCCAAGAATTTTTGATCCAGTTCTGACCCCATCATTAGATTTGAGCCATTCAAATAAGGGTAATGATAATTTCAGTGGAGTTTGACCTCCAAATTGAACAATCAAACCATAAGGTTTTTCAGCTTCAATTATGTTAAGTGCATCCTCCAAAGTTACAGGCTCAAAATATAAAATATCGCTAGTATCATAATCTGTTGATACAGTTTCAGGATTACTATTAACCATTATTGTTTTATAGCCATTTGTAGAAGCTTGATATGATGCATGACAACAACAGTAATCAAATTCAATTCCCTGACCAATTCTGTTTGGACCTCCTCCTAAAATCATAATTTTTTTTGATTTACTATTTTCTGAAATCTCGCTATCAAAAATTTGAGAATTAAAATTAATGAATGATTCTTCGTAAGTTGAATAATGATAAGGAGTTGAGGATGAGAATTCTGCTGAACAAGTATCAACAGTTTTATAAATTGGAATTATATTAAGTTTTTTCCTATATCTTCTTACTTCAAAAAACTCAGAATTAGTTAACTTTGCTATCTGTTGATCTGAGAAGCCTAATTGTTTAGCATGTAACATCAAATCCCTATCTAAAGTATAAAGTTCCTTATCTTTCAAAAAATCATTTTCAAAATTAAAGATATTACGTAATTTTTCGATAAACCATAAATCTATATTTGTAACTTCTTGAATATAATTATTAGTCTTCCCAAGCTGCATAGCTTTTTTAATTAGGAGAATTCTTTCAGATGTAGGGTTTCTTAAACTATTCTTAATTTGACTCTCATTTTTAAATTCATCTTGTGAATCACATTCCCATCCAAAAACACCTACTTCTAATGACCTTAATGCTTTCTGAAATGATTCTTCAAAAGAACGACCTATTGCCATTGACTCACCAACAGATTTCATAGCAGTGCTTAAAGTATTAGATGAGCCTTTAAACTTTTCAAAAGCAAATCTTGGGATCTTAGTAACTACATAATCAATTGATGGCTCAAAACATGCAGGTGTTTTTTTTGTAATGTCATTAATAATCTCATCAAGTGTATAGCCAACAGATAATAAAGCTGCAATCTTAGCAATGGGGAATCCAGTTGCTTTACTTGCCAAAGCAGAGGATCTACTTACACGAGGATTCATTTCTATAACAATTACTTCTCCATTAGATGGATTTATTGCAAATTGAATATTACTCCCTCCTGTTTCAACTCCCACCTCTCTAATAATTTTCAATGACAAATCCCGCAACCTCTGATACTCCTTATCTGTTAAGGTCTGTGCAGGAGCTACAGTAATAGAATCTCCAGTGTGGACACCCATTGGGTCTAAATTTTCAATACTGCAAACTATTACAACATTGTCAGCAGTATCTCTCATTACCTCTAGTTCAAACTCCTTCCATCCAATGAGTGATTTTTCAATTAATATTTGATTACTTGGACTTTCCTCTAAACCTGATTTACACAACTCGACAAATTCTTCAAGGTTAAAAGCAATTCCACCCCCTACTCCACCTAAAGTAAACGCAGGCCTTATTATAAGAGGATAAGAACTAATTTTTTTTGATACTTCTATAGCTTCATCTAGGTTGGATGCAATACCAGATGGACAAACATTTACATTTATTTTCTCCATAGATTCTTTAAATAATTTCCTATCCTCAGCTTTATTAATGGCTCTTAAATCAGCTCCAATTAATTCAATATTATTTTGTTTTAAAAAATCTGACTCTGATAATTTAACCGCAAGGTTCAAAGCGGTTTGACCTCCCATAGTTGGAAGAATCGCATCAGGTTTTTCTCTTAGAATAATTTGAGAAACTATTTCAGGAGTCAATGGTTCAATATATGTTTTGCTTGCGATATCAGGATCAGTCATTATTGATGCTGGATTTGAATTTATCAAGACAATTTCATAACCTGCATTTTTTAATGCTTTGCAAGCTTGAGTACCAGAGTAATCAAATTCGCATGCTTGGCCTATAACAATCGGTCCCGAACCTAGAATAAGAATTTTTTTAAGATCACCTCGTTGAGGCATAATTTAAAAGTTCATTTATCTCATGCTACTTATAAATCATCAGATGTTAATCAAGTTACTTGAAAAGCAACATTTGTTTCTATAGTATTGGTAGAAATTAATTTTTTATGAGCGAACTTCAGCGACTTAAAAGTTTGTTGCCTCCAGAGAATGAAAGTTGGGTATTTGTTGAAGCTGCTGCGGCTATAGATCCACCTTTAATAACACTTGAGGAAATCGGTCGTGACGAAGTAGAAATTCAAATAGATTTAGATGAATGGGATAACTTTGCTATTGACCATAGAAATTTATTATTTTGGCACGAGGTTGGAAAAATCCAAAATGACACAATTCCCAGAGATGGATGGGAAATGGCAGCTCTTGCCATAGGACTTGGAGGGGCGATAGGAGAGCTGTGGGTACAAGATGGGTTGCTTTTATTACTTGCTCTTGGTTTATCAAGTTTTGCAGGATACAGATTATATTTAAAAAATAATTCTGAAAAAAAGCTTCAAGATGCTATTTATGCAGATGAAAGAGCTATAGATCTTGCTTGTAGATTTGGATACAGCATTCCAAATGCCTATAAAAGTCTTGGAGGAGCGTTAAAGGAGTTAATAGAGAAGACACGAAAAAAGAAAAAAAGAAGTTTCTTTGAAGATAGATTAGATGCCTTAAGAAGAAGTGCAGAAAAAGCAAGATCAGAATTATCTCAGCAAGAAGGCTCAGAAAAATCAGTTTCAAGTGAAAATGTTTATGGACAATAAAAGTTTGATTTTAATAGCAGCCAAAGCATGTGATGAAAAAAAGGCAAGAGATATAAAACTTATAAAAATTGACAAAGTATCATTTATAAGTGAATGGATTTTAATTGCAGAAGGATTATCTGATGTACAGGTTAGATCTATAACTAACTCTGTAGAGGGAGAACTTAGAGAAAAGGCTAAAGTTGAACCTATACGAAAAGAAGGTATTAACGAAGCGAAATGGGCTTTACTCGATTATGGTGATTTGATAGTAAATATTTTTCAACCAGAAATAAGAAAATATTATGACCTTGAATCATTCTGGAGTAATGGAGATAGTCTTTTATTTCCATAGTTTTATTTTATGAATCAATCTAAATGTCCTGTCCCTAGAGAGCAGCAACCGACAAATGAATTCATAGAATTATCAAAATCTAAAATTTTTTCTTGGCCAAAAACAAAAAAGTCACTAATTCTTATATTGATCAAGTTCTGGGTAGGAGCTTTTATTCTCTTTCTTGTTATTTCTTCAGGAAGTGTATATTTCAAAACGTCCCTTCTAAAATATATTCTTTTAAGTTTTTTTAGCAGCTTGTCAATACCTCTTTTAATTTCAATAAGATTATATCTAGGTTGGAATCATATATTTAATAGATTAATATCTGAAAAAGTCGAATACGAGGAGTCTGGTTGGTATGACGGCCAAGTATGGGAAAAGCCATTAGTTTTGAAAGAAAAAGAATCACTTATTGCCTCAATAGAGGTAAAACCTATTTTAAAAAATATAATTCAAATTTTTTCTATTATTTCAGTTTTAGCTTTGTCTGGTATTTTAATTTTTCAATATAACAATTTCTAAATGAGTTCTAATTTCAAAAACCTCTACACTTCAAACAATCCTCCCTTACAAGCAATCCTAATGAGAGGATCAAATATTGAGTCGATCCACAAGATTCATGCTGTTATTACTGATAGAAAAGGGAGGGTTTTAATGTGCGCAGGAAATCCAGAATATAAAAGTTTCATAAGGTCAGCACTAAAACCTTTTCAAGCAATACCTTTCGTTAGTAGTGGAGCTTCATCAAAATTCAATAATGAATCAAAATCAATTGCTTTAGCATGCGGGTCACACAGTGGATCAAAAATTCATTCAAGGGAAGCATTCAAAATTTTATGGGAATATGATATTGACATTAATAATCTAAAGTGTCCAAAATCAAAGACAAGTCCATTAGAACATAATTGTTCGGGTAAACATGCTGCTTTTTTAGCTACATGCAAAAAAATGAATTGGCCATTAGATAGTTACTTAAAAGGGGATCATCCTCTTCAAATAGAAATATTCAGAATCGTTTCAGAATTGCTTGAAATACCGTCATCTGAAATAAATGCCGAACGTGATGATTGTGGTGCACCCACTCTTTATCTAAAACTATTAGAAATGTCCAGGTTATATTCTCTTCTGAGCAGTTCCGAAAATGCTGAATTAGAACAAATCAGTAGAGCCATGACGATAAACCCAATAATGATAAGTGATAACAATAAATTTGATACAGAAATAATTAAAGCTTCTCACGGGAACGTTATAGGTAAAGGTGGAGCGGAGGGAATACAGTGTCTTTGTAAAGTAAATGAAGGGATAGGTTTAGCTTTAAAAGTAGAAGACGGATCAAAAAGAGCAAAGCATGCTGTTAGTCTTCACTTATTAAAACAGTTAGAGTGGATATCTGACTTAAGAATTCAAGACATCGAAGAAAAGGTGTTTAATTTTTCTGAAGGAGTGCGACTTGAAGTTAAAGGTAAAGTAAAATTCCAAGAATCCTAAAAAACAAGAAAAATAACCCTTTCAGATGTATGCTATGTATATGACGCGGGGTAGAGCAGTCTGGTAGCTCGTCGGGCTCATAACCCGAAGGTCGGAAGTTCAAATCTTCTCCCCGCCACCATTTTGAAGCAGCTTCACAGCTGCTTTTTTAGTGTTTGCAATTAGTTTCAGTGATTAAGAATATTATTAGAAATCGTCAGGAAATGACAGGAAATCACTCAAAAAGCCCCAAAAACAGCCCTGGTGTAACAATTGGTGTAACAAAATTCTTGACGAATATAATTAAAACTTTACGCTTAATTTGAATCTATAGCTAGGATTTACCTTCGGGTTACATCATAAGGTTAATAATGAAGCTAAGTTATTTTGACAGAATTAAGATAAATAGTGAAGAAATTAGTAGTAAATATGGTTTTTATAAGTATCCAACAAGACCATATATTTTCATATATCTAAAGGCAAACAAAAATAAAAGATACTCTCTAAACCCGCTTCAGCACCAGCTTTACGAGGATTGTCAATGTGCTTATAAACTCCTAAATTACATTGGAGATTCAGAATTACCAAGTGATCTAGATTTTAAACAATTAATAGAAAAAGTAAAAAATAATGAACCTCTTCAAATAACTCAAGATGTTACACAGACATGGGATGAGATAAAGCAAATAACCTTAAAATATATAGAACAAACGATGAAAGGTTCTAGTGCTAAGAACGTTAGAGCAACCATTAATAAAGTTAGTGCTGATAAGCCTTCTTTCGACTGGCAAGCAATCATTAAATGGTTAAAAAAATACCATATGATTGACCAAAGAGGTTTTCTAAATAACCTTGATGGACTTGAACAAATACGTCAAGCAATTAAAGAACAAGATGGGAAAGAACCTGATTGGTTAAAGCGTGAAAATCTATTAGAACAAAGAACATTACATAACCAATCAAAAGGAAAGAAAACAAGGTATTTAACAAACTCAGACATAGGAGATATAAGAGGAATCCCAACAAGAAATGAAGCAGAGAAATACTTTGACAAGATTAAAAATGATTTCCCATTACAAACATGGTGTCTTGTGATGATGATGAATTATGGATTAAGAAATCACGAGTTACATCACATAGAAGAAATTACTTCAGAAGATGAAAAAAGCTCAACTGAATTTGGTTGGGTATATGTAGCTGGAGAATGGAGAACTAAATCTAAATTTGAGCATTGGACTTTTCCTATATTTCCAGAATGGATAAAAAAGTACAAATTAAAAGAGGACTTCAGAATGAATCAAGACCTACTTCGTAAGAAAGCAAAAATGAATATAGTCTCTGCTTTTGATAAGACGAAAACATGGACAGGAGAAGATCCAAATGATCGTGGGGTATGCGATAACAATAGTTATTTAGGTAATTGGATTACAGAACAATTAAGAGCGAAACTTCCTAAATTTAGATGTCGCATACCAGACGCAAAGGGTGTAATTAATAAGGAAGATAAACCAAGAGATATAAAACCATATGACTTGAGACATACATGGGCTATTACAGTTGCAACAGATAAAAGATGGTCAGGTGTATCTGATGGAGAAGCTGCGATGGCAATGGGTCATGATTTATCTACACATATAAAACATTACCAACGATGGATAAGTAGTGAAGCTATAAGAAAAAAAGCAATGTCAAATATCAAATTTAAAGATTATCTGGATTAATCAATTACATAAAAAAAGATTGACTTTCCTGGCTAAAAAATCAATCTCTTTGTTTTGCTTAGATCTGTATAGATCAAGATGAAATTACGATAATTATTTTCAAATGTATATGAGTAGATATGCTGATTTATTTTTGTCTACACGAAGGCACTGGAGTCTTCCACAGCTTTTCAAGTTGAGTAATATGGAAAATTAATTTGCTTCTTTTTTTATATGGATTGGCTTTTACATAATGAATGCCATAACTCATGTGATCAATCATTCTAGAAATAGTCCTTTCGCTAACTGAAAAATATTTTGCTACTTGATTCAATGTCATCCATGGGCTTTCTTTAGTTGTTTCTGAAATTGCAATAGTGGTCATAAAGTGGATTAAAAAATAATTGTTTCTGAGTGAGTTAATTAAACGAAAAACTCAAAAGTTTTTAGTACCTTCTTAGGGCGTGATGAGTGTGAATATATTGACTAAATTTATTACTTATTCTTCTAATAATTCATCGGGATTGTGTCTCATTTTGTGCCTTAGCACGATCTCCTTAGACTTCGTTTCCGATGCTAATATTATAGCATTTTTTTGTAGGTATGGCAACACTCAGAAGCAAGTCATACCAATGGCTCTAAATGAGTTTTATAGCCAAGAAATCACAGGTTATATATAGTATAAATACAACTGTTTTTTTTACGATGGCTGAGGATTTTGAAGTAACAACTAAAATAAAGAAATTTTTTTCAGATCTTTACAAGCTTTTAGACATTGAAGATATCGCACTCTCAAGCAAAGAGGCATACAAACAGGAACTCAAGAGAGGTGTGGGTTCAGAAATAGGAAAATCCTTATTTAATAAATTTTCGATTAACGAGATCTTACTCTCAAGCAAAGAGTCATTCAAAAATGAACTCAAGAAAGGTGTGGGTTCACAAATAGGAAAGTAATTATATAGTAAAAATACTAGAGCAAAAACATCAATAACTAATCATCGTATACCTAGCAGTGAACATTAGATGGATTATCAGTACGTTCCTTATCCCAGTAATCAGACAGGTCAGTTGATAATCCCTGTTCTTTCATTAAATCTTTAAGAGTTGAATAATCCTTTGCATTATCAAGATCTTTTTTATTCTTATCTTGTATTGCGAATGGTGATCTTTCTAAACTTCATAATTAATTACCTCAAAATTTTTGTTGGATTCTGGTTACAGAATTTGGATGGTCATGTACGTAAGAATTAAATTCTCTAGCAAGCATCAGGCAGTCATATGCATCGCGAGCGTAGAACCCTATTTGATGTGTACTATTAGATGAATCTTTGTAACTTAATACATATTTTTTACAAGATCTGATTGGTGTTGAAGACATTTGAACTCATGATTGTTACTACTACGTTCTAACTAGGCAGACTCATAAACTGACTAAAAGATATGTACGGTTTGAGGTACAGACATTTACGGATAAAGGATCAACAATTGAATTTCAATATGGATAAAATGCTAGGAACAGATCACGAAAGATCGAGAAAATTATATTTTAATTAATCTAGTAAGTCTTATTTGAGATCCTTGTTGCCATTTAAAATTTCCATAGCTATAAAAATAAAGCGGGCTAAAGTCTGTAAACTCCACGAGGATTTAGTCCGCTTGCCTAAAGGTAATAAGTCCATTTTTAGTGAAGACCTGTCCACATGACAGTACTACCATGCCAACAAACAGTAGGTATATAAAAGGATTTATAAAGACTATCCGTGGTCAAGTGGACTTAAAGTGGGATATTGGACAAAAGATGGACGACAATACAACGTCAAAACCAATTAAAAAGTTAAAAAAAAGGATAAAACTATTTAATGAGTAATTCATAAGCAACATTCCATCTCCTAATAAAGTTTTTCTTTGGGGTTTGTTTTGAGTGTTATTTGTACCTCCAAGGTTAAAAAGCTTATTGGTACCTTACCAGTACACCAGCTGTAACAATACTAATAGCAATTATTTGCAGCTAAAGTTTGGTAAGGCATACATATTTAACTTTTCAGTTTTCAGCTTATCCAGGGCTTATTGAGAATGGATTTATTCAAATTAAAGGTCATTTCTTGAGCTCCTTTCATACATCCTCCTGATGGGTAGCTGATAACTTTTTTTGATATCGCACCAATAGCAATAACTAAAATTCCAATACCTAATATAGCTTTTGATCTATTACTTGCAAGAAGAGATTTCATTAGAAGTTTGTAAGTGCCTTTATGATAGAAGCGATTAATTTTGTTCTGTGGATTTCAAGCGGCTTCTGGGGCAAAGATCCTACTGTTCTCTCTCCAGTATCTACATCCCTTAATGAGATGATCACCTTGAGGAATAAGCTTTTGATGAAAGGGACAAGTAAGGATGGTGACACAAGAACTTGTCGTGCTGTACCTGAAGTGATTGCAAGTAATACAAATCTTCCGTCGTTTTCTTACTAATATTTCGTCCTCTAGATAATACCATTCCTGCCAGTCCTCCATAGCTATATAGTACAAGTGTACTAATATTTATAGCAACTGAAAAGGGTATGAGTCAACAAGTTTTTTATTAGAAAGCAACTAAACTCTTATGCTCTTTTCGAGCTGATTTTAAACTTTAGAAACTCCTTAAATTAAATTTAACTTTAGAGATAGATTTTTAAATTAGTTATCACTTTTATGTTGTGTCTGATTTTAACGAAGTTGTTTCAAGAAGAAAATTTCTTCAGGGTTCATTTGCTATAGGAATAGGTGCTTTTGCTGCTGCCACTATTCCAAGCAAAGCAATTGGATTTGGTTCAGACTTTAATGGCATTAGTTTTACACCTTTAGCAGCCAATAGTAAAGATACAATTACTGTCCCAAAAGGTTTTAGTTGGCATACGGTTGCAGCTTGGGGTGATCCATTATGGAGCGGAGCCCCTGAATTTGATCAGCAAACAAGAGGAACTGGGGAGTCGCAAGAACTATCATTTGGAGATAACAATGATGGAATGAGTCTTTTTGAGGTTAATGGCAAGTCAGTACTTGCAGTCAATAATGAATACTGTAATAGAAAAATAATTTATGGTAACCGTGCTAGTGGGCTTCCTGAAACACCTGATGATGTTAGAAAAGGCATGGCTGCACATGGAGTATCGATTTTTGAAGTTGCACAAAAAGGTAGGAAGTGGGAAATAGTTAAAGATTCTCTTTATAACAGAAAAATTACTGCAGATACGAAAGTGGCTATAGACGGACCGGCTGCAGGTCATCCATTACTTAAAACAGATGAGGATCAAACAGGCAAATTAGCAAGAGGTACATTTAATAATTGTGGTAATGGCAGAACTCCCTGGGGAACTTATTTAGCTTGTGAAGAGAATTTTCACGGTTATTTCTCATCTCCATCAGACCCTAATGCAAATCTGTCAGCAGATTTGAAAAGATATGGGGTTAAAACTAAAGATTGGGGTTACAACTGGGTTATGAATCAGGATAGATTTGATGTTGTAAAAAATCCGAATGAAATTAATAGGCATGGTTATATTACTGAAATTGATCCCTCTAAGCCACAATCAATGCCAAGGAAACAGACGGCAATGGGTAGATTTAAACATGAAAACTGTGAAGTTGTTGTCTCCAAGAATGGTCAAGTTGTTGCCTATATGGGAGATGATGAAAGAGGAGAGCATCTATACAAATTCGTTTCAAAAGGAAAGTACATAAAAGGAGCTGCATCAAATTATGATCTATTAACGGAAGGTGATTTATTTGTGGCGATTTTTAATGAGAATGGAACCGGGAGATGGGTTAATTTAAAAGAATCGGGAATGAGCGATTCAGATATTAGTATTTTCACAAGGATGGCGGCAACCCAAGTTGGTGCAACAACTATGGATCGACCTGAATGGGTGGCTGCAAATCCTAATAAAGTGGAGGCGTATTGTGCCTTAACTAATAATAAAAATAGAGGTGTTAAACCTAATCAACCTGTTAATGCAGTTAACCCAAGAGTCGAAAATCCATATGGTCAAATAGTTCGATGGACTCCTGACAATAATGAACATGCCGCTGACGGGTTTAAATGGGATTTATTTGCAATGGCTGGTAATCCTGTTGTTGGTGAAGGTTTAATGAAGGGCTCTGAAAATATTACGAAGGATAATATGTTTAATTCACCTGATGGAATCGCATTTGATTCAAAAGGTAACTTATGGATACAAACTGATGGTAAATATACTAATCAAGGAGCCTTTGAAGGAATGGGTAATAACCAAATGTTATGCGCAAATCCTAGGACAGGTAAAATTGACAGATTTTTAGTAGGTCCTAAAGAGTGTGAAATCACTGGTATCACATGGAGTAGTGATAAAAAGACTATGTTTGTAGGAGTCCAGCATCCAGGTGAAAATAATCCTGACAAATGTCACTTTCCTGATGGTGGGAGCTCAGTACCCAGATCGGCTATTGTTGCAATCAGCAGAAATGATGGCAAAACAATTGGCTGAGGATAGGTACTTTACCTGAAATTTGACTTTAGCAATAGAAAACGACAAGTTTATTTGCTCTTCAAAAGGATAGCTCTTGCTTTATTCCATCTATGCTCAAAAGACTCTTCTCTGCTTGATTCTTCTATCTGATTACCATACTCATCTGCACCGTTGTAGTACGCCCCTAGAACGTACTCTACAAAGGGTTTAAGGGCTTTCATACTCTTTGATTTAAGAAGCTTTGTAAACGCTTCCATCGACCTCTCAAGCTTGTCTCTCTGAAGGTTCTGTATCCATATTGAACCCTGATGATGATAGAGAATAACCTTCACTACTTCGTCGTAGCTGAGCCAAGGATGAGCTTCTTTTATTTGTTGTGTTCTGTCCATTTATATTTTTAAAAATACACGTGTAAGTTGAAAGATCTTTATTTTGATTCCCTTTATAACTAAAGATTTCATTTAAGGTAAAAACTGCGTAAGCCATCTCACCGTAAATTTCAATCTTGTGGGTTTTGATTAGTTCTGATGATTCTGCAACTAAGTCTTTACTATCAAACATTCCTACTAATCCCTTTGCAGAGATTGGATTTCCACTCGGTCTTACAGCCAAAAAATCCTCAGTTACGTTAGGTATTAGAAAAGAAGAATCTTCACTGGTTGCATAACCATTAATTAAATCTTCTATGGCTTTAGTATTTGACATTAAAAAAGGAGCTAATTTCTCCTTAGTTTAGATCGACTTTCAATTGAAGTCTTATAAAACTACTTGACCTAAACCTTTAAAAAATTTTGCGCAGATACACAATAAAATACAATTATGTAACAGTAACGTATAGATTTAATATAAATACAAGTATATGTGACTAATTTCTTTACATTAATTAATATTAATGTTACATTAGTTTACATAAATCACCCTTTATAAAAATGACTCCTGAAGCAGAAAGATTTAACGGTTGGGCAGCAATGCTCGGTTTCGTTGCAGCTGTTGGCGCATACGTAACAACTGGTCAAATTATTCCTGGTTGGTTCTAATGACAAACACAAAAACAGTTGAGAAGGAAAAGGTTATAGCTGAGAAGCTTAACGGCAGATTTGCAATGATGGGCTTTATTGCTCTTATTGGCGCTTATCTAACAACAGGACAAATTATTCCAGGCTTTGTGTAATGCTCGAGGCAGGAATTAACACTTGGATTAACACTATACTTTTTCCTTTTATGCCAGTCATAACAGTATTTCTTGTTAGTGGATTAATGTTGAGTGATTTGCCATGGAATGATGATGATGACGATGATGATGGCGGCGGATTAATCTCCCCGGTGTATAACTATGTTCCCCAAGGGGCTTAGAGGACATGTATCAAAATGATTTTCATCTCATCTTTATTTAACTCAGTTCCTTCAAGTGCTAAAGACCTTTTAGAGTTTGGTTTCTTTCTTACTGTGGGTATTACAGCAGGAAAAGTAGGACTCTTATGAAAACATATCTAATTGCCATATCACTATTTGGCATTGCAGTAATTACTACTGCGATAGCACCAAGTATTGCTTACGCACTATAAAAATTTAATCACTCTTATTAACGAACAATTAAAAAATGGAAAACTCAAAACCAACTTATTGGCAAAATGCCGAGAGAACCAATGGAAGAATGGCAATGATGGGTTTATTCGCATTGGTTGTAAACTACGGTCTTTTTGGCTGGATCATCCCAGGTATTTTTTAAAATGAATATAGATATTTTCTTAATCTCTTTCTTTACATATCTATTAGTGCCAGTGGTAATGGTTGCTAAGGGTAGAAAAAATAAGGCATTTTAAAATGTCTTATTTCGCAAAAAATAATTATATAAAATATGACGAATGGTTTGATGAGAATATTTCTCCACTTGATTTAAAATTTTATTACGAAGAAAAACGATTCTCAAATACTCTTCATGAAAAATTTTATTTATTGTCAACCTCAAAAATATTCATTGGGGGTTCTGAAAAAAAATGATTAATATAAAATATTTTTTTTAATTACTGCTCCTAATAATAATTAAAGAAAAATAAGGTAAGTGATTATTTTATCAACAAAAAAAGGACGTAAGATACGTCCGATAAAAAAGCTTGATAATCCCCATCACCCAGCCTTTTTAAAATAATAGCACTACATATGGTGTTTGTATGTAATAAATTTTACCTATTGATGGGGTTGTAAGTTTCCATTTATTTTGTCATGATAGAAATCCCCATCACCTAGGCTCGCAAGAGTCTTTTTTTTTGCTTGTAATAACAAATAATTGAAGGATTGAAAAAACAACAAAAGAAACATATAACAGTCTCTCTAGATACACAATAATTCCATCACAAAGTATTAGTATGCCTTTACTGAAGTTAAGGTATTTAATATGTCACAAAAAAATCAAACTAATGGAATTTATCCATGGGATTATCAAATAGGAGATGAAAATTTCCAATTTGAGCCCTGGATTCTAAGGAAAGGAAAGGAATATGTAACTATTGAGAAAAACATAGATAACAAAGGATTTTTTTATTTACAGAAGAATGAAGAAAAACGTCTTTCTCTTAACGCCTTACAAACAAAATCTACATTTAACCAATTAATGAATTTTGGATATGAGCTACGAAAAAGTAAGTTCTAATTTTTTAAGGGTATATTTTACTGAGATAAACTCTGGTTTTACATAATTAATAAGAAACGGAGAGCTAGAGGCAACCACATACATAGAAGAAGCATTAGTAATAAAGTAATAGCATGGACATTGGGAATGTAATGCTCTTTAAAAACTTGATCCTTCATTAATTTATCTAGCTTTCCTTAATTTTATCTCCCTTCTGATAAGTAAAGCTATAACAACTACACACATATTCATCAGAAAAACGTTTAATGGCATTAATAAAAAAAGTATTTACTTAATTGATAGCAAGAATGTTAGTCTGAAAATATTAAGATTTACTGATAGTAAGAGAGAGAGAAAACATCAAACATGGGTGAAAAAAAGATGCAAAAAGTTAATTACTTGTTGAAAGAAATTAAATTTTAGAAAGGGTAACTACATAAAGCATATTGATGAATTTGACTCATAACTGTGACATTTTGTTTTAATTTATTTAAAATCTAAGATAAATAGTAATATTACTTTACACTAAGTAATATAAATGTTACATTTTATATGTAGGATTTCATTCTTCTTATGAACTCAAAAAAAGTTAAAGTTCTCGAAACAAAAACAGTTGAGAAGGAAAAAGTTGTTGCTGAAAAGCTCAATGGCAGATTTGCCATGATT
The DNA here is from genome assembly GCA_902572595.1 of uncultured Prochlorococcus sp. Taxonomy (GTDB): domain Bacteria; phylum Cyanobacteriota; class Cyanobacteriia; order PCC-6307; family Cyanobiaceae; genus Prochlorococcus_A. The sequence goes on from CACGGL010000003.1 coordinate 59,048, forward strand.
GGCTTCATAGCTGCTATTGGTGCTTACTTAACAACAGGTCAAATTATTCCTGGGTTCGTCTAAATGGACTTTATTTCTAAACGCCAAGGATATGTTCCTTTTAAGGTAGTTCCTTACATTTTCTTTATTTCTGTAATTTTAAGTATCACTACAACAACTGAAGTGTTCGTATAAATTTTCAACAAACATATTCATGAGAGCTTGCTTCTAGAAATATAATCGAGCTTCTTTTTCTTTCTGTGATGAGTAATGTGTTCATAAAAAAGTTTAGATTGACTATCAATCAAAAAAAGTTAGAACGAGAATTATTAGCTATTTATAAATAAAGGATACTAATGAAGCTAAAAATCAATATAAATTTTATAGAAAAATATTTAGCTTATTTAATAAACGATATTGAATATAAGCCGATTACAAAAAAATTAAAAAAATATGAATTAATGGCGGACGTTGACGATCAAAGATTTCATCATTTTAGATCGACTGTTAATTAATTATTTCCCTTAATAACAACTTAATATAAGTAATTATCAAATTAAATTTATGCTTAAATATTTCAGTTCTCATTAACTTACAAATGTATTATTCAGAAACTAAAGTGATAATGGGTGGTCTAGCCCATGTTCCAATATTAATCTTCATAGTAAATTTTATTAAAGGAAAGTTTGAATCTATAGCATCAAAAGTAGTTGAAGTTAAAGCGGAAGAGCCAAAGGTAAAATTAGTTGAAGTTAAAGAAGAGGAAGTAAAAGCGGAAGAGGTAAACGCAAGTGAAGTTAAAGAAGAAGCAGAATAACAGGAAGAAATAATTAAGAAAGAGGTTTTAATCCCTCTACGTTAGATCGACTTTAAATCAATTAAAAGTGCGAATAAAGTGTGAATAGAAAAATTTTTTTTTAAATTACCTTTTATAGATAAATCTTTGTATGTCCTCGAATAGATTAGATTTTGATTTGAAAAATCCATTACTTTTTAAATAAGATTTTCCTTTTTCTATATTTTCAATTCTTTTTTCATAAGAATTTTCATCTAAATTTTTTTGCATAAAAAAATAGTCGGAATCTTATTCTGAATAATGCTCACAAAAAAGCGGTTACCTTAAATACAAAATTTAAATTCTTTTTTGAATTTCTTTTCATTCAAACTAAAAATCAAATAAAAAGTTTCTTTCTTAAATTTTGAAAATTATTAATTAAAAATAAATTAAAAATAAAATTCTTAGAAAAAATGTAATTTAGGTAGGAAACACTACATCAATTACCTATTAGGAATAATTAACTTGTAAATATAAATCTATCTCGCATAATTATGGAATTCTTTAAAAAATTCATGACTGAGAAAGCTGAAAAGCTTAACGGTAAAGCTGCAATGCTTGGAATGTTTGCTCTAATAGGGGCTTACTATTTTACAGGTCAAATTGTTCCAGGTATTTTCTAACAAAAAGCTAACTAAGATTTTTGGGGGGTTGGTAATTTTCAGCCCCTTTTTTATTTAATGACTAAGAATCTCTTGATAACTTGTTTTTCATATCTTCAATATTCTTGATTAATTTTTCTATCCATTCTGTATTGTCATCTTGTTTTAGATATGTAATTTTTGGTTGATTAATTTCAAGTGTTTCGAAATCTCCACTCATAAATTCTCCTTTGTATATTTGTTTAGCTACATCTTTGTTCTAATTGATTTGACTAAAATACTGCGTATCTAATGTGTGCGGTTTGAGGAACATTTAGGTACGGAAAGAGGTATGTTTTTTTAGTCATTTAAATCTATGGCTGACCTAAATTAGAAATATGGTTGTCATGAGTCGGTTGCATTGCTACAACTGAAATCAACCATAAACTTTAAATTGCATTTAATAAAATGACTTACTACAGTTGCTTTGATCAAAAAGGAAACATAATTGCTCGCTGTCAGACTAAAGAAGATATAGATGTTCTTAAGAAAATGGGCAGACCAATAATGGAAATAAAAGAAATGAAAAAAGAGGAATCAGTTGTTTGTTCTTTAACTGGTAGTCCATCCGATTACAACGAAGATTATTAAGAGTATGAATCAAAGATCACTTCAATTAAATCAACATGGAAGATCAGTAGTTTTTTTGTTGGTTGCATTGAATAGCATTTGTACTTTCTTTTCTACTTTTGAAAAAGCATTAACTGATCGCGAAAGAGCGAGATAAAAATATTTAGTTATTTGTGGATTAACAGTAAATCAATAAAATTTAAGACATAAAAAAAGACCCTTTAGAGGTCTTTTTTAAATGGTGACGACAGAAAGGAGATCTATTTAATAATCAGATTAAGAATTTTCTTAGAAATTAGTTTTGAAAGTAAAAGTGATTACTCACTTCTTCATGCTTTACAAACGACTTTATTTTTAAGATAGTTCAGAATTAATCCCGAAAGTTTAATTTCTGATCACTTAACTTTCTTTCCGTAAAGGTTAGATAAGTTAATTTACCTTGGTATTACAGACCATGGATTAGTGAAGATCTAGTTGGTCAACCTTGGTCGAGTCGATCACCAGAACTGTCGTATAATTAAAGTAATCGGTCACAGATATTTTGCATGAATCCTTAAGATTGATTTAATCATGATTAATTAAATCTTTAATCCTCGGACCACATCATCTCTTGGTAAGCAGTTTATTTTTTTGTTTTACAAAGAATATAAAGCCAACCAAAGAAAGTAGCAAAAGCAAGTATTGAAGCAATATTCTTATTCAATGGACTTAAATAACTGTTTATTGCTAGTGGTACATGAAGAATCACTAAATACCAATATAAAGTAGATAGTAATCCGAATAATAAAGCCAGAAGAATATAAAAAGGCAAGATATATAATCTTCTTTTTTTAATTCTTTCCTCTGTAATATTTTCGGATAAACCAATTCTTGACCAATAACCTCCATTTAATTGAAGAAAAAACTTTAAAAATATTCCGTAGGTATTTATAAAAAATCTAGATAAAGCAAATAACGGCGTCATTATAAATCGTTTCATTAAAGCTTTAAAAATTTAATTTGTTCAGTTATGGAAATCTGACTTATATTATTAACTTTTTTTTCTCTATATTTCGTTAGGAAAAATACCATTGAGCTAAAAACAACTAAAAATCCTATTAATGATATTCGATAGAAAAGGTCATCAGACATATCAAAAAAAGCAGATCTTTTAAATTTGTTTCTCATCAAAAAAAAGGCTTGTTTACTCTCTAATGTAGATTCACAATCAGTTACTAGCTTTTAGCTATGCAAGTAGTAAGCGTTTCATAAAAAAACAGCTAATGAAAATAGATTTTATTTAGGATATAAAAACAAAATTTAGGTACTTTATTAGATAAAGTAGGGTCGAGGTTAGATCGACAATCAATTAAAAGTAGCTCGAAATAACAGTTGAATCATAAATATGACCTGCACTCTCAATTAATGGTTTAACTTCTGGATCTTTAAACATAGCTATTGCTTTACCTTCTTCACCCTGCTCAATGACAATTACACTGGTTGGATCGTCTTTATTTACACCTTTGTATAAACAAGTCATTCCAGATTCTTTCATCATTTGTATATTTTCTTCACTGTCATAAACAGCAGCCCATTCTTCATAAGGGACACTAATTTTGAATGTGAAAACAGTAGTTTCAAGAGGCATAAAAAAAGGAGCTAATTGCCCCTTATTGTAGATCGACTGTCAATCGTAGTTAATATAGCGGTGGAAGTAGTAAGCGTTTCATTTAAGCTTTCCTTATTTTGTAAAAATTTTTATTTATTTTGATATATTAATTCTGGGTTATAAGAATGAACAAATAACATTGGCTCTTCATTATCTACATCAGTAACTATGTGAAATTTATTATCATCATAATTTACTGCTATTCCTCCAGCCCAATTCATGTAGGGGATTTTATATTGATTAATAATTGTATTTGAATCCCAATCATAAATATAGATTTCCCTATTTAAACCACTCAATATCCAGATTTTTTTATTTAATACATCATAATCAAG
>CACGGL010000004.1:0-57673 GCA_902572595.1 uncultured Prochlorococcus sp.
TTCATCTAAAAAATGAATCTATTGCTTAGGGTTCTTAAACCTTAGTAATCAATTTCAAGAGGATTTAAAAGTGTCACTTATTTCTAGATTAAAGGCAGTTGTTGCAGGGGATGAGTATCTCGATGATGATTTTGATGATTTGGATTATGCGTCAGAGGATGAATTAAATGATGTTAATAATTTCAAACAAAATCCAGGGAATCTAAATGCTCTTGCAAATTCAAATCCATTTGATTTTATGAATAATAACAGATCATCTAAAGTGGTTGGTATGCCGGGAATTTCTAATTCATCTTCAGAGGTAAGCTTAATGGAACCAAGAAGTTTTGATGAGATGCCAAAAGCTATACAAGCATTAAGAGAGAGAAAAACCGTAATTCTTAATTTAACTATGATGGATCCTGATCAAGCTCAAAGAGCGGTTGATTTTATTGCTGGTGGCACATATGCAATTGATGGACATCAAGAGAGAGTCGGCGAAAGTATTTTTCTTTTTGCGCCAAGTTGTGTAAATGTAACTAGTTCATCTCCAGAAGAAGCTTCCCCTTCTTCTGTGCCCACAGAAAACACACTTAAATATAGTTTGGGCAAAAATACTACCCCTGAACCAGCATGGGGTAATTCTAAATTAAGTGCTTATTCATGATTAATCTGTGATTGATAAAATTGCGATTATTGGTTTTGGAAATATTGCAAGTGCTATAGTAACTCCCCTATTAGATAACAAATTAATTAAGCCAGAGAATGTTTTTTGTCTTGTAAATTCAGAAAAAAGTTTAGAAAATATTAAAAAAAATTATAAATATAATATCAACGTTTATAAATCAGGTTCTAAAGACTCCAAAATAATTTGGGATTGTCAATATAAACTTCTTTCGATAAAACCCCAACAATTTGATGATATAAGCGAGGCCCATCATATAAGAAACAAGGGCAATTTATTAGTTTCAATTCTTGCTGGGGTATCAATAAATAGACTTACTCAAAAGTTCCCTAATCATAGATGTGTAAGGGTGGTTACAAATATTCCAATAACTATTGGGAAAGGTTTAACAGGAATTTCTTGGGGAGAAGAAATTACAGTAGATCAGAGAAAATTTACAAAAAAATTATTTGAAAATACTAGTAAAATTTATGAATTTACTGAAGATTACCTTGATATATTTTTAGCCTTAACTTCATCAGGGCCTGCAATTATTGCATTAATTATAGAGGCATTAAGTGATGGAGGATTGAGCGGTGGATTACCAAAAATACTTTCAGAGGAACTCGTTATGGAAATGATAATAGGTACTACTAGTCTAATAAAAGAAAATAAACTAACTACTTCTGAGATTAAAAATTTAGTAACTTCTCCAGGTGGAACAACTATTTCTGCTTTAAGGGTTTTAGAAAAAAAGAGTGTAAGGTCAGCATTAATTGAATCAATAGTTTCAGCTAGTAATAGAAGTAAAGAGTTTCGTTAGTTTGTGAAATTACTTTTTAAGTTCATGTAAACTTTCTCGAGTGAATTTATATTTTTAGTAATTGTATATTTCTCAAGTACTCTTTCTCTAGCTTTTTCTCCAAGATCCTTTGTAAATGAGGGATGTTCTACAAGAATTGGGATTATAGTTTTCAATTGTGCAGTTACATTATCTGTTGAAATCACTATTCCTGCTCCGTTATCTAAAACTTCACCATCAGCACCGGCATCTGTGGCTATACATGCAGTACCAGTAGACATTGCCTCTAAAAGTGATAATGACAAACCCTCTACTAAGCTTGGTAAGAAAAATACTTCTGCTATTTGCATTATTGCTACCCTAGTTTCCAAATCTAACTCCGAACCCCACCAAATTAATTTCTCATTACTAAGGTTTGAAAAGCTATTTTCAAGTGTGGGCTTCATTGGGCCATCTCCAACAATAACTAATTTGCAGTTATTATTTTTTGTTTGCCGCCAAGAGCGTAACAGTGCCTCGATATTTTTCTCATTGGCAATTCTTCCCATATATAAAAAGATTCTTTCGTTCCCTAGTTTGTTTTTTACCTGATCATATTTTTTATTTCTTTCGGAAAAAGGTTTCCAAATATTTTCATCAACGCCATTTGGAATAATTATTTGTTTTTCTTTAGGTACTCCTAATTTCTCAAGAACATTTTTTTGAGGTTCAGAAAAAATAATTATTTTATCGAACTTTGCTAAAGAGGGAGCATAAAGTTGATACGTTAATTGTTGCGTACTCGCAGTTAAATTTCTATTTTTTGCATCAAATGGTGGGTGAAATGTTCCTATAAGTGGAATATTAATTTCATTGCAAAGCTCTGGAAGTCTAAAGTCTAAAGGAGATAAAGTTAGGCTTGCATGTACTATGTCAGGTTTTAACCTTTCCAATGATAGCCTCAGCTCTTTTTCTGCTCTTGGCGAAGGTATTGTGTAAACTTGAGATTTAATTAAATATGGAAGACTTACATCAGGATCATTTGCAAGAAATAATGGATTTGATGAATTTGAATTAGAGGGATTGTCGAAATGAATAAAACTAATTTTATGCCCTCTGGCCTTCAATTCCTTAGTCGTTGAATTGCCATAGGTCACATTTCCACAAAAAGGGGATTTTTTACCCAACCAGGCAATATGAACCACATTAATTGAATTAGCTATTTATAAAGTTAACAGTAAGAGCAGCTATGATCATAATTTTTAAATTTTTTAATGTTTCAAGAAAATGCTAACTATATATTTCTCTCAACATTTTTAATGAAGATAGATCCTTCTCAAGTTGAGTAGAGATCCAAGTCTCAATAATAAATAATATTTTAAGCCAGACTTTTTTAGGTCCCAATAACTCTCCATTAGATTTTATTGGTAATTCGGGGAAAAGAAGTCTCTGTAATAAAGCAACTTCAGATGCATTTATTTTTAGATTACTTTGAGGATCTTCTATTGTTGAAAAACCTTCACTTGGCAAATAATAACAACTCCATTCCCAATTTCCTAAAGGGGGAATAATAGGTTCTCCTGTTTTGCAGCAATGATGAATTGGTAAATTAATACCCCCTATGGCTAATAGATGGATTAAAGATTGAATACTCATTGAGAGCATCTTAATATCTTCTTCTTTGGATTCTTCATATAAATAAATCCTATCTAGATGTGCTAAAACACAAGATAAATAGTTTTGTTGCTTGTCATTATTACCTACTAATAAAAATGTTAATTCATTTATTGCTTGTGCGGCTGCAAGACATTCAATACTTTTACCTAAACCAGAATAGCTTTTTAATATTTTAATTTGACGTACAGATTTAAGATTTCTTTTACCAAAAATCTGCAGACTTAAATATGTTAATGGAGTTGCTGCAGCAAGACTACTTTTTGGACGCCTAGCGCCAGGTACAGCTAATCTAACTATCCCTTGCTCATCGGTAAGAATAGTTATTAATCTATCATTCTCGCCTAATGGAGAAGCTTTAATACAGAGACCTTCTAGTCTGCACTCACCAGTACCAGACATTTAAATAACCTTTATTTCTTGGAAAATCTCACAAAAATTAGAAGTTCCCACTGAAGTAATTCCATTATCAAACAAATCAATAACTTGTGTCAGTTTTTTTATGCCACCAACGACTTTGATTTGATTTTGTGAACCTGTTATTTTTAGGATTTCGGCTACATCATTCACTGTAATAGGAGGCCCAAAGCCGTCTCCAAATTGGAAATTTTTTATTCCTAATTCCAAAGATATTTCTATCGCATTAGAAAAAAATTCTTCTTGTAGTTTTGATTTATTTATAATTATTGAAATTGGTAATCCAGATAACTTAACTTGTTCAATTTCAGCAGCGAAAGTTTCTAAATTCCTCTTGGATAAATTGATAAAGTTTGGGGTATATTCAATTCCTGTTGCACCCTTATCTTTTGCAAAACAAACTAATTCTTCAATAAATGTAACTGGTAAATCTGCTAAAGGGTAAGAAATAAGTGCGTTTATATTCGCGCTGTAATTACCCAAAAGGTTTTTAAAATCACTCAAATAATTCAGTGAAGTAGAAATATTCTTGATATTGTATTTTTTTATTAAATCGCAATTCAAACAGAAATCTTCCCAAGTTAGATAGGGGTTAATAATAATCGCATGAATTTTCTTGTGTAATTCATATTCAATATTGGGCATTTAAAAAGTTATTTAGATTGAATCAGTCCATAACCTCCATGATTCCTCTTATATATAACTTGCAGTTCATTATTTTTTTTATTTCGAAAAACATAAAAATCATGATCAATTAGATCTAATTGTTTTCTTGCTTCGTCTAATGAAATTGGAGTCATTTCAAAGTATTTATTTTTTATAGACGGCTCAGGCAGACTTGCTTCAGTTCCTTCTTTAAAAAAAACTTTATCTAAAAAATTTGATTCCATACTTTCAATTGGTAAAGAATCTTTATTTTTAAATTGTTTATTATGAACTGTTTTATTGTTTCTTTCTTTGTATTTGCGTAATTTTCTACAAAGTTTATTTGAAACTAAATCAATGCTTGAGTATAGATTTTCAGTTTTTTCTTCGGCTCTAATTACGGTACCATTTGCAAAAATAGTAACTTCTGCAGTTTGGAACGAGACTCTTGGATTCTTTTCAATTGAAAGGTGTATGTCAGCTTCTTTAACGATATCCTTATAGTGATGTGTTGCTTTTTCTATCTTTGCCTCAGTATATTCTTTTAATGCTCCAGTGAGCTCAAGATTCTTTCCATGGATTAAAATTTTCATAACAAATTTAAAAATATTTACTTACTTTCTAAATCTACTTAAATATGGATAATAGAACAGCAATAATTAAACAACCTGATAATATTTCTTCTTTTAATGATGTTTATAAATTACAAAAAGAATATCAGGAGGCATTGATTTTAGATAATTCTAACCCTGATTTTATTTGGATAGGGGAGCATCAACTCTGTTATACATTGGGGAGAGGATCTAATTACGATAATTTACTATTTTCTCTAAATGATGCTAAATATGATGTTTTTAAGATTGATAGAGGTGGTGAGGTAACTTGTCATATGCCAGGACAATTAGTAACGTATTTGGTCTTAGATTTGAAAAATTTTAATAAAGATTTAAATTGGTACTTAAGAAAAATTGAAGAAATTATTATAAAAATCCTTGGAGCTTTTAATATAGATTGTCACTCTAGAAAAGGGTTTACTGGTGTTTGGATAGGAAATAAGAAAATCGCATCAATTGGAATTGGGTGTAAAAGATGGATTACGATAAATGGATTTTCAATCAATATTGACTGCGAATTAGAAAACTTTAATAAGATTGTTCCTTGCGGAATAGAAAATTGTCTTATGGCAAATATGATTGATTACAACAAAAATTTAAATATTCAAGAAGTCAAGAGAATTGTTAAAAAAACTATCGAGGAAGAATTTAATTTTGATTTTATATCAAAATAGAAATTAAAATTTCAAAATCAATTTAATATGGGTGATTTAGCGTATTGGCCTGCAGCCAAACCTCTTTCTAAAAAAAATATATTTGCCAAAAATAGAGATTTTATTAAGAACCTTGATCATATAGATCAAATTTGGGAAAAATTAAAATTTAAATGTGGTGATACTTTAGCTGTTTGCGATTTAAGAGGGAAATACAAAGAAAAATTTTCTTATTCTGAGCTGGCTGATTTAATAACAAAAGTCTCTTTTTCTTTCGAAAATTATGGTTTAAAAAAGGGGGATGTAGTTACTGTAATATCTGAAAATTCTCCAAGATGGCTAGCAGTAGATCAAGGCTTAATGCGTTTAGGAGCTATAAATGCAGTGAGAGGTATTAATTCTCCTTCAGTAGAATTAGACTATATTATTGGTCACTCTAATTCAGTAGGACTAATAGTACAATCTAAGGAAATTTGGCTAAAGTTAAACAACAAAGAAGAATTAAAAAAAAGACTGAAATTTATAATCAATTTAGAAGATGAACAATTTGAAAGTTTAATAAGTTGGAGTACATTCATAAGTTCAGTAGAAAAAGAAAATTCACAAAATAATAATCTTGAAAAATTTAATCCAGAAATTGATGACGTCGCTACTATTCTTTACACTTCTGGGACGACCGGAAAACCTAAAGGTGTGCCTTTGACTCATGCAAATTTTTTACATCAAATAATCAATTTAGCCTATATCGCTGATCCAGAACCAGGGACCTCTGTATTAAGCGTTTTGCCTATCTGGCATTCTTATGAGAGAAGTGCTGAATACTTCTTTTTTTCATGCGGTTGTTCTCAATACTATACAATTCCAAAATTTCTTAAAGATGATATTACACAAATAAAACCTGTTGTCATGGCTACTGTACCGAGACTGTGGGAAGCAATACATGATGGTTTTTTTCAGGCTTTGAAAAAAATGCCTTCCAAAAAGCAAAAACTTATTAAGTTTTTGATAGGTAATAGTTCGGTTTTCAAAAGAAGTCTTAGAAAGATAAGAAATATAGATATAAATCAAATAACTTTTAAATCAAAAATTCCCTTATTGGGTTCTGTTATTAGCCGATATCCTTTACATAAATTGTCTACTATTTTTTTATGGCCCAATATTCTTAGACAACTATGCGGAGAAAAACTGAAATTTCCCATTAACGGTGGAGGTGCCTTGCCAGAACATGTAGATCTTTTTTTTGAATCTTTAGGTGTAGATGTTTTGGTGGGATATGGACTCACAGAAACTAGTCCAGTATTAACTTGTAGGAGAAGAGAATTAAATGTTAGAGGATCATCTGGTCAGCCTTTAGCATTTACTGAAATCAAAATAGTGAATGATGATAAAAAAAAGATTCTGAAGTTCAGAGAAGTCGGAAAAATTCTTGTTAGGGGGCCGCAAGTAATGAAAGGTTATCTTAATAATGAAATAGCTACAAATGATGTTTTATCCAAGGATGGTTGGTTTGATACTGGTGATTTAGGTTTTCTAATACCAAATGGTTCTCTTTTTATAACAGGAAGAGCCAAGGATACAATAGTGCTATCAAGTGGTGAAAATATAGAACCGAATCCTCTTGAGACAGAAATCCTTAGTTCTGAATTTATTAATCAGATTCAACTAGTTGGACAAGATAAGAAATGTTTAACAGCCCTTGTAGTTCCTAATGTCGAATTGGTTAAAAGCAAGTTTTCGGAAGAAGACCTTTCAAAATTAAACCTGAATAAGAATATTGGTACATTTTTCAAATCACAAATTAATAATTTGCTTAAAAGTCGATTAGGAGCAAGATCAGAAGAACAAATATTAGATTGTTTTTTTGTTGATGCCTTTACTCTAGAAAATGGGTTTTTAACACAAACTCTTAAACAAAAAAGAAAAGAAATAGAAAAAAAGTATTCATTACAAATAGAAAATATGTATGAAAACAAATTTAGTAAGAAAATTTGATTTGTTCTATCTATATTGAAAAGGTAATTTAATTTTTTATGGAAACAAAAAACTCAATATCTATAAAGCGCTCAATAGCTATTAAAGCTGTAGTTACACCAACTTGGAAGGAAGATGCTGAAAAAGAATTAAGTAAAGCAATTTCAAACATTGATCAGCAATTATCGCAACTGGAGCAGGAGGGGCAGCAAATAGTAAATAATATTAGATCCCAATCGGTTAATCCTCTAGATCCAAGGGTTCAGGAACAGGTTAGTCAGGTGCAACAACAAGTCGCAGCAAAACGAAATGAAATTGAAGAACAAAAAAGAAATCTACTTCAACAACAGAGTCAAGTTCGCGAATTAAAAATGGACGAAATTGTTGATCAAGGGCAAGTGGATAGTTTCTGTGATGTCACTGTGGGAGACAATCTTATTGAAAAAATGCAAGTCTCGATTACGGTCAAAGATGGAGTTATTCAATCTATAGATAATAATTAAAGAGAAGAATTAGTATTTTTGATTAATATAAGTAAATCTTAATTTCGAAAAGTTTTAAATTCTAATCGATCTAAATTATTACTTTCTTAAGTTTTAGGAGTTCCCACTGTGAACATGATTTCGTATAATTGAAACAATAGTTTAAAGGGTTCTTTATCATAAAAACTTTAGGAAGTTTGGTAGTAATCCCTTGAAACTTATGCAATAACAATTTTCTTATGTCTCACGAAATATTGAGACTTTAGTGAAGGTATAGTATTTGGTCTGTAGACACCACTAAGACACTAAGAAATAATAATCATAATTCCAGTTATAGTGCTTAGTCTTGTTATCTCAAATAGACAGAATAGTAGACATTTCTCATGTGTTGCTAGGAATTAGATATAGAAATCAAGCAAACTTAATTGAACAATTAATTCCATCATGGTCACTATAATTTTTAGTGGCAATTTTCTTTATACTGTCTGCTTTTAAATCAGTTGAAATCGCAATGTGAATTAGACCCATATTTGTAGTCAATAAATTAAATTCATCGATCATATTTTTTAAACAAGAAAATACCGTTTCTGGTTGATTCTTTTTGGGAATATTCTGATTAAAATCTCCAAGAATAATAGTTTTCTGATTTGAAAAACTTAAATTTCGAATAAAAGAAATATGATCTTCCCATGGTTTACGATCTTTTCTCCCTGTACTGACATGAGCAAATCTCCAAGGGATACAAAGACCAACAATTTTAATCCCGTTTGTAACACCTGATATAAATCTTCCTGTTGGAATTTCCTTTGAACCAATTTGATCAATATCTGTCCACTTATTTTTTGACCAGAGAATTACTTTTCTACGACCGTTTTTAGTTTTATAACCATAATCCTCATGTGAAGAAATTATATATCCATCCTCAGGGAGTAGAGTTACATATCCTTCAGTAAGACAGATGATATCAGAATCAAATTGATCAATAAAAAACTTACCTCTCTTAGAAGAAGGGGTTGCCCAGTCTGAATTCCAACAAGATATCTTTAACAATGATTTCTAAAAATTAAATTACCCTCTACTCAAAAGAGTAAGTTTCGTTATAAATATCCACAAGATTTTTACCTTTATAAAACCACCATTTAGTTCCTCTTCTGGTTCTACGAGTGCCAACTTCTCCAAGTAATTTTTTTGTTAAACCAGTAAGTGAATAAATCTCGTCGAGATATTTCACCTTATTTTGAGAATAAATTGAACATTCAATTTGATCTCTTTCGAAGGTTAATATTTCTCCTATTTCCAAACCCATCTCAATAAAATTCATATTCGGTCTATTTTTTTGTTTGAATTTCTCAGAGGATATGTTTGCCTCAACATCTACACTTTCTGCTTCTTTTTGAATTGTTGGAGTAACATCTTCAATTGCCATTAATTCTAAGACCGCTATTGCTTGCTCTGGATCAATATTAAAAAACTCTCTTTTGGGATTAACTCTATTCGGTGAAAATGCAGTATGGAATGCTTTTTCTGTTTTATCTACATCTTTAACTTTTGCAGCATATTCGCATTCAAAAGGCAAAGGTACACCAGTTGAATAGAGATCAGCAAGTCTAAGTTCTACATTTCTTGTGGTCTTTCCAATCTTAACCATATTAGGCATTGCTGGATTAGTTAGAACGTAAACACTTCCTTCCATAAATGTAATATCAGAATTTTCTAAATTAATTTAATAATCTTTAAATTAATCTTAGATCCCCTGTCAATAAAAAATAATTAGTAATTAATTCTTTATGTAAATGCTCTCTGATTCACCTGTGATTCTAGATCTTATTTATTACTTTCTTAATCTTCTATTGTTCCCCGAAGTTACATCCTTTTGTATAATTAAATTAGTAAAGGAATGGGTGTTCAAACGTCAAGAAGTGTAGACACTTCCGTAGACACCACGTCCAAAACCCTTGCAAATACTAACCTGCTATGTCTCACGAAATATTCATGCCTGCCTTGAGTTCTACTATGACGGAGGGCAAGATTGTGGAATGGTTGAAAAATCCAGGAGATAAAGTTGAAAGAGGTGAATCTGTCTTGGTTGTTGAATCTGACAAGGCAGATATGGATGTTGAATCTTTTCAAGATGGATATCTTGCGGCTGTTTTAATGCCTGCTGGCAGCACTGCTCCAGTAGGAGAGACTATCGGTCTTATTGTAGAAAATGAGGATGAGATAGCTTCTGTTCAAGAACAAAATAAAGGAAATCAACCCGAAGTTTCTAGCTCGGATCAACTTGAATTGGTAAGCAATAAAACTGAAGAAAAACCCGTGGTTCAAAATGAAATTGTTGAAAAACAAGAAAAAGAAGTCGTATTAATGAGTGAAAAGGCAGCCCCACCTTTTAATAGTGATCAAATAAACGCTGCTACGAGTAATGTTTCTTCGAGGGTGATTGCATCTCCAAGAGCTAAAAAACTTGCCTCTCAAATGGGTGTTGATTTAGCAAAGGTTCATGGATCCGGACCTCACGGAAGGATTCAAGCCGATGATATTTTAAAAGCTAATGGCCAACCAGTCTCCATACCATGGATAGGCGAAGGTGGTTCTCCTGCAAGTATCCCTGGCACAAATTTGGGAGTTGAAAGTAAACCAGAAGCTTCAGGAAATAGTTTTGGTAATCCCGGAGAAACAGTTCAATTTAATACTCTTCAAAAAGCGGTAAATAAAAATATGGAATCTAGTTTAGATGTGCCATGTTTTAGGGTGGGTTATTCCATTAACACAGATAAATTAGATAATTTCTACAAAAAAGTAAAACAGAACGGAGTTACTATGACTGCTTTATTAGTAAAGGCAGTTGCAAAGACACTAAAGAAACATCCTCAAGTTAACTCAAGTTTTTCAGAGAATGGAATTTCTTATCCAGAAAATATAAATATTGCTGTTGCTGTTGCGATGGAAGATGGTGGACTAATAACTCCAGTTTTAAAAGAACCATGCAATACTGATTTATTTGAATTGTCTAGGGAATGGAAAGATCTCGTGAAAAGATCAAGATCAAAACAATTAGAACCTGATGAATACTCAACGGGAACCTTCACTTTATCTAACCTTGGGATGTTTGGAGTTGATAGATTTGACGCAATTCTTCCTCCAGGTACCGGTGCTATTTTAGCCATAGCATCATCGAAACCAACCGTTGTTGCTAATAGTGATGGTTCAATATCTGTCAAAAAAATAATGCAAGTAAATCTAACAGCTGATCATAGAGTGATATATGGAGCTGATGGAGCTTCATTCTTAAAAGACTTGGCTTCCCTAATTGAAGATGAGCCTGAGACTCTTGTCTCCTAAATTTAATTGATTTCTCAAATTAATAATGAAGAAAGAGATTATAAGCTTGAAGCTTATGATTATTTACTTGATCCTTCATTAATTGCTAGTAAACCTTCTGCAATTAGGCATGAATCAAGATTGATGATAGTTAGAAATAGTTTTTTAGAAGAAGACTGTTTAACTAATAAATTTACCAAGAATCTTTTAGATGAATTTAGAGAAGGAGATCTTGTAATTGTAAATAATACTAAAGTTATGAAAGCTAGGTTAAAGGTTGAATTAGAAAATAAGACATTAGTAGAATTATTAGTTTTAGAAAGATCCCATGAATCTGTTTGGTTATGTTTGGCAAAGCCAGCAAAAAAGTTAAAAACTAATAGAAAATTAAAATTAAAATCTCAATTAGCACAAGATATTAATTTGATTGTTGATGGAGTTGATGAAGAAACTGGAGGGAGATTTATTAAATTTCCGGAAAATATAACTTGTCTCAATTCAATGAATGAACTTCTTGATAAATACGGAGAAATCCCTCTTCCTCCTTATATAAAAAATTCCGAAGAAGAATCTTTTCATGAGAAAAGTTATCAAACTGAGTATGCAACAAATCCGGGCGCAGTTGCTGCACCAACAGCTGGTTTACACTTAAGCAAAAGTCTTATTTCCAATCTAAAAAAAAAAGGCGTAATAATCTTACCGATAACTTTGCACGTGGGTTATGGAACATTCAAACCAATTGATCAAGAAGATTTAAGTAACTTAAAACTTCACAAAGAATGGGTAAGCGTTAATAAGGAAGTAGTGGAGGAAATAAAAAGAATAAAAAAAACAGATAGAAAAATAATTGCTATTGGTACAACTAGCGTAAGAGCTCTTGAAAGTTGTTATTCTCACGAAATTAATGACTTTATTCCCATAGCTAAATACGTAGATTTAGTAATTAAGCCAGGTTATACATTTAAGGTAGTTGATGGATTATTAACTAATTTTCATCTCCCTAAAAGTTCATTATTACTTTTAGTAAGTGCAATGATTGGTAGAGAAAGATTATTAGATCTATATAAAAAAGCCATAAAAGAAAAATTTAAATTCTTCTCTTATGGCGATGCGATGTATATTTCACCAGATTCACTACTGGAGAAAAAATAGATTTAGGCTTTGACTGGTTCTTGAATGATTCCGCTTGGAACTTCAGTAAACATAATTGATGATAAATACCTCTCTGCTAAATCAGGTAGAACAACTACAATTGTCTTCCCGGCATATTCATCTTGTTCAGCTAATCTAACAGCAGCGGCAGCGGCAGCCCCACAAGATATTCCTACTAATAGACCTTCCTCTTTAGCTAACCTAAGAGCCATCTCAATTGATTCGTCATTTGTTACTTGTTCGACCTTGTCAACAATTGATAAGTCAAGGTTCTTAGGAATAAATCCTGCTCCAATTCCTTGGATTTTATGTGGTCCGGATTTAACCTCTTCTCCATTCATTGTCTGTGTAATAACAGGACTGTGTGATGGCTCTACAGCTACAGAAGTAATATTCTTGCCCTTCTCTTGCTTAATGTATCTTGAAACTCCTGTGATTGTGCCGCCAGTTCCAACCCCTGCAACTAGGACATCAATTTCCCCATCGCAATCATCCCAGATTTCTGGTCCAGTAGTTTTGAAATGAATTTCAGGGTTTGCTGGATTATCAAATTGACCTGGCATGAAATATTGAGAGGGATTACTTTCTGCAATTTCTTTAGCCTTAGCTATTGCTCCAGGCATACCTTTAGATGCCTCTGTTAAAACAATTTCAGCACCCAACACTGCCATAACCCTTCTTCTTTCAATTGACATTGATTCTGGCATTGTAAGGATCAGTTTATAACCTCTTGCTGAAGCAGTAAAAGCTAGAGCAATTCCTGTATTTCCAGAAGTTGGCTCAACAATAGTTTTGTCTTTTGTAAGTTTCCCACTTTTCTCTGCATCCCAGATCATGTTTGCGCCGATCCTACATTTGACACTATAAGCGGGGTTTCTACCTTCAATTTTTGCAAGTACTGTAGCTTTCGCGTTTTTAGTAACTGATTTTAATTTTACTAATGGAGTGTTTCCAATAGCAAAACTGTTGTCCTCGTAAATTTTTGCCATTTATATATTGAGAAAATATATATTAATACTAACTATTATTCAGAAAAAGAGTATATAAGTTTCTATACGGTAAATACTAGGAATTTAGAAATTATTTAGTGCTTCAGAAAAGGTTTTCCATAATTGATCTTGGTCTTCTAATCCAACTGATACTCTAATAAGGTGCGAAGGTATTCCAAAACTTTCAGCCCAATCCAACTCGTCATAATGAGCTAGTAAAACATAAGGACAAACTAGAGTAAATTTTGTACCTAAACTAGGTCCTTTAGATACTTTTAGAGAATCATAAAATTTTTTAGCTTTGTTCAATCCTCCATTTAATTCAAAGGATAATAAGCAGCCGTATCCCCCATTAGAAGTAAGTAAAGAATTAAAATTTGGACAATTTTCAGGATGGAAAATATTTTTTATCTCGCTACGAGTCTCTAATCTTTTTTTTAATTCTAAACATGCTTTATTTTGTTCAAAAACTCTTTGATTTACATCTCTACTAACTTTCTCTAGATAAACTATATCTCCATCGGAAAGTATTGGAATATTAATCTCGTTTAATGCATTTCTAAACTGATCAATCCATTTGCTTTTTGGATTTAGTATCAATGATCCGGCAAGAATATCACCACTACCTGAAAAAATTTTTGTAAGTGAAGTAAAAACTATATCTGCATATTCTATGGAATTTATATTTAAATTCGAACCAATTGTATCGTCAATAATTAACGGAATATTTAGCTTTTTTGCAATTTTTGAAATTTTTTTAATGTTTACACATTTGAGCATTGGATTACTTGGAAGTTCAATAATTAATGCTGATGGATTTATTCTTTTGATTTCTAATTCAATATCCGCGCAATTTTCTTCTGTAATTAACTTTGCTCCGTGAAAGATTTTCATTGGTAATTTAAGTACATCTACATATGGAAAACCAACTTGAAGTGTTGGTTTAGCTGGAAATAATTTATATATGATTTCTAATGATGTATGCAATGCAGACATTCCAGATGAAGTTAAGTGAATATCATTAGAGTCAATTTTTGTAGATTTAGAAATTCTATTTTTTATTCTTTGAGAACATTCATTTACGTAAGATTTTGGAGGGCAATCTTCAAGACCTAGTTCTATAGCGGCAGCTCTTGAAGATAGACCAAGACCAGTATGTTGCCAAAAATATTTTGCATAAATACTTCCTTCTTTTTCAGTTATTAAGAAAGCTAAATTATTTCTTTTTTCAATTAACGAGAATTGTTCAGAAGTATTTCTATCAATGTATTTTTTAGCTTTAAAAGCTATGCTTTCATTCGGATATGGCCAGATACTTTGATTGTTGTAGTAATTTTGCTCTTTTACTTTTTCGCATAATCTTTTCACTATGGGGTTTAGTCCGAATCGTGGGTAAATTGACTTCAGTAAATTCATGCATTCTTGATCTTTTTCCTCGTAATTTATTACATCATTCCAAGTTGGTAATGCTACAGAAACGGCATGAATACTATCAGGAATTGCATATCCCAACTCTAAATTTTTCCATATAGGTTTTTTAAGTAAATCTCTCAATTTTCAGAATTTATTTAAAGCAAATAAAATGTCCGCGATTAAATCGTTTGTATCTTCACATCCAATTGATAATCTGACAAGAGCATCATCTATCCCTAGTAGATTTTTTGTTTTGTCATCAACAGAAGCATGAGTCATCGTTGCAGGGTGACAAATTAAACTTTCAACTCCTCCAAGGCTTTCTGCTAGAGAGAAATATTTGAGAGATTTGCAAAATTTAAAAGTATCCTCTTTATTTAAATTTAATTTTAGGGTGATCATTGAACCTCCAGATTTCATTTGCGATTTTGCTAAATTAAATTGCGGATGTTCTTGATTAAAAGGGTAAATCACTTTACTAATAATTTTATGATTACCTAATTCTTCAGAAATAAATTCTGCACTTTTAGTTTGTTGTTCGATTCTTAAAGGAAGAGTTTTTACTCCTCTCGTAATGAGCCAACTATCAAAAGGAGATGGTTGAAGCCCTAGAGCTTTTTGAGAGAAAAGCATCTTAATATTCCATTCCTCATTATTTGTAAGTACTGCTCCGCCAAGTGCGTCACTATGTCCATTAATGAATTTTGTGGTGCTTACAACCGATAGTGTTGCACCAAGGTCCAATGGTTTTTGAATAAGCGCTGTGGAAAATGTGTTGTCTACAACTACTGGTATTTCGAGTTTATTCGCTTCATCACAAATCGCCTTAATATCAAGTACTTTCAAAAGTGGATTAGTTGGACTTTCTAGCCATATCAAGGTTGGCTCGAAGTATGAAATCTTCTTGATATTATTTTCGTTTGTAAAATCTGTGTATAAAACTTCTAGTCCAAATTTCTTGAAAACTTTTTCGAACATCCTCACTGTACAACCATAGAGATTTGACTCGCAGAGTATCTTGTCACCTGATTTTAGTGTTGATGAAATTGCAGTTACTGCGCTAATTCCAGATCCAAAAACCGTACAGTATTTTGAATCTTCTATTGATTTAAGGACGCTTTCTAGAATTCTAAAGTTTGGATTACCTGATCTTGTGTAGTCGAAATTATCTTTATTTCCATGTTTGAAAGTAGATGTAGAAAAAATAGGAGGCATAACGCATCCGGTTTTTTCTGCAAATGTTTCCCCATGGTGAATAGATAAGGTCTTAAAACCTGGTTTTTTTATATTATTTTCCTTACTTTCCATTATTTTTAAAAATAAGAATTAAATTAAATCTCTCATTTTTTTTAATGAGAGATTTAATAATCCAAAGAAAAGTAGTATTAAACTTTTCTTGAATAATATTCAACAACTAGTAGTTCGTTTATTTCAAGAGCCACCCACTCTCTATCGCATTTACCATTTATTTTCCCCGTTAATTTAGGTTTGTCTAAATCAAGATGAGGCGGGACATTTGCTAAACCAGGGAATTCTATATTACCTTCTACAAGTTTTTTGCTTGCTTTGTTTTCTTTAATTCCGATTACATCGCCTGATTTGCATTGATAACCAGCAATATCAAGAACCTTCCCATTAACGGTTACATGGCCATGATTTACTAATTGTCTTGAGCCTGGAATGGTACCTCCAAAACCTAATCTAAAACAAACATTATCAAGTCTGTTTTCTAAAAGTCTTAGTAGGTTAGTTCCTGTAGATCCTTCTTGCGCTCTAGCTTTTTTTACATAACGAACTAGTTGTTTCTCAGAAACTCCATAATTAAACCTAAGTTTCTGCTTTTCTTCTAGACGAATAGCATATTCTGATCGCTTGCGACGGGCTTGGCCGTGCTGACCTGGAGGATTAGACTTCTTTGAAGCTTTCCTGGTGAGACCTGGTAGTTCTCCCAAGCGACGCGTAACCCTTAATCTGGGGCCGCGGTATCTTGACATAATTTTAAATTAAATAGAAATTTGCAATAAATTGGATAATTGATTAAATTCAATTAAACTAATTACTACTGAAATGTTATCTTACATCATTAAAGTGTTCAAAACTATTAATAAATCAATTACTTCTATACTTCTTTTTATGATTTCGTTCTATAAAAAGTGGTTTTCTCCTTTGTTCGGACCAAGATGTAGATTTATTCCAAGTTGCAGCTCTTATGGATATGAGGCAATTACTAGACATGGTCCTTGGAAGGGAGGGTGGTTAACTATAAGAAGATTAAGCAGATGTCATCCTTTAACTCCCTGTGGATGTGACCCTGTGCCTGACTAAATGAATGAAAATATTTATTTTTGTTAGGCAGGGATGTTGCCTTTGTGATTCATTAAAAAATAAACTGGCAAAAATAAATCTTAATGAGTTATTCCCTAATCTGGAGGAGCTTAAAGAAATTGATATTGATAGGGTCGATTTATATAAAGATAAATATAAAAAATATGATTATGAAGTACCTGTTATTGCTGTTGAAGGAATTAGGTCCGAGGAGATTATAGAATTGCCTCGCATTTCTCCAAGATTAAAAGATGATCAATTAAAGAATTGGTTTCAAAAAAATATTAGTACCATTCTGGAGAAATAATTTTTCATATGAGATCTATAAAATTACATAAACTTTTAGATTTGGTAGGAATTATTCCTTCATTAGATTTAATCGATCATGAAATAAATAATATTTCTTTTAACTCTAAAGAAGTACAAAAAGGAACTTTATTTTTAGGTATGCCTGGTTTAAATGTTGATGGAGGAAAATATTGTATTGAGGCAATTGAAAATGGTGCAGAGGCTGCCATTATTGGGTCTGCTGCAAAAGAGAAAATTGGATCTATTGATCGAGAAAGGATTTTGGTTATAGAGGATAATTTAGATTATATTTTTGGTCAAATAGTCGCTGAGTTTTGGAATAGGCCTTCAAGAAAACTTAAACTTATTGGTGTTACGGGTACAAATGGAAAAACGACAATTACTTTTTTATTGGAATATCTTTTAAAAAAATTAGGGAAAAAGACTGCATTATTTGGGACCTTGCTCAATAGATGGCCTGGCTTTTCAGAAGTGGCTCTTCACACAACTGATTTCGCCGATAAACTCCAAAAGAAATTAAATGCTGCTGTTGAGGCAGAATCTGAATTCGCGATATTAGAGGTAAGTTCTCATTCTATTGCTCAAAACAGGATATCAGGATGCGAATTTGAGGCGGCTATTTTTACTAATTTAACTCAAGATCATCTTGATTATCACTCAGATATGGAATCATATTTTCAAACAAAAAGAAAATTATTTTTCCCACCATACTTAAAAGAAAAAGATGGGATTTGTGTATTAAATCATGATGACCATTGGATATCTAAATTATCATCTGATCTTGAAAAAAGATCTTTATTAGTCTCTACAAAGATTACTGAAAGTGAATTTGAAAATGATGATTTTTTTTTCGTAACAGATAAAAAATTTACTGAAAGTGGTTCCACCTGTATTTTTCATACACCTAGGGAAAAAATTCAACTTTTTGTTCCACTTGTCGGTGAATTTAATTTAATGAATGCGATTCAAGCAATAACAATTTTGTATAAACTTAATTTTTCTTTAAAAGATTTATCAAAGTTAATACAATCTTTCCCAGGTGCTCCTGGGAGAATGGAGAAAATACAAATTGATAATAATGATGTTTCAAGATCTCTTCCAACAGTAATTGTTGATTATGCCCACACTCCCGATGGATTAAAAAAAGTTTTGCAATCAATTAAAAAACTTTGTGAAGGGAAGCTAATAACTGTTTTTGGCTGTGGCGGAGATCGTGATCGTAGTAAAAGGCCTTTAATGGGATCAATAGCTGAAGAGTTGTCTGATCAACTTTTTATAACTTCAGATAATCCAAGATCAGAAGAACCCCAAAAGATAGTAAATGATATTTTGATGGGGATAAAAAAAAGAGAAAAAATAACAATTGAAATTGATAGATTTAAAGCAATAAATGAATCTATTAAATTTGCCAATAAAAAAGATATTGTTTTAATTGCAGGAAAAGGACATGAAGACTACCAAATTCTCAATGATAAAGTTATTAATTTTGATGATAGGAAAATAGCTTATAAATTATTAAAAGAAAAAAATAAATCTCAATAAAATTCCTAATCAAATAAGAAAGATCTTTACGCAAATCATAAGAAAAGTTTCTTAGAATCAATGGAGTTATTTTTAATAAAATGAAAGGCTTAGCCTTAGTTGTAGGCGCAGGTGGAATTGGAACACAACTAGCTAAAGATCTGAATGAAAGTGAAAAAGATTTAGATGTTGTTTTGTGTGGAAGAAAAAGTGAATTTAATCCTTTTTGGGAATTAAATATAGAGGATTCTCAATCCCTTTTGCAGTTGAAAAATAAAATATCAAATCATCCTTCAAAATTAAGGCTAGTTGTTAATGCTACAGGTAGACTTCATAGTGATTCTCTTCAACCAGAAAAAAGATTACAACATCTTGATAAAAAAAATATGATGGAAAGTTTTTCAATTAATGCCTTTTCTCCTATTTTATTAGCTAAAGCGATTGAAGAATTTATACCAAAAGATTTTGATTTTAATTTTGCAAGTATAAGTGCAAGAGTTGGTAGCATTGGAGATAATCAAACTGGAGGTTGGTATTCATATAGAGCTGCAAAATCTGCGCAAAATCAGTTTTTTAAATCTTTAAGTATTGAATGGGCTAGACGTTTCCCAAAGGCTACTATTACATTGCTTCATCCTGGAACAGTTGATACTGATTTATCTAGACCTTTTCATAAATTTGTTCCAGCAAATAAATTATTTAGTAAAGAAAAATCCTCCCAATTCTTGATCAATATTATTAAAAATCAATCACCAGAATCTACAGGAAAATTTATTGCATGGGACAACTCGGAGATACCTTGGTAAACTAATTTTTTTTTTATGAATAGATCTTTAAGTCAATATTTTTTTTATTTCTCTAGCAAGTAAATCAATCTCAGCTTCTGTAGTCATTTGATGTACACATGCTCTAAACCATTTTGGATCTTCTAAAACCCTAATCCAAATTTTCTTTTCTCCAAGTTTCTTTACAAATTTATCCTTATCTTTAATATTTTCGATATTAAAACTAACAATCCCATTTAAATATTTTTTTTCTAAAACTAATTCAACACCTTTTGATTGATTTAATTCATCCCAAAGTTTTCCGCATAATTTCTTGATATGTTTGTTTTTTTCTTTTTCATGGCAGTCTTTATCCAAAAGATCTAAAGAATTCCGGAGCCCAGCAAGTAAAGGAATACAAGAGGTAGCTATTTCAAATTTCCTTGCATCATCATGAAAAAGATTATCTGAAGGCTCATAAATACCTTGTTCTTTTTTTAATGATTTCCAACCAATTATTGTTGGATCTGTTTCATCAATAAATCTATCTGAGACATAAATGGCTCCAAGTCCTTCTGGTCCACATGCCCATTTATGAGAAGTTATTGAATATAAATCAGAATAAAAAACTTCTTTTTCAATATTTATGTGCCCAAAGGTTTGAGCACCATCAACAAGTAAATAAGAATCTTCTCGATTATTTTTTAATTCGATAAAAATTTGTTTTAAAGGAATTTTATATCCAAAGTTCCATAAGATATGAGAAATAATTAGGATCTTAGTCTTACTCTTTAGATTTTTCAAAATCTCTAAAATTATATTTTCGTCGTTTAGATTTTTAATTTTTTGGATTGGCAAAATTTTGAATATTAATTTATTTCTTCTGCAAAATTCTCGACTTGCAGCCACTACTCCAGGATGTTCACAGTCACTTATTAACAACTCTTCCCCCTCTTCTACTTTTATTCCCCAAAAGGGCAAAATCATACCGGAAGAGATATTTTCGGTAAAAGCTAAATTCTTTGAATTGACACCTAATTTTTGCGCAATGATTCTTTTTGTGGTCAATATTTCTTTGTAAATAAAAGGCCACATATCATTGGTAAATGGTCCTAAATCTTGGATAATTTCCCAAGTTTTAACTATTGCTTCTAGAGAAGATTTTGGTAATGGTCCTTGACCGCCATAGTTGAAATAATACTTATTTTTTAATGCGGGTATTTGATCTCTTAGATTATTTCTCATGGAAATTTATATTATATTTTCAACTCTTGAATTTTTTAAATATTGCCCACTAAAGTTACTGTTCTAAATTCAATATCCTCAATTACTTTCCAAGGTTCAGCACTCCTTTCTGCAAATTTTAAATTTTTAAATCCTAGTTCTTTAAAATCACTTATAAAATCTGGCTCATACCATGCTCCACTAATACATCCTGTCCATAAATCATGATCATTTTGCAATCTTAAAGGAACTTTTTTGTTAGAGACGATATCGCTAATTGCAATTCTTCCATTATTGTTTAAAACTCTTTTTATGTTATTTAGAAGGTTATTTCTAGATTCTGGACTTACCAAGTTTAAAACGCAATTACTTAAAATAATATCAACTGATTTATCTGCGATTAATGGATTTAAATCTTTATCTAATTCATCAAGTTTTTCAATTGAACCTTCTAGAAATTCTGTATTGTTGAAACCTATATTTTTTGTAACTTCTTTAGAGGCTGATCTTGATAAAGAAAGCATGTCAGGATTCTGATCAACTCCAATAACTTTCCCTTCTTTTCCAACAATTTGGGCACAAATGAAAGCATTTTTGCCGCTACCACTTCCAAGATCTAAGACTATATCATTTTTTTGAACATATTTTGTTGGATCACCACACCCATAGTCTCTTTCTATAACCTCTTGAGGAATTGCTTCAAGTAAAACGGGATTAAACCCAACTGGTGTACAAAGACAACTTTCTTTTTCTTGTGCGGCTGAGCCATATCTTTCTTGAATCGCATCTTTATGATCGAACTGATTAGGTGCTTTATTCGATGTGTTTGTATTACAACAACTTTCAGACATATTTTTTTATAGGACTCTTGATAAATATAGCCAAAAAAAAAGCCCCTGAAAAAGGGACTTTTAATTTGTTTAATTAAATTATTTAGTGTAATTAACACCTCTGTAATTTAATTCTGCTTTTTCATTACTTGAAGAAGCGTCATCCATTCTATTGGTGTATACGTTTCTTCTGTAGGTAAGTTCAACAAGTTGCTTTTTAGCAGCTTCTTTGTTTTGAACGTAGTTTTTACCTCTGTAAGTTAAAGTAGTCATGTTTCGATTTGACAACACGGCCATCCCCCGTTCCATGGTATGACTCGAACTGCGCCCTCAAATGAGGGTGAACGAAAAGTAGCGATTGCTACAAAATAATTATAAGCGTATTTTTAACTGCATGTCTAGCTTTTACAAATAGAAACGAAGATTTAATGTTTTTTTAATTATTATCTTAGGTAAATTTTTTTATAAATAGTCTCTAAAAAGGTTTATGTTTATATTTGGTTTAATCTTCATGTAACTATTTATTTATGACAGGTTTTTTATATTTCTTGGGAAATACTTTGAGGTGGCCAGTGTTAAAGCCAAAAGAATTTTTTTCATTACATGCTTATTTTTCAATTATTTATTTGATAACTTTTACTTTGAGTAAATACGATGTAAGCCAATCAAATTTAGTTTTTACTTTAGGAATTCTTGCACCTCTTTTAATCGCTATTGGTCAAGGACTTCCAATTGATTGCCTTGATATGGAATCATCTTTGTTGAAGGAATTAAAAACTAAATAATATATATTTCAGTTAAAAATTTTTATAAAACCTGGACAACTTCGCTTATTTCAGGAATCATTTCTTTTAACTTTCTTTCAATACCCATTTTTAGAGTCATAGTGCTACTTGGGCAACTACCACATGCTCCTTGAAGTCTGACTTTAACAATTGGACCATCTATTTCTGCAATCTCTACATTACCTCCATCAGAAATTAAAAAAGGTCTTAACTCGTCAAGGACTTTTTCTACATTTTCGTTTGTCAGCGAGAGTGTTTCAGTACTCATAATTTTGGATTAACTTTATAATAAGCCTAGAAAGAAATCTGATTAATTGCAAAAAAGATAATTTTCTGTTGTGACTTCATCTAAAAATCCCACTAATGAAAATAGCTACTTTGATGCAGTCTTAGTAGGAGCAGGGATAATGAGTAGTACTTTAGCTCTCCTAATTTCAGAAGTTTTGCCAGATATAAAATTTCTTATTATAGAAAAATTAAATACTCCAGGAAATGAAAGTACTGGCGCTTTTAATAATGCAGGTACAGGACATGCGGCTAATTGCGAATTAAACTATACCCCTTTAGATGAAAAAGGAAATATAAAAATAGATAAAGCGCTCTCAATAAATCGTTCTTTTGAAACATCCATGTCTTTATGGGCCTCATTGTATGAAGCAGGGAAAATTGATATTAAGAAGTTTCTAAAATTTATTCCTCATATTAGCTTTGTGTCTGGTCAGGATAATATTTCTTTTTTAAAAAAAAGATTTCAGAAAATGACCGAAAATCCTGAATTTATCGATATGGAATTTTCTACATCTTTTGATGAAATTTCATCATGGGCTCCTCTAATAACAAAAGATAGAAATCCATCTACTCAAATTGCTGCTACCAGAATAGGTAGAGGAACTGACATTAATTTTGAGGCTTTAACTAAAGAGTATTTGTCATTAATTTCTTTAAACAAAAATGTTGAAATTAGATACAAAACAGAATTAGTAGATTTAAAGAAAATTGATAAAAAACAATGGGAACTAGAAATCAGTTCTGAAGGTAGAAAAACTTCAATTAGAACTGGCTACGTTTTTCTTGGTGCTGGTGGAAAAACAATTAATTATTTACAAAAATCAAAAATTCCAGAAGCAAAAAGTTATGGTGGATTCCCTGTTAGTGGGAAATGGCTTATTTGCGAGAAAAAAGATCTAACAGAAAAACATAACTCAAAAGTTTATGGTAAAGCTGATATTGGATCTCCACCAATGTCTGTGCCTCATTTAGACACCAGATGGATTGATAATAAAAAACTTCTTTTATATGGACCTTTTGCTGGATTTACAACGAAATTTCTAAAACAAAGTTCATACTTTGACTTATTTAGTTCAATTAAAAAGAATAATATTTTTTCTATGTTAGACGTTGGTTTCAAGAACAACGATTTAATTAATTACCTAATATCACAATCATTAAAGAACCATAACTCAAGAGTTGAGAATTTAAAGAATATGATGCCATCAGCTAATCCTTCTGATTGGTATTTAAAGAATGCTGGTCAAAGAGTCCAAATAATTAAAAAAACTGAAGGTGGTGGTTCTTTGAAATTTGGAACTGAGATTGTAAATTCATCTGATGGATCATTATCTGCTTTGTTGGGAGCCTCTCCGGGAGCAAGTACTGCGGTTTCAATTATGGTTGAGGTTCTAGAAAAATCTGTTTTACTTTTAAACGATAAGCATAAACTTCAGAAAAAAATAAATGACTTAATTTATCCAGAATTATCAGTCTCTGAAAATTACAGTACCTTCATAAAAGAAATTAAAAAAAGAAATAATTCCATTTTTGGTTTCCATCCATAATTCTAATTAGCTAATATTAATCAAGATGTAATAGTAGGAGAATTTTTCTTTCTATATGACTGATATATCGGTTTCAAAAATTAGAAATTTCTGCATAATAGCTCATATTGACCATGGTAAATCTACTCTTGCAGATAGGTTGCTGCAAGATACTGGTACTGTGCAGCAAAGGGATATGCAAGAACAATTTTTGGACAGTATGGATCTTGAAAGAGAGAGGGGAATTACTATCAAGTTACAGGCCGCTAGGATGAAATATAAAGCTGACGATTCCCAAGAATATGTTTTGAACTTAATAGATACTCCAGGACATGTTGATTTCTCTTATGAGGTTAGTAGATCTCTTCAAGCTTGTGAAGGCGCTTTACTCGTTGTTGATGCAAGTCAAGGAGTAGAAGCTCAAACCTTAGCTAATGTTTATCTTGCCTTAGAAAATAATCTTGAAATAATTCCTGTTTTAAATAAAGTTGATTTACCAGGTGCTGATGCTGAAAAAATAAAACAAGAAATAGAGGAAATTATTGGACTTGATACATCTAATTCAATAAATTGTTCAGCAAAAACTGGGGTTGGTATTAAAGATATTTTGGAAGCAATCGTAAGAAGAGTCCCTCCTCCTCAAGATGAAATTAAACTACCTACAAAGGCACTGATTTTTGATTCTTATTATGATCCGTACAGGGGAGTTATTGTTTATTTCAGGGTGATATCAGGGTCTCTAAATAAGAGAGAAAAAATATTATTAATGGCAAGTAAGAAAAATTATGAACTAGATGAGATAGGAATAATGGCGCCTGATCAGCAGCAAGTTGATGAATTACATGCAGGAGAAGTTGGTTATTTAGCTGCTTCTATAAAATCAGTTGCTGATGCGAGAGTAGGAGATACTATTACTCTTTTAAATTCACCTGCCAATGATCCTTTGCCTGGATATAAGACAGCAAATCCTATGGTTTTTTGTGGCTTATTCCCGACTGATGCTGATCAATTCCCAGATTTAAGAGTATCGCTCGAAAAATTACAATTATCTGATGCAGCTTTAAAATATGAGCCCGAAACCAGTAGCGCAATGGGCTTCGGATTTAGGTGCGGATTTCTAGGACTTCTTCATATGGAGATTGTTCAAGAAAGATTAGAAAGAGAATATGACTTGGATCTAATCGTAACGGCACCATCAGTTATTTATAAAGTTAATTTAAATCAGCAGGAACATATCTTTATTGATAATCCTTCTACAATTCCTGATCCACAACTTAGAGAATCAATAGAAGAGCCTTATGTGAAAATGGAAATTTATGCTCCCAATGAATTTAATGGAACATTAATGGGTTTATGTCAGGAAAGAAGGGGAGTATTTATAGATATGAAATACATAACGACAGATCGAGTTACCTTGATTTATGAAATTCCATTAGCAGAAGTTGTTACAGATTTCTTTGATCAAATGAAAAGTAGAACCCAAGGTTATGCATCAATGGAATATCATTTGATTGGCTATAGAAAAAATGACCTTGTTAGATTAGATGTTCTAATAAATTCAGAAAGAGCAGATCCATTAACTTCTATTGTTCATAAAGATAAGGCTTATGGAATTGGCAGAAGTTTGGTTGAGAAATTAAAAGAACTTATTCCAAAACAACAATTTAAAATACCTATTCAAGCATCAATCGGTAGCAGGATTATTGCAAGTGAAAGCATAAGTGCTTTGCGAAAAGATGTTTTATCTAAATGTTATGGAGGTGATATTTCTAGGAAAAAGAAACTTTTAAAGAAACAAGCCAAAGGTAAAAAGAGGATGAAGGCAATGGGCAAAGTTGAAGTTCCTCAAGAAGCTTTTATGGCAGTCTTGAAATTAAACCAGTAATTTATTTTAATTTTAAATTTATAGCTATTTATTATTAAAAGAATTGGGTATATTTCATTTATATCTGTAAAAAAAGATTTTGGATATTAACTCATTTAATCGTGTAGGCGCAAATATCAGAAAAGCTGGATTTTTAATTGTACTTTTTTATCTTCTTGTTGTTTTAATAATGAAATTTTTAGAGGCCAATAATTTTTTTGGCTATTCATTTTCAATGTTAAGCAATGATATCTTTGCACCTCCTTCTCTTAATCATTTTTGTGGCACAGATAGATTAGGAAGAGATGTTTGCTTAAGAACTTTGCAAGGATCATCATTAGCAATAGAAGTTGTATTCTTAGCTATTCTTTTTTCATTAAGTTTGGGTTTGCCATTGGGATTATTAAGTGGATATTTTGGTGGTTTTTTTGATAAATGCTTATCACTAATAATGGATACTATTTTTTCAATACCTGTAATTTTGCTTTCAGTTGTTGTGGCTTTTGTATTGGGTAAGGGTATCCTTAACGCTGCTTTGGCATTGTGTATTGTTTACTCTCCTCAATATTTTAGATTAATCAGAAATCAGACAATATTGGTTAAATCCGAAACTTATGTGGAGGCAGCTCAAGTTGCAGGAGCTGATGTTAAAAAAATTATTTTTAAATATATTCTCCCAAATGTAATAACTCCATTGCCTATTCTGCTTACCCTAAATGCTGCAGATGCTGTTTTGGTATTAGGAAGTTTAGGATTTTTAGGCCTTGGCGTTCCTGCAGATGTCCCAGAGTGGGGAAGTGATTTAAATCTTGCTCTTGCCGCTTTACCAACAGGTATCTGGTGGACGGCTTTGTTCCCAGGTTTGGCAATGTTTTTTTTAGTTTTAGGTTTTTCTTTTATAGGAGAGGACCTTGAAGAAATTTTTGATAGTCAAAATTTTGAATAAATTTAGTTATCTGTAATAGGATCAAGTTCTCCTTGATCATTCAACTTTGGATATTCTTTAGCTGATTTTTTATATACAGCAGCTAATTCTGGGTAACACCATTCAAAAAGTGTTTTTTGATATTCATCCATATTTAACCCTTCTCCATTAGCGGGCAATATACCTTTATTTTTTCTTTGGCGAACAGCTTCAAACAATAATATAGAAGCAGCAACTGAAACATTCAGAGATTGAACCATGCCTCTCATAGGTATAAAAATTGATTGATCAACCATTGATATAAGTTCATTACTTAGTCCCCATTTTTCTGCGCCTAAAACAAAACATGTATTATGAGAATAATCAAAATTTCTATAATCTACTGATTCACTATTAAGAGTCGTTCCATATAATTTAAAACCCTTATTCTTTAAATCAGATATTGCCTTGATAGTGTTTTCATGATTATTCAGTTTTATCCATTTTTGACTTCCTTGAGCAGTACTATTAAAAGTCTTAACGGCATTCGTTTTGCTAATAAAATTTGCTTCGAAAACTCCTGCTGCATCACATGTCCTTAATATCGCAGATAAATTATGTGGTTTATTGACATCCTCAACTAAAACAGTCAAGTTTTTCATTCTGCAATCTAAAACACTTTTGATTCGTTCAAATCTTCTTGGCAAAATTGACATTTATAATTTTTTCATACTTTAAAATTATATTCAAAAAATATTGATTACCTATTAAATCTCTTGGTTTATAATATTTTGGTAGTTTAAATTAACTCAATGGCATACATAGAATGGGACTATACAGTAATAACAAGTATGGTAGAAAAACAAGGGTGGGATTTACCTGAGCGTGAATCGGAAGAATGGAATAAATTTAACGATGAATTAGGAGAAAAAATGAGAGGAGTTGGACTTATTTTTGAAAAATATTGTAAATTTACTCCTGACATAGGAGAAGGAGTTCATCTTCTAGATGACTGATCATAAATAGTTTTAAACCATTGATGTATCCCTTAATCAATGGCTTATTAATTAATAAGATAATATAATTTCACTAAATTAGAACTGGCAATTATTAAGGCTTTATAAAGCTTGTACTCTAAATAAAATTTTTTATTCCACAAAAAAGTTATTTAATTTCTATATTTGAATAAAAATATGAAAAATAAATTAACTTTTTTATTCGATAGTGGTTGTCCACTTTGTTTGAGAGAAACAAATTTTCTTAAAAAAAGAGATACCTTAAATCAAATTGCATTTATAGATATTAATAGTGAGGATTATGATCAAAGTCTTTTTAATGACATCTCATATTCAGAAGCTATGTCAAACCTGCATGGGATTATTGAAAATGGTGAAATTATTAGGGGACTAGATGTACTTGCATACTCTTATGAATTAGTTGGTTTAGGTTGGGTTTATTATCCCTTGAAGATTAAGCTCTTATCTCCATTATTGAGATTGGTTTACAGATATTGGGCAAAATATAGACTTCAAATTACAGGTAGATCCGATATTGAAAAACTTTGTACCTCCCAATGTGAACAATAAATATGGAAAGTATCGACATAGACAGAATAATAGAAATGTGTTGGGAAGATAGAACACCCTTTGAAGCTATCGAGTATCAATTTGGTTTAAAAGAGGAAGATGCTATAAAAATTATGCGTCAAAATCTTAAACCCAAATCTTTCAAAGTCTGGAGAAAGAGAGTTTCGGGAAGAAATACAAAACATATGGCCCTTAAAGATTCAACTAGATTTAAATCTACTCATAAAAGAAAATTATAAATTTTGAAAAATATTTCTACTAAAACTTGTCCTGTTTGCAATAGGCCGTTTGAGTGGCGTAAAAAATGGAAAAACTGTTGGGATGATGTTATCTACTGTTCAAAAAGATGCAGTAAAAGGAAGTCACAAAGATGAAACAAGTATCAATTATTTTCCCGAATCAACTTTTTAGAGAAAGCCCAATCTTAAAAATAAATTGTGAAGTTTTGATTTTGGAAGACTCATTATTTTTTGGAAATGATAAATTTCAAAAATTAATTAACCATAAAAATAAGTTAGTTTTTCATAGAGCATCTATGCTCGCTTATAAAAATTATTTAGAAATATCTGGCTTTAAAGTTTTATATATCGAAAACAAGAATAATATTTCTACAGTTGATTACTTATCGGAATTTATTAAAAATAAATATCAGAAAATAAATCTCATTGACCCTCATGATTTTTTAATAATAAAGAGGATAAATAATTTTGTTGAAAGTAATAATTTAGCTTTAAATATTTTGCCTTCTCCTATGTTTATGAGCAGTGAAGATTTAAAAGATTTATTTGCATCAAATGCAAAAAAACCTCTTATGGGGAGATTTTATGAGAATCAAAGAAAGAGCCAAAAGATATTAGTTAATCCTGATGATTCACCTGAAGGTGGTAAATGGAGTTTCGATGAAATGAACAGAAAAAAATTACCAAAAAAAATAAATATACCCGATATACCTAAATTACAAAAAAATAAATTTGTAGTTAATGCAGAAAGGTCATTAGCCAATTTTGATATTGAGTTTATTGGAGAAAGTAATAACTTTTTATATCCAACTAATTTTGAAGAGGCAGATGAATGGTTAAATGATTTTTTTAAACATAGATTTTCCTTATTTGGAGATTATGAGGATGCTATTTCTAAAGAAAATTCTTTTTTATGGCACAGTTTACTTTCTCCTCTTTTAAATAGCGGCTTATTAACCCCAGATGAAGTAGTAAATAAAGCATTACTTTTTGCAAAAAATAATAATGTTCCTATTAACTCTTTAGAGGGTTTTATTCGTCAAATTATTGGATGGAGAGAATTTATTTGCCTCGTCTATAAAAAATACGGAACAAAGATGCGAAATAGTAATTTTTGGAATTTTGAAGATAAGCCAATTCCAAAATCTTTTTATCAAGGAAATACAGGAATTGAACCAGTGGACGTTGTCATAAAAAAAATTCTTAAATTTGGTTATTGTCATCATATTGAGCGGCTAATGATTATTGGCAACTTTATGCTTCTATGTAGAATTCATCCCAACCAAGTTTATAAATGGTTTATGGAAATGTTTATTGATTCCTATGATTGGGTTATGGTCCCAAATGTTTACGGAATGAGTCAGTTTAGTGATGGTGGTATCTTTTCAACAAAGCCATATATATCAAGCTCTAATTATGTAAAAAAAATGTCTAATTTTAAAAGTGGCCCATGGTGTGAAATATGGGATGGCTTATTTTGGAAATTTATTAAAGATAATGAAAGCTTTTTTAGAAAGCAATATCGTCTGGCAATGTTAACGAGAAATCTCGATAAAATGTCAGATGAAAAATTAAATAATCACTTAAAAACGGCCGATAAATTTTTAAGAGATATTCAATAAATTAAGAGTAATAACCTAAAGTTGTCTTTGAAAAATTAAAAGAATATTATGTTATGAAGAAAGAATAAGTATGGATGTTAACTTAGAAAAAATTAGATTTTTCTAGTGAAAATTGGAACACTTTTTTTAAAAAGTAATTCGACGGGAATTATCACTTTTTCTTAATTAGATTGGATAACTACCCATCAATCTAATTTCACTAGGTTGGAGGAATCCATAGTAATTAAATTAGGCAGAATGCTTGATGCAGGATCCATCAATATTGGTTGCCGTTTGAAATCCTGAATAAGTTTTTATTTTAATAATGAAGTATCAAAAAGAGAAAAAAATATTTTTCGTGAAAGAATTCATTCTTTAAATATCTTTCTTTTTTTAGGATTTAATCTTTCACTTATTTCTATCTTAGGTTTTATTTGGTTTAACTCTGCAATTGAAAAAGTAGTTTAAATTTTTGAATTTTTTGTATATTAAGGTTATCTTTAAAAATTAATTATATTTTGAGCATAGGATATTTACAAAGAAAGGCAGCTTGGGAAATTTTATTAAAAGTTAGTTCTGGTGATTTTTCTGATCATGCTCTTGAAAAGGTTTTAAAAAATTATCAATTTAATCCTCTTGATATAGCTTTTATTACGGAATTATCTTTTGGATGCATAAGGTATAGAAAATTTCTTGATCTTTGGACGGATCATACATCAAAAATTACTCATAAAAAGCAGCCTCCAAAGTTAAGATGGCTTCTACATATAGGTTTGTATCAACTATTGAAAATGGATAAAATCCCATTTCCTGCTGCTATTTCTACCACTGTAGAAGTAGCTAAAAAAACAGATTTAAATGGTTTGGCGGGAACTGTAAATGCGATATTGAGAAATGCATCAAGAAAATTAGAACAAAAAATCTTTCCGGAATTATCTTCTGATAGAAAAGAAAGAATTTCATATCTTGAATCATTTCCATTATGGCTTGTGAAGGATCTTTATAAATGGGTAGGCAATAGCGAGGGTGAAAATATCATTAAGGCATTTAATAAAAAACCAACTATTGATTTGAGAATTAACCAATTAAAAACTAATTTAGATAACTTTTTGAAATTACTTCATGAAAATAAAATTGATGCTGAAATTATTAATGATTTACATAATGGAATTACTTTAAAATCTAATCCAAGATCTATAAAAAATTTACCAGGATATAGTGATGGACTTTGGACAATTCAAGATAGATCTTCTCAGTGGATAGCACCTCTCTTAAATCCAAAAGAAGGTGAAAAGATTTTAGATGCTTGTGCAGCTCCAGGAAGTAAGTCTACTCACCTTGCAGAATTAACAAATGATAGTGCTGAAATCATTGCCGTAGATAGATCAGCAAAAAGATTGAAAATACTGCAATCAAATTTAGAAAGGTTAAATTTGAAATCTGTTAATACCCTTAAGGCTGATGCTACGAGTTTGATTGAATTAAATCCTAAGTTTATATCTTATTTTGATAAGATTTTATTAGATGCTCCGTGTTCAGGCATTGGAACTCTTTCCAGGAATCCAGATTCTAGATGGTCTTTAAGTAAAGAAAAAATAAAATCTTTATCTTTATTACAGAAAAAACTTTTGGAGAGTATTTTCCCTCTTTTGAAAAAAGATGGCACTTTAGTTTATTCAACTTGTACTATTTGTCCCGATGAAAATAATCTATTAATTGAAAGATTTATTGAAAAAAACAAAACTTTAAAATTGGTTAGCCAAAAGCAAATTTTACCTAGCTTGGATTATCCTGGTGATGGATTTTATTCTGCAATTATTTCTTATAAATCTTAAAAATATAATTTATTTTTTAATAGGAATTTTATAAATTTCAGATATGAACTTCTTCCATAAATAAGCTGCATTCCCACTAGATAATTCAGATTCCTTATTATCGTCGTAACCTATCCAGATCCCTGTTGTAAGGTTATCAATGGAACCAATAAACCAGAGATCTTTATTTCCATCAGATGTTCCTGTTTTCCCATAAATTTTCTTTCCTTTTATAGAGGCTGCTTTCGAAGTGCCTTCTTTTACAGATTTTTCAAGAAGTTTATTTATTTTCTTGTTTATTTTTAAATCTAATATTTTCTTGGAAGTAGATTTTTTTTTCCAAATAGGTTGTTTTTTAAATGATTCTATTTTTTCTATGATTTCAGGGCTTTGAATCTTCCCATTATTATTAATTGCAGAATATGCATTTGTGATGTTTAAAAGATTATCTCCGTAGGCGCCAATAGCTAATGATGGAAATTCCTCAAACTCTTGCTCATAACCTAGTCCAAATGAATTCGCTAAATTAATAATATTTTTTAAGCCGATTTTTTTTGTTATTGATATTGGAACGATATTTGATGAACTTTTAAATGATTCAATCAAAGATATTGAACCCCTATAGTCTTCTGAAAAATTTTTTGGGCAATAACTTTCCCAGCATATTGGCAAGTCTTCAAATTTATCGCTTAATTTTATTCCTTCTATTAATGCAGCAGCATAAGGGATTATTTTAAAAGTAGAACCTAAAGGTCTTACAGATGAAATCACTCTGTTGTATTCATTAATTGATGGATTTTTGCTGGTTATCATTGTCCTGATTAGTCCTGTGTTTGATTCGATAGATAACAGACCAAATTCAAGTTCTTTAGGCCCTGCGTATCTTGATATTTTTTGACCTTTTTCTTGCCAATCTTTGTTGATAGAAGATTTAATTCTTAAAAAGTTATAATCATTTTTACTTCCAATTTTTTTATCAGTTTCCTGAAGAATAAAGTTTATTAGTAATTTATCATCTAAAAAATTATCAGCTGTTTGATAATTTAACTTTATTTTTTCTTTAATAGCCTTATTCTTATTTGCAAGAGAAATATATCCATCAACATACATTGATTCAAGAACTTTATTTCTATTTTTAATAGCTAGTTCTAAATTTTGATAAGGTGAATAAATTGATGGGGCTGGAGCTAATCCTGCAATTAATGCGATCTCTGATAATGTCAATTCTTCTATAAATTTTCCAAAATAAACTTGGGCAGCTTCGTTTACCCCGTATGCTCCTGATCCTAGATAAATATTATTTAGATATAATTTTAAAATTTGATTTTTGTTATATCTAAATTCAAGTATTAGTGATATAAATATTTCTTTGATTTTTCTTTGAAAACTTAAATCATTATTTAGAAAAAGTAATCTAGCAACTTGTTGTGTAATAGTACTTCCTCCCTCTTTAACATAACCACTTCTAATATTTTGAATAAGGGCTCGTGAAATACTTTTTAAATCTATTCCATTATGTTTATAAAATCTTTTATCCTCAGATGATATAAAAGAATGTTTAAGAAAAAATGGAATTTTATGATAACTATTATCTATTTCAAATTTGCGGCTTAATTTGCTTAGTATCTTATTATCAGAAGATGATATTACGTAAGAATAATTGGTTTCCCGAGACTTTTTATTTTTAGAAACGTCAAATTTTAAGGTACTAAATATTAGACTAAAAAAATAAAAAGATATTCCAGAAAAAATTAATATTGGAATTATAAAAACAAAAGATTTGAATTTAATCTTTTGCACCTTAAGCAACTAAAAAACTATGTCCTATCGCTAAAGCTGTAACTAACATCCCAGTTATAAGGAACGGTTGGGCACTTGCTTGATATTTGACATCAAACTTTAGAGGATCTCTCAGTAACCACATATCTTGAAATGTAATTTGTGGAATTACCAATAAAACCAAAATTACAGAGGCTAAATGTTGACCAATAATCACTAATACTACGACCATTGCTAATTGAAAAATATCAATCAGTCCTGCACTTATTCTACTTGCATTTTTAATTCCAAATACTACTGGTAGAGAATTCAAGCCTAGCTTTGAGTCTCCTTCAACACTTTTGAAATCATTAATAACAGCAATTCCAAGTCCTGAGAGGCTATAGGCAAGTGTTAGTATCGCCGTCACGATTGTTAATTTCCCAAACAAGGCTTGTCCTGCCCACCAAGGTAAAGCTATATAAGATGCTCCTAATGCATAATTTCCAAGCCAACCATTCTGTTTTAATTTGAGTGGTGGAGCAGAATATATATAACTAACAAAGGAACCACCTAATGCTAAAAGTAAGACGGAGGGGAAGGTGTGCTTGGCATATAAATCTAATAGAAAAGCAACTATTAAACCCGCTATAAGCAATACCCAGATTTGTATTTTTACATCTTTAATTGAAATTTTCCCAGAGGGAATTGGTCTATTTGGTTCATTAATTGCATCAATTTCTTTATCAAAAAAATCATTTATGGTTTGGGTATAACCAGCCAGAAGCGGTCCACTCATCAACATACATGCTAATGAAGCTAGAACATTACTAAATGTCCATTCAAAATTACCACTTGCAGCTGCTCCACAAATAACTCCCCATATCAAAGGGATCCACGTTATGGGTTTCATTAACTGTACACGGAGTTTCCATATACTTGATGTTTCAGAGGCACCCTTAATTCCTAATAGTTGTTTTGGATCATTCACTTTATTCTTTAACCTTTCTCGATTTCTTCTGGGAAAAACCAATTTTGCTCACCATTCTGAAATTTTGCGGTGATTCCAATACTTCTGCCGTCTGTCATTTTGTAGCCTGTTATTACGGCTTTAGGACTCGAGGATATTTGATCGATTAATTTAGCTGGTAGTCTATCTTTTACTTTGTTAATGTTAATTTTGATTTTACTACCGATTTTGGGTAATAATTTTGTTTCAGCCATAAGAGGTAAAATGGAAGCTATTATGCAAGATTAACAGCATTTGGACAATTTTTACTAAAATGGTAGCTCTTCGTTTAATTCCTTGTTTGGATGTCGCCCATGGCAGAGTGGTTAAAGGGGTAAATTTTGTTAACTTGAGAGACTCAGGCGATCCTGTTGAATTGGCTTGTAGGTATTCTGATGAGGGCGCAGATGAATTAGTATTCTTAGATATTAGAGCTAGTGTAGAAAATAGAAATACATTAGTTGACCTTGTCTCTAGGACCGCAAAATCAGTAAAAATACCATTTACAGTAGGTGGAGGAATAGATTCTGTTTCTTCAATTAATGATCTTTTAAGAGCTGGAGCGGATAAAGTAAGTTTGAATTCTTCTGCAGTTAGAAATCCAGATTTAATTTCTAAAAGTTCTAAAGAATTTGGCAATCAATGTATCGTGATAGCAATTGATGCTAAAAGAAAAGTTAATAAGACTGATGAATGGGAGGTATATGTAAAAGGAGGAAGAGAAAATACTGGAATAAATGTATTAAGTTGGGCAAAGAAAGTTGAGGAGTTAGGTGCAGGGGAAATTTTGCTTACTTCAATGGATGGTGATGGCACGCAGAATGGATATGATTTACATCTGACTGAATCTGTTGCCAATATTGTTAATATTCCAGTGATTGCTTCTGGAGGAGCAGGTTGTTTAGAAGATATCTATGATGTTTTCAATGAAGGCAGTGCATCTGCCGCACTTCTAGCATCATTACTTCATGATAAGAAACTTTCTTTAAGAGAAATAAAGACTTTCCTACTAGAAAAAAAACTTCCAATTAGACCATATGAATAAAAAAATTTAATTTAATACCAATAAGAAATAAGTTAAAAATTTAAAAATGAAATTCACAAAAACTATCGAAGTCAAAAATATATTTAATAAGATTTCCTATAAATATGACTTTTTAAATAATCTATTAAGTTTTGGACTGCACAGATTATGGAAAAGGAAATTAGTTAATTTATTAAAACCTGTAAATGGTGAAGATTGGGCAGATTTATGCTGTGGAACTGGAGATTTAGCATTCTTAATTTCTAAGAGAGTTAGTCCAAGTGGTTCAATTACTGGGATTGACAGTGCAGAAGATATTTTAAATATTGCAAAGAAAAAATCAGAGATAAAAAAAAATAAATTTATAAAGTGGGAAATTAAAGATGTTTTAGAAATTAATGATTATTCAAAAAATTATGATGGGATTTGCATGTCATATGGACTAAGAAACTTGAATAATGTTGAAGAAGGAATAAAAAAAGTTTTTGATCTTTTGAATGATAAGGGAAGGGCAGGATTTTTAGATTTTAATCATTCAACAAGAAATTCTTTATCCAATATTTTTCAGAAAATTTATTTGAGATTAATTGTAGTAACCATTTCACGGGTTTTTAATTTAGGCCCAGAGTACGCATATATTGAAACAAGTATTAGTAATTTTCCAAAGAAAAATGAGCTTATAAATATTGCTAAGGAAGTTGGATTTAAAAAAGCTGAATATAGGACTATTTTGGGGGGGCAAATGGGAATACTAATCTTAACTAAATAAAGAATTTAGTTTTTTATTTTTCTCCAACAAAAAGAACACTTTCCCCATCTTTTGATTTCGCCCTCAGGAGTAGGGGAATTACAAAGAGTACAAATGCACATATTATTTTGATTGATTCTGCTTGGATGCTTTGCCCAAACTATCTTTGCACTAGTAGCTTTGATATTTTTATTTTTAATTTCATAATTTTGTATTATTTTTATTTCATTCAAAGTTATTCCAATTTTCTCGATTCTCTCTTTTAATTTATGCTTGTTATAGATTAAAGCTTGGCGCCACTGTGGATGATTTACTGCAATAGTTAGTATTTTTTTTTCAATATTTAATGGTTTACATTCTTGAAATAGTTCTAAGCCGATTAAGTTCTTCCAGTTATCGTTGATTTTTGTGAGTTTATCTAGGTCTCCGCAGGATTTTTTGAAATTATCAAGACACTTTTTTAATGGATGTGGATTCCTTCTATTCACTATTGGCAAATACTTTTTGTTCAATTTGTAATATTTACTTATTAAGACTAAAGTTAATCTAATCTTTAAAAAGATGCTCGTTGTTTTAATAAAGAATTTGTGAAAGTTATTGGACCTGCAGCTAAGACAGTTTTTTATTTAAAAAAAATTCAGGGTCAATATCCAACCTGGACAATTCATTACAAAATAAAATGTAAAAGTACCGAAAATGAGCTAACAAACTTGCTTGAATATTCTGAAATAAAGAAAAACCAGCCAGTAGCGATAATCGCGAGAGAACAGTTCTCTGGGGTTGGCCAAAACTCAAAAACTTGGGTTTCTCCAAAAGGCGGGATTTGGTTAAGTGCAGCTTACCCAATATTTTCAAAAGAATTTGCATTTCAAATATTTAATTTATCTTTAGGTATTAAGTTATGTGAAATGCTTAGACAAGAGGATATAAATGTTTGTTTGAAATGGCCTAATGATATTTTTTTTGGTTCAAAAAAGTTGATTGGATTTTTACCAAGGGTAATAACAAGAGGCAAAGAAATTATCTATGTAAGAATAGGACTTGGCATGAATGTTTTAAATTACACTCCATCAGAAGGTATTTCACTATCAAAAGTACTTCAAACTAAAAATATTAATCATCATTATTGGACAGCCAAAGTTCTTAAAGCTTTTAATGATGCAATTGAATCTAATAAGAAAAAAGAATATGTGATTAATTCTGCAAATAAGTTTCTTACTAAAAGTTTTTTACCTAGTGGTTATTGTCCTCATTTATGGAAAATCAGAGATATTGATTCGAATGGGAATTTAAGAATTGAAAATGAAACTCAACTGAAGGTAATTAAAAGGTTTTGAATTTAATTAACTTTTAATTCAACTATTCTTCCATCCTTAAATCTGGCTATTTTTTTTGCGCGATTTGCGACTTCATCTTCATGAGTAACTAAAACTATAGTTATTCCAGATTCATGTAGTTTGTCAAAAAGATCTAATACATCTTCAGTGGTTTTTGAATCTAGTGCTCCAGTAGGTTCGTCTGCTAACAAAATTGCGGGGTTGTTGATAATAGCCCTCGCTATAGCAACTCGTTGTTGTTGACCTCCGGATAATTGGTTTGGGCGATTATTCATTCTTTCTGAAAGACCAACTTTTTTTAAGGCGTTCTTACCTCTCTCTAATCTTTGCTCAGGCTCAATACCAGCATAAATCATTGGCAAAGTTACGTTTTCAAGTGCAGTTGCGTCCGAAAGAAGATGAAATTGTTGAAAAACGAAGCCTAATTTTTGGTTGCGTATTCCCGCGAGCTCATCATCAGATAAATTTTCAACAGGAATACCATTTAATTTATAAATACCTTCAGATGGTCTATCTAGACATCCAATAATATTCATAGCTGTACTTTTGCCTGAGCCACTTGCTCCCATTACAGCTAAATAATCACCTTTATAAATTTCTAAATTTATGCTGTCTAAGGCTTTAACAGTTAGATCTTCTTTCCCATATGTTTTAGATATATTTTCTAAACTCGCTACTTTCTTAGACATTTATTGAAAAATTCTTCTAGGAAATATTATTTGCTGTAGCAATAATATCTTGTAAGAAAGGAGTTTCTGAAACTGCTGTATTAGCTAATTTAAAAAGAGGATTAGAAAGGATTCCTCCAAGAGCAGTTACTGCGACACAAGTATAAAGTGCAATTCTCAAGGGAGGTAATCCTACAATTCCCCAATTAATTTCAGGATATGATTTAACTATTTCAGAAGCTTCCTGTGGTTCTTTAACTACCATCATTTTTATCACTGAAATGTAGTAATAAATTGATATAACTGAAGTTACTAATCCAACTATTACTAATAGATATTGATGATTTGCCCAACCTGCAAAGAACAAGTATATCTTTCCAAAAAATCCTAACATTGGAGGTAAACCTCCAAGAGATAGAAGACAAAGGCTTAAGCCTAATGTAATAAGAGGATCTTTTTGGTAGAGTCC
Organism: uncultured Prochlorococcus sp.; assembly: GCA_902572595.1. Lineage (GTDB taxonomy): Bacteria > Cyanobacteriota > Cyanobacteriia > PCC-6307 > Cyanobiaceae > Prochlorococcus_A. The sequence continues at coordinate 39,349 of CACGGL010000004.1, forward strand.
TGAGTAGTCTAGAATTCTGTCAGAACCAGTTCTTAGTGAGAAAAGTATTACACAAGAAAATGCACCCAAATTCATAAACAAATATGCAGCCAAATATAAAACAGCTGCTGATAAACCATCTTGTGTGCCAGATACTATTCCAATCATTACAAATCCGGCTTGTCCAATAGAACTGTAAGCTAGCATCCTTTTCATTGAAGTTTGAGCTAGAGCTACAACATTTCCTAGAGCCATGCTTAATATGGCCAAAATTGTAAATAAAAGTTTCCATTCTTCGTCAAAAGAAGAGAAAGTTGTGCTTAATATTCTTATTGCAAATGCAAAGCCCGCTGTTTTTGAACCAACAGACAAAAAAGCTACTACAGGCGTAGGTGAACCCTCATATACATCAGGAGTCCACTGATGAAAGGGAACAGCAGCAATTTTAAATGCAACTGTTGATAAGACAAATACAAGAGCTAGTGAAGTAATGAAGGATGGCTTATTGATAATCTCTAAGCCTATTGTCGCTAAGTTTGTTGAACCACTTAATCCATAAAGAAAAGAGGATCCATACAAATAAACAGCAGCAGCAGCTGATCCAACAAGAAGGTATTTTAAGGCCGCTTCTGAACTTCTTGGATCTCTCTTGAGGTAACCAGAAAGTAAGTAGCTTGCTACAGATAAAGTTTCCAGAGATATAAATACACTAATAAGGTCAGTAGATCCACACAAAAGCATAGCCCCAAGGGTGGCTGAAAGAACTATTGCAGCAAACTCGCCAATAGGGCTACCACTTTGTTCTGTATAGCGCCAACTTATAAGTAGCGATACTAAGGTTGATAAAGATATTATTGCTCTAAATGCGATTGCTAAATTATCTGAATTAAAGGACCCAAGGAATGCGCTTTCTACTGGATTACTCCATTGCAATGCCAAACTAACAAGAGAGCTTCCAATTGATAAATAGCAAATTATTGGTGCCCATTTTGATGCAGTTTTTTCTCCAGCTAAATCTACAAGAAGTGTTCCAACAATACCTAGTAAAATAAAAGCCTCTGGAATAATGGCTTGAGCATTTAGATTAATTGTAAAGATTTCGTTGGGCACTTTATTAAATTGGATTAAATTAGATGTTTGATTGTAAGGGTCTAAGAGTTAATCTTAACTTGATTATAATTTGTGGGTATGATTTTTGAAATTTTCAGAAGAAATTACTTGAAAAAGCTTCAAATAATCATAATATGCCCTAACTGAACAAAAACACCAATTTTTGAAATAAACCTTGGATCACACACTTGTTATTGTTGAAAGTCCCACCAAAGCAAAAACTATAAGAAAGTTTTTGCCCTCTAATTATGAAGTGCTCGCTTCAATGGGACACGTAAGAGATCTTCCAAAAGGAGCTGCTGAAATACCTGCTGCGGTTAAAAAGGAAAAATGGTCAAGGATAGGAGTTAATACAACAGAGGACTTTGAACCACTTTATATAGTTCCAAAAGATAAGAAAAAGGTTGTCAAAGAGTTGAAAGATGCATTGAAAGGCGCGACCCAGCTATTACTGGCAACTGATGAAGATAGAGAGGGAGAGAGTATTAGCTGGCATCTTCTGCAAATACTTAAGCCTAAAATACCAACTAAGAGAATGGTTTTTCATGAAATTACGAAGAAGGCAATTAATAAAGCTTTAGACCAAACAAGAGAAATTGATATGGAACTTGTTCAGGCTCAAGAAACAAGAAGAATCTTGGACAGGCTTTTTGGATATGAATTATCTCCTTTACTTTGGAAGAAGGTAGCCCCTCGACTATCTGCTGGTCGTGTTCAATCAGTTTCTGTAAGACTTCTTGTTAGGAGAGAGAGAGAAAGAAGATCCTTTAAAAAAGCTAGTTACTGGGGCATTAAAGCTTCCCTAGTAAAAGATAATATTACTTTCGAATCTAAATTATTCAGTATAAACGGTCAAAGAATTTCTAACGGCTCCGATTTCGACGAACAAACCGGTAAATTAAAAGAGGGAAACAAATCTTTAATAATTGGAGAAGAACAAGTAAATGATTTATTGAAGACTTTTTCTTCAGAGGATTGGTTAGTCTCAAAAATCGAAAAAAAGCCATCCACTCGCAAGCCAGTTCCTCCATTTACAACTAGCACATTACAACAAGAAGCCAATAGGAAGATTCGTTTGTCTGCAAGAGAAACTATGAGATGTGCACAAGGGCTATATGAGAGAGGTTTCATAACATATATGAGAACTGATTCAGTTCATCTCTCCGAACAAGCCACAAGAGCTGCCAGAGAATGTGTCAGTTCTATGTATGGAAAAGAATATTTATCTAACTCTCCAAGACAATTTAATTCAACTGCAAGAAATGCTCAAGAAGCACACGAAGCTATTAGGCCGGCAGGTGAGATATTTAAAACACCAAAGGAAACTAATCTAACTGGTAGAGACTTATCACTTTACGATTTAATTTGGAAAAGAACTATAGCTAGTCAAATGGCGGAAGCTAGGTTAACAATGATTAATGCTGAAATTAGCGTAGGGGATGGATTATTTAAATCAAGCGGGAAAAGTATTGATTTCGCAGGATTCTTCAGGGCTTATGTCGAGGGAAGTGATGACCCAAGTTCATCCCTTGAACAACAAGAAATTATTCTCCCAAACTTAACAACTGGAACATGTCTTGAAGTTACTAATAAGGAATCTACTTTTCATGAAACTAAACCTCCTGCAAGATATACAGAGGCCGCATTAGTTAAAGTTCTTGAAAAAGAAGGGATTGGAAGACCTTCTACCTATGCCAGCATTATTGGGACCATAGTTGATAGAGGTTATGCAAATATATCTTCCAATACTTTGGCCCCAACTTTTACAGCTTTTGCTGTTACTGCTCTTTTAGAAGAACATTTTCCTGATCTGGTTGATACTACTTTTACTGCAAAAATGGAATCTTCATTGGATGAAATATCTTCAGGCAATCTTGAGTGGCTACCATACCTCGAAACTTTCTATAAAGGTAAAAATGGTTTGGAGGTAAAGGTTCAGAAAACAGAGGGTGATATTGATGGTAAAGCTTATAGACAAGTTGATTTCGAAGACCTTCCTTGCGTAGTCAGAATAGGCTCTAACGGACCTTGGCTAGAGGGTACAAAAATTGATGAATCTGGTAATGAAATTCAGGCTAAAGGTAATCTTCCAATGGATATTACTCCTGGAGATTTAGACATAAAGCAAGTTGATCAAATCTTAAGTGGCCCATCGGATCTTGGAACTGATCCAAAAACTGGGGAAAAAGTCTTTTTAAGATTTGGGCCTTATGGACCTTACGTTCAATTGGGAAATAATGATCAAGATAAAGCTAAACCAAGAAGAGCTTCATTACCCAAAGAGTTGAAAACTGATGATTTAACTCTAGATGAGGCCCTTGTACTTTTAAGTTTGCCAAGATTGTTAGGAGTTCATCCTGAAGGAGGAGTTATTGAGGCTGATAGAGGAAGATTTGGCCCGTATATCAAATGGATTAAAAATGAAAATGAATCTGAAAACAGATCTTTAAAGAAAGAGGATGATGTTTTTACAGTTGATATAGAACGAGCATTAGAAATTCTTGCGATGCCAAAAATGGGTAGAGGAGGTCAAGAGGTACTTAAAGACTTTGGAAAACCGAAAGAATTTAAAGATAAAATTCAAATATTAAATGGAAGATATGGTGTCTATTTAAAATGTGGCAAAACTAATGTTTCGATTGCTAAAGATACTGACATAGAAAAATTTACCATAGATGACGCAGTATCTCTTTTAGAAGAAAAACTAAAAGATAAAAAAGGCGCAATTTTAAAAAAAACAAAAATTAGTAATAAAAAAACTATAAGCAAAAAGAAAAGTTAGAAAAAATATGATTTTTAAAAAAAAAGAATTTTTTTTATTAATTTTTTTAATTTTCTTGCAATCCTGCTCTGGAGGGAGGATTGGAAATTTTCTTGAAAGTAGTTTTAATGATTTAGAAAAAACTAGCAAAAATCAAGATTTACAAAATAACTTATTAAATAAAAATGATATAAATTTAGAAAAAGAAAACAAAAAATTTGATGATAAAAAAAATAAAAAAATTAAAAAAGTAGAAAAGCTAAAAAATGTTCCTGAAAATAAAAACGATATAAATTTAGAAAAGATAGCAAAACAAAAAAATAACACTATTACGAACCTTTCAAAAAAAAGAAAAATCGAGCTTCAATCTTACAAAATAATATTCATCCTAAAAGATGTAGATCCAAAAGATCCCACGGAAGAGTTGAGTTCCATATTGAGTAATTCTGAGGTAAATTTTGAAATAGAAAAGATTGAACGTATCTTAGATTCAAAAAATAAAAGTATGAATAAAAATTAATTAAAAATATTCAACAAAAAATGAAAATAACAACAAAAACTGAAGCATTAAATATTGTCGAGACCTCTTATTTAGCATCTCTTTCGTCTTTATTATGGGTTGCATTATACTATCTGCCAATTGGGGGAGCTTTATTAAGGTTGATTTTACCCCTCCCAATGATCTTGTTGCACTTGAGAAGAGGAACTAGAATTGCATTGGAAGGACTTCTAATACAATTTCTACTTTTATTCATAATTATGGGTCCTGTTAGAGGAACTTTATTTTTATTTCCTTATGGGATCTTGGCTTTTTGGTTAGGTTGGTGTTGGTTTAAAGAAAAGAGTTGGAAATTTAGTTTAACTGGGGGAGTTGTTATCGGAACCCTTGGCTTCTTAATAAGAGTAATAGCACTATCTACGTTGGTTGGAGATAATCTTTGGGTGTTAATTACTAGAGCGAGTTATGGTCTAATAGAGAAGTTCATTGGATTATTTAATTTACCTTTATATCCATCAATTTTGACTATACAAATAGGTGCAATTTTATTAATAATTTTTCAAGAAATAGTTTATGTTTTAACTGTACATGTAGTTGCCTATTCTCTGTTTCCTAAATTTAAATTAACCATCCCAGATCCTCCAAGATTATTAAATAGCTTAGTTGATTTTAATAATTAAAAAAAATAAAAATGTACAGTAAGGAGTTAGGGATAAATTTTTTTGGTAATGAATCCGATAAAAAAAGACAACTTAATAAGATAGAAATATTGAAAAAGAATATTAAAAATTTAAAAATATTTCTTATAATTGCTGGCACTAATACATCCCAAATTCCAGGAATTTCCGCAGCAGGTATTAATGCAAAATCAAGGAGAATAACTGCGCTCGCAGATGCCGAATTTTTGCTTGAGGGTGCTTCAAAAGATCATAAATATAAATTGCCTCTTCTCAATGCAGGAGTAACTCCTGCCCTAATAAGTCATGTTTGTTCAAAGCTTATAAATATTTATCCAGTAATTGTTCCTCTGGGAATAGGAACAAAACCTTATTTTAATCATTTGGTTGTAGAAGATAGAAATTTGGGTCCATCAAATTGTCTTACTACTGGTAAATCGATGACTAAAGAGAGAGTTTTAAACCTCTACGAAAAAGGTCTTGCGATAGGAAAATCCTTAAAAAAACTAGTTTTAATTTCTGAATCTGTACCTGGGGGCACCACAACTGCTCAGGCAGTAATGGAAGCTTTTGGTTTGCAGGTATCTAATTTAGTAGGTAGTAGTTTATTTAAGGCTCCAAGAGAATTAAGAAGACAAGTAGTTGAGAAAGGACTTTTCAATGCAAATTTCAAGGCTGATTTTGATTCTTTTGATGTTGTCGCGGCGGTAGGTGATCCTTTCCAAGCTTTCTCAATGGGTCTTCTAATTGGTGCTAGGTTAGCAAAACAACCTGTAATTTTGTCTGGAGGAAGTCAGATGTTGGCTGTCATTTTGCTTGTATTAGAATTTTTAGATGAAAAAAATAGAGATGAATTTATTGAAGATGTTTTTATTGCAACAACTGGGTGGCTTATGAAAGATAATTCTCTAAATGATTTAGTAAATTTAATTAATGAAAAATATGATGTCAAATTATTAGGTCTAGCCAGTCCTTTAAATTTCAAATCTTCAAAATACAAAGAATTGAAGGATTATGAATTAGGGCATGTAAAAGAAGGTGTAGGTGCTGGTGGAATATCATTGCTTGCTTTCTTAGATGGATTTAAAAATGAAGAAATAGTTTCATTGTGTCAACAAAATCTGGAAATGATGAAGGGACTAGGTCAAATTTCTTTAGAGAAGGATTGCTGAATGTTTTCAAAATTTGCAACCAGAAGAGAATTTTTAAATTGTGGTAAGCTTTCGCTTTTATTTTTCTTAAACTCTTGCAGTAATCTACCTAATAAAGTAAAAATTGCATTACAAAATTCTTTTTATCCAGAATCTTTTAAAGACACGATTCCAAAAGATTGGAAGCAGGAAAAAATTAATTTTGAAAATATTCGGCTGCAAAAAAATAGAAACACAATTTTCAATTCTGACTTTACTTTAATAAATGATGGATGGATTTCTAGTATAGATTTTTCAGAATTTGAAAAAATAAATGAATATGCACTGTTCGAAAATTTGGATAAGAGATCGATAGATTTTTTGGGAAGCTTTAATCAAAATCAGAGGAGTAAATTATTTCCTATTGGCGTAGTACCCTATACAATTATCATTAAAAATAATAAAGAATTAATAAATTTAGCAAGAACATCTTGGGATTTTCTTCTTTCTAAAAAATTAACTGGGAAAATTATTTTTCCACAAAGTCCCAGAATAATATTGTCAATTGCTCAAAAAATTAATTCATCTAATTCTTTAGAAAAACTCAAAAGCCAAGCAATTTTATTTGATGATAAAAATATGCTCAATTGGTTGATTAATTCTGATGCTATTGTCGCAATAGTTCCTTATAGTCTTTGTTCTAAATATTTAAAAATAGATCCAAGGCTTTCTTTAGTTTTTCCAATCCAAGGCGTACCTTTAATGTGGCATTTTCTACTTAGTCGATCAAATCTAAATAATGCAATATTAATTAAATGGATTCAATCTTTAGAAAATAAATCAATAGTAGATAAATTAGTAAGCCAGGGTTGGTATCTTCCATTCAATAGTGATTATTTGCAAAGTAAATATAAAACTGAAATGCTCTCCATCTCAGGACCCTCTGAGAAATGTTGGGAAAATAGTTGGTCTTTCCCTGTCTTAACAAATGAACAAAAAATTAATCTTAAAAATATCTGGAATGATTCCTTATCCCCATAATCTTTTTGTAGGATTTTCAATTAATAAGTTATGAGTTTCCTTTAATAAATTTGGTATATCTAATTTACTAGGACATTTAGGAACGCATTCATTACATTCTTGACAAAATGAGGAATTTTTTTCTTCCCACCAGTGGCCAGCTTTTCCTATTAAATTGTATCTTTCTTTTGAAAATTCTAATTGGCCATAACCAACAGATATATTTCTTAAACGAAGTATTTCTGGAATAGGCACTTCATTTGGACATGGAAGACAAGATCTACATTGTTCACATTTGGTTGAGTTTAATCTTTCATTAGAAATTTCATCAATTTTATTAAGGGCGCTTTTTTCAAGTTTTGTAAGCCTCTCGAATGAGTTTCTAAGTTTATGCGCAAATTCAAAATCTTTTTTGTTTCTCGCCCCCAAGGATAAAGTTGTAATGCCTTTTGCCAGAAGAAATCGATACGCTAATTCTAATGGATGAAAAGGCTTAGAGGCCTCTATCAAAATATCACTTGGAGAATACAATCTACCGCCTTTATCTGCAGGTGATATTGCTAAAACTCCCATACCTTTTTTTATAGCTTCCTCTGCTAAAGCAATCTTAGATTGATCTAAATAATGTAAATGAAGACTACAAAAAGTAAAAACTTCACAGTTAATTGCATCTTTAATTAGTGAATAACTTCCGTGAGAACTAAAACCGACTTGATCGACTAGTTCCTTCTCAAGTATCCAAGATATGAATTTCTTACCCTCTCCAGCAAGAACCCAATCTAGATGTTGTTTTAAGTTGAGTCCGTGAATTGCAAGATTATTAATTTTCTCGCGATTTAAATTTTTAAGAGACTTTTTAAAATTATTTTTTAAAAAGTCAAAATCACCCTTTGGTAAAACTTTGGAAGTAATCACCCAATTTTTTTCTTTTATATTCTCTTCTATTGCTAATTTTTTTATTGAATTTCCAATAAGTGATTCAGCATCACCATAAGAGGGTGCTGTTTCTATGTGGTTAATTCCTACATAATATGCATTTTTTATTACGCTATACATTTTTTCGAGACTCTCAGTTGCTCGCATTGTCCCTAAAGTGAATAAGCTCACTTTCGCACCTCTACCAAATGATCTTTTTTGTGAATTAATAATCATCTAAATATGATCAATTTCTTTTTATTTACTCTTTAATTTATTTATAGTTGAAAATCATTTAAAGTAAATTAAAGTAAATACAAAATTTTGCAAAAATATTTTTCTTAAATCTATGTTTACAGGAATAATTCAATCAATTGGAAAACTAAGACAAGAAAAAAATATTTTAGAAATTGAAATTCTAGATAATTTATTTGATATGGTAATTGGTGACAGCATAGCTGTTGATGGAATTTGTTTGACAGTTAAAGAGATTTTTCAAAATAAATTTACTGTTGATGTTAGTGAGGAGACATTAAAAAAAACAACTTTAGGAGTAAAGTCGAACCTTAATCAGATTGTTAATTTGGAGCCCGCTCTTAGGGTGTCTGACCGTCTAGGAGGGCATATAGTCAGCGGACATGTAGATGGCCTTGGTATAGTTGAGAATATAGAAAAATTAGAGAAATCTTGGCTCTTATCAATAAAGTGGAAAAATAACAATTTTTCAAAATATGTAGTTAATAAAGGGAGTATTTGTGTAAATGGAATAAGTCTTACGATTGCGAAATATGAGCAGGAAGGAGAAATATTTACTATTGCAATAATTCCTCATACTTGGCATAACACGAATCTGAATAAATTAAATATCGGTGATAGCGTAAACCTTGAGGCAGATGCACTAATTAAATATGTAGAGAAATTACTTTTATTTAATAAAAATAGTAATCAAGATTTATCTTCAAATAATATTTCTTCCGAGTGGCTTAAAGAAAACGGTTGGTAAGATATTTTTTTAATTTAATGGAATCAGATAAATTGTTTTTGATTCTTTTTTAAGATCGATTTTAAATTCCTGACCAGGTTCTAGACCTAATTTTTTGGTGTAGGCATGACCAATTAATAAGTTCCCATTGCCATGAACTTTAGTTTTAAATTCTGTCTGTCTGCCTCTTGAAGCTCTATTACCATTTTTCCCCTTACGACCATTTCCTATTTTGTAACCCTTAGCTTCAATAAGCGCCCTATAAAAACTTTTTCTTAAGATTCTTCCACTAGGACCTACGTAACCACACCCTCTTGCTATCTCATCTTCAGATTTTTTACTTAATACTTTTGCTTTTTCAAGAAGTTCTTTCCCTTCTAGCATTATCTGACAAATTTCTAATTATATATTCTTACTAAAAAGGAGAACTGTGGCAATATAAATTAATAAAAAATATATTTAATTTTTAAAACTTAGCTTTTATATAAGATACAAAATAATAAATAAAATAACCCATATTCCATCTACAAAATGCCAGTACAATTCAACAGCTTCCAAAGGGAACATATTTTGACTAGTTAATCTTCCGCCCTTGATTCTCGATTGCCAGGTAATAATTAAAATCATTAAAGTGCCTAAAGTTACATGTAATCCATGAAAACCAGTAAGAGCATAAAAAGTACTTGCAAATAAATTATCGGTTAATCCAAAAGGTAAATGAAAATATTCAAATAATTGACATATTAAAAATATAATTCCAAGCAAAGCAGTAAAAAATAGCCATTTTTGTGATTCAGAGTTTTTATCTTTTAAAAGTGCTTTGCCTGCTTTATGGAAAGTTGCACTACTAACAAGTAACAAAATTGTATTGAGTGTAGGTATTGGCAGTTCTAATTCATAAATAGCACCATCAGGTAATGGATTTATTGCTTTATAAGTTAAATAAGCAGCAAAGAATCCAGCAAAAGTCATTCCGTCCGCAATTAGGAAAGTTATAAGACCAAACATTCTGAAGTCTTCATGTGTTTCATTAACTTCAGAATTATTTTTTTGAATTTCTTTTGAGCTATCTAGAGTTGTCATATGTTTTTATTTTTGTTAAGAAATTTCTTTGCCATAACCATAAGGTTCTTCAACTAATGGAGCTTCTCCTTCCCAATTTTCAACTGGAGGTGGAGATGATGTTAACCATTCAGGTGTAAGAGCATTCCAAGGGTTATCTCCAGCATATTTTCCATTTCTCACGCTAAGGAATACATTAATTAAAAAAGGAATTGTACTTATAGCCATCAAAAGAGCCCCAATGCTACTAATTTGATTAACAAACTGGAATTGAGGATCATATTCTGCAACCCTTCTTGGCATTCCATTTAAACCAAGCCAATGTTGTGGAGCAAAGCACAAGTTAAATCCAATAAAGGTAATGATAAAATGTAAGATTCCTAATTTTTCATTGAGCATTTTTCCAATTACTTTGGGGAACCAATGATAAATTGAAGAGAAAATAATAAAAACAGTCCCTCCATAAACTATGTAATGAAAATGGGCTACAACGAAATAGGTATCATGTACGTGAATATCGAAAGGTACCTGTGCCAAAGCAACTCCTGTAATACCTCCAAAAACAAAATTTATAATAAATCCGCAAGAGAATAACATTGCACTATTGATGGAAATTTTACCTCCCCATAATGTTGCTACCCAATTGAAAAATTTTATACCTGTTGGAACAGCAATAAATGCTGTGGCAATAGTAAAGAACAATCTCATCCAAGGGGGCGTTCCACTCGTAAACATGTGATGAGCCCAAACAACTAAACCTAAAACTACTATCCCCATTATTGAAAAAACCATTGTTGTATATCCAAAAAGTGGTTTTCTAGCATGTACAGGAAGTATTTCACTAACTAAACCAAAGGCAGGAAGGACCATAATATATACAGCTGGATGAGAATAAAACCAAAATAAATGCTGATAAACTACGACATTGCCACCTAAAACAGGATTGAAAAACCCTGTATTAGCGATGATATCGAAGCTAAGTAGAATTAAAGTGCCTGCTAAAACAGGAGTTGATAAAACAACCAATAGACTTGTTCCAAGCATTGCCCAACAATACATTGGCAATTGCATAAGTTTTAATCCTGGCCTTCTTAATTTAATAATGGTAGCAATAAAGTTTATTCCACCAAATATAGAACTGCCTCCAAGTAATAGAACGCTCAGAATCCAAATAATTTGTCCCGATTGAGGAGTAGTTATGCTCAAAGGTGGATAAGCTGTCCATCCAGCCTGAGCAGCACCCTCAACAAAATAGCTTGCTACCAGCATCAAACCTGAAGGAGGAATTAACCAAAAAGCTACGGCATTTAATCTTGGAAATGCCATATCTCTTGCACCTACATAAAATGGAATTAAATAATTTCCAAAGGCACCGTTAACTACAGGCACTATCCAAAGGAATATCATTATTGTTCCGTGTAAAGTTAAAACTTGGTTATAAACATCTCTTGGCATAAAGTCAGACATTGGACTAGCTAGTTCAATTCTTATAGCGCTCGCTAAGGTTCCTCCTATTAAATAGAAAAGAAAACCGCAGACTAAGTATTGTATCCCAATTACTTTATGATCAAGGCTAAAACTAAAGTATCTAAGCCAGCCTTTAGGTTGAAGGCTTTCATTATTAGTATTTTGTGGATCAATTGATATTGTCATAAATTTACCTCTGGTTTTTTATTTTTGTTAAACCATTCGTTGTAATCAGATTCTTCTTCAACAATTATGGAGGCTCTCATCCCTCCATGATATGGGCCACATAATTCTGCGCAAATTATCGGATATTTCCCTACTTTTGTAGGAGTGAAATTTAGAATAGTAGGTTGCCCAGGAATAATATCCTGTTTAATTCTGAACTCTGGCACCCAAAAAGCATGAATGACGTCTTTGGATTCCATTTTCATTGATACTTTTTGATCAACAGGAACGTGTAGTTCTCCTGATATGAAATTGCCCTTGGGATAATTGAATAGAAATGCAAATTGCATAGCTGAAACTTCAATTGATAAATTATTTATTGCTATTTCATTATCAGAAGTTTGACTTATTCCTGCCCATATTTTTTCAGAATTAGAACTCATCATTTCATGGTTATGATTTAGTTCTTTCATCCCTCCCATTCGATCGTAGATGTTGTAGCTATATAAACCTATTAACAAAACAATTATTGAAGGAATAATTGTCCATACAATTTCCAAGCTTAAATTTCCCTCTAAAGCTATACCATCTCCTATCTGATCATTTCTTTTCCTGAACTTAAATAAGCTATAAATAACAGCTATTGTCATTCCTATAAAAATAATTAATCCAGTGATGAAAAGAATTTTAAAAAGTTCATCATAAATTGGTGCATTAATACTTGCTTCCGCTGGAAGTAAATTTACATTAAAACCAATCCAAAAAGATATAGCAAAAACGAGTGAAATAATTAGTATTAAATAAATGTTTTTATTTAACAATTGATCTCTAAAAATTTGTATTTATATTCTTAAGATATTCAATTTTTTTAATCCTGCATCCTTTGTTAAAAGAAAAACATTTAACTTCACAACTTCTTAAGATTTATGAAATAAAAGGCGTATTATTAATAACTTTTTAGAGTTAATTGTCAGGGAAAAAAGATTAAATTAGTAAATTATTTTTTAAATTAAACATATTAATTTTTAATTAATGTTTGGTTTTTGAATCTAATTTATTATGCAAAATAATAGGTTTTATCCATTTGATTAATAACCAATTATATAAATCAAAATATCTGACAATTTTTAAAAGGTTGGGAAGTCATAGTGTATTTGCACTTATCGCACTAATCGTAATTGGAGGCGCTACGAGAGTCATGGAGGCGGGACTTGCCTGTCCAGATTGGCCATTATGTTATGGATCTTTTTTGCCTTTTAAACATATGAACCTAAGAGTATTTCTAGAGTGGTTTCATCGTCTAGATGCTTTTCTGGTTGGAATATTAATTCTTTTGAAATTTTCGCTTTCAATTATTTGGAAAAATGAAATTCCAAATTGGTTACCTAAAACTTATTCATTATTACTTTTTCTCGTTATTGTCCAAGGATCCTTTGGAGCTTTAACAGTAATAAACCTGCTTGATTCATATACTGTTACTGGCCATCTTTTAATAGCTTTTCTACTTCTCATTACAACAGTTTCAATAAATCAAAATTTAGAAAATGACGACATTGAAGAGCCATTAATTTGGTGGAGATTATTATTTTTTGTTCCTCTTTTACTTACTCTGATTCAATCTTTTATTGGCGTAAGGCTTTCATCAACCTGGTCAGCACATATTTGCTTATCTTTTAATAAACAATGTCTAATTCTAGATACTCATAAATTATTTGCTTTCCCAATTGCTTTCTCAATTTTATTGATTATTGCTATTGCAATTTATAAGAGAAGTTTGCTTAATGAAAATTGGAAATATCTCACAACACTTATTTTTCTATTGTTTTCCCAAATTACTTTGGGTGTTTTAAGTCTCAAAACAAATTTGAGTGAACCTATGTTTATAATCGGTCATCAACTTAACGCCTCTTTATTTATTGCGATATTAACAACATTAATTTTTAGAAATCCTTTTACCAAAAAAGGTCTAAACCACTCCCTTAATCCCCAAACGGTCGGTATCAACTCATGAACAGTAGTAACTTAGAAAACTTGAACTATAAATCTTCAATTAGGGATGAAGTTGTACCTTCAAGAAAAAGATTAACTTTGCCGCCTTGGCTTGAAGTAGCAAAACCTAGATTAATCCCACTTTTACTGGCCACAACTTTGGGAGGAATGGCTTTAACAGAAGAATGGCCTTTGTCTTCGCCGAAACTTATCTGTACTCTAGGAGGCGGAGCTTTGGCCGCTGCAGCAGCAGGAGCTCTTAATTGCTTGTGGGAAATGGAATTAGATAAAAGGATGACAAGAACTAGCAATAGAGCCTTGCCAGCAGGAAAGTTGTCATCTGAGACTGTATTTTTAGCTGCCGTATCATGTACTTTGGCAGCTTCGATGCTTTTAGTAAGTGGTGTAAATTATTTGGCTGCGGGATTAACTCTTCTTGGTCTATTTAGCTACGTAATTTTATATACAGTTATTTTGAAACCTCGTACAACAAAAAATATTGTTTTCGGAGGAGTTGCTGGTGCGATACCACCTTTAGTTGGAGCATCAGCTGCCACAGGGCATGTAGGTCTTAGTGGTTGGTGGTTGTTTGGTTTAGTAATGTTATGGACTCCAGCTCATTTTTGGGCACTTGCAATTTTGTTGAAGGATGATTACGCATCTGTTGGTATTCCTATGCTCCCTTCTGTTAAAGGATCTGTTTTTACTGCTGAAGCGATTTCTCGTTACGGATGGGCAACAGTTTTAATGAGTATTATGGGAGTTTTTGCTTTACCTGAAGGGGGGCTATTATACGGAATTATGTTATTGCCATTTAATGGAAGACTTTTGCAATTAATATACGAATTAAAGAAATCTCCTCATGATCTTTCAAGGGCAAAGTCTCTTTTTAGGTGGTCTATTCTCTATATGTTTGGTATTTGTCTTTTGTTATTAATTTCAAGAACCCAACTATCCGTACAATTTGAGCAGCAATCAATGCAAATATTTTTCTCTATGATATCTCCGCTTAGCAATTAAATTAGATGTAAAATGTTTTTTAAGTAAAAATCAAGTTTGATGAATTATATAAAAGTTAAAGAGCTCTCAAAATCTTATTCAGATATCAAGGCATTAAAAAATTTATCGATGGAAATTGAAGCTGGAGCATTATTCGGAATATTAGGTCCAAATGGTGCTGGCAAATCAACACTCATAAAAATACTCGCTACTTTAATAGAGCCTGATAGTGGAGAAGTTTTTATAAATAATATTAATTTGAAAAAAAATTCAAGGAAAATTAGGGAATTAATTGGTTATGTTGCCCAAGACATTGCACTTGATAAAATATTAACTGGACGAGAGCTTTTGGATTTTCAATCAGATTTATATCATATAAACAAAAACAAAAAATTTGAAAGGATAGAGAAATTAATAGATCAATTAGAAATGAATGATTGGATTGATCGTAAGTGCGGAACTTATTCAGGGGGAATGAAAAGAAGAATAGATCTAGCAGCTGGACTTTTACATTTGCCCCAAGTATTAATTTTGGATGAACCTACAGTTGGTTTAGATATTGAAAGTAGAAATATTATATGGCAACTTTTGAAAGATTTGAGAAATAATGGAATGACCATTATTTTAAGCAGTCACTATCTTGATGAGATAGATAAATTGGCTGACAGATTAGTCATAATTGATGATGGAAGAGTTATAGCACAAGGAACTCCTGCAGAGCTCAAAAATAAATTAGGAGGAGATAGAGTAACTTTGAAAGTGAGAGAATTTAGTAATCAGGAAGAAGCAAAAAATATATGTCAAATTTTATCTTCAATAGATGGAATTAGTCAGATTATCATAAATGAAGCTCAAGGTTTCTCGATAAATTTTGTAGCAGATAAGGAAAAAGATTTACTTACGAAGCTAAAAGTGGAATTGGCCTTTTCAAAGTTTGAAATTTTTTCTCTTACCCAAAGTCAGCCAAGCTTGGATGATGTATATCTTCAGGCAACAGGGAAAACACTATTGGATGCTGAAATTTCTATGGCAGGGAAAAGAGACCTAAAAAAAGAATCAAAGCAATCAATGCGATAAAAAAAACTTTTGGTTAACTAACTATAATGAAAACTAATTACTGCTAATTATGGAATTACAACAATATAATTTATTTTTTTTATATCAAGAAACATTTGCCTTAACAAAGAGATTATTTATTCAATTAAAAAGAAGACCATCAACTCTATTAGCAGGAATATTGCAACCCATAATTTGGCTTTTTTTATTTGGGGCATTATTCTCTAAAGCTCCTGAAGGTTTTTTACCAGGAGTTGATTCTTATGGGAATTTTTTAGGAGCAGGACTTATTGTTTTTACTGCTTTTAGTGGAGCCCTTAACTCTGGTCTTCCTTTAATGTTTGATAGAGAGTTTGGATTTCTTAATAGATTACTTGTGGCTCCTTTAACCAGTAGATTATCCATAGTTTTATCTTCTTTTTTTTACATAACAATCTTGAGCTTTGTTCAGAGTATTGTAATAATGTTTGTTTCATACATTTTGGGTTATGGATGGCCCAACTTATATGGTTTAGGAATTGTATTTACAACACTTATTTTATTAGTTCTTTTTGTGACATCAATTAGTTTATGTTTAGCGTTTGTTTTGCCAGGACATATTGAATTAATAGCTCTTATATTCGTAATAAATTTACCTCTTCTCTTTGCGAGTACTGCTCTGGCTCCAATCTCTTTTATGCCAAATTGGCTGGGATGGTTAGCTTCATTAAATCCGTTAACTTTTGCTATTGAACCTATTAGAACTGCCTATACACAAAATATGGATTTAGAATTAGTGGCTTTACATGCCCCATATGGTGATTTAACTTGTAAGAGTTGTATATCAATTTTATTTTCGTTGACAGTTTTTTCCTTGATTATTATAAGGCCTCTGTTAAATAGAAAGTTAAATTAGAAATTTTATGCTTTTAAAAAATCATTTAATAGAAGTTTTTAAACAAGCCTCTTTGGAAAATAATTTTTTGCTTAAAGAAAATGTTGTTCTTAAATGGGTCCATAGATTTGGTATTGATTCATTAAATGATTTATTAATCCATAGTTCACTACAAAAAGAAAATCAGCGTGAAGAAGAAAATCAAGAACAGATATCCTTAATTGATGAAGTACATGAAGAAAATCAAGAACTAATTAAAATAGAGTTATCAAAAAATTTTGAAAATATTGAAGAAACAAATTGGGAATCAAATGGCTTGGAAACTGCTACCAGTAATGGAATATCTAGCAAAAATCAAAATTCTAATAAAATAAATCAATTTGCTGAAATCCCAAAATTACCCCTACCTTATATTAAAAATTTAAGAAAGTGGATTAACAACGATAAAAAAGCTAGTTAGCTTTTACATCATACCCGGCATTCCCATGCCACCCATTCCTGGCATTCCCATGCCACCCATTCCTGGCATTCCCATGCCACCCATTCCCGGCATTCCCATGCCACCCATTCCTCCCATTGGATCTCCACCTGCTCCTCCAGGGGCTGCCGCTTCAAGTTCTGGAATATCAGCCATAGCAACTTCTGTTGTGAGGATCATAGCTGCAATAGATACTGAATCTTGAAGAGCTAATCTTATTACTTTGGTTGGATCTAATATTCCTGAATCTTTCAAATCCTCGTATTTTCCTGAATTAGCATTAAAGCCTTTGTTAAGTCTTTTAATTTCAGCGACAACTACATCACCATTAAAACCGGCATTTTTTGCTATTTGTCTAGTAGGTTCCAAAAGAGCTTCTCCAACTATATTAATCCCTGTTCTTAAATCATCTGTAGATGTTTGACTTAAATTTAAAAGGTCATCTGATATTTCAATTAAAGTTTGTCCTCCTCCAGAAACAATACCCTCTTTGATAGCAGCTTTCGTAGCATTAAGGGAATCTTCGATTCTCAACTTTTTATACTTCATCTCTGTTTCTGTAGCAGCTCCTACTTTGATAAGAGCTACTCCTCCGGCTAGTTTGGCTATCCTTTCATTGATTTTATCCTGATCATACTCTGATTCAGTTATATTAACTTCTCTCTTTAGTTTCTCTACTCGCGCTTTAACTAAATCTTTAGTGTCTTCGAATGCAACAATTGTAGTTTTATCCTTTGTGATAGTTATTTTTTTTGCTTTGCCTAAATCATTAATCGATACTTTATCGAGTGTCATAGATTTATCTTCGCTAATTAACTTAGCTCCTGTAAGAATTGCAATATCTTCAAGGGCAGCTTTTCTTCTCTCACCAAATAACGGAGCTCTTACGGAAGCTACATTCAAAACCCCGCTATTCTTATTCAAAACTAGAGTAGTTAAAGCCTCGCCTTCGATATCTTCAGCAAGAATTAGAAAAGGTGAGCCTGACTTCTGAATTTCTTCAAGTATTGGAACTAGATCAACTAAAGTCGAGATTTTTTGATCAGTTATTAATATTTTAGGGTTTTCAAGTTCACAAACTTGTCTATCTTGGTCTGTTACGAAATATGGAGAACTATAACCTCTATCAAAAGACATTCCTTCAGTTATATCTAATTCTGTT
>CACGGL010000005.1:0-54864 GCA_902572595.1 uncultured Prochlorococcus sp.
ATAGCTTTTCTTAATGGAATTTGATTTATGTTCAATATTTTCAATGACCTTTTATGTAACAACAAATTAGTTGAACAAATAAGATACTTAGATTTAAATTTATCGCCATTTTTTGATGTTATTACCCATTCCTTATCATTAAACTTCAAATCAACTATTAAAGTTTCAAAGTATAATTCAATTTTCCCCTTTAGATTATTAGACTCAATTATTTTTTGAGATAATTGACTCATAGAATCTAAAGATAGATAATTAACCCCGCAAGAAAATTTAGATATTTTTTGTGTTTCTGAATTTAAATCTTGATTTAGAAAAAATGTATCAGAATCGTCAATTTTAATAAATTTATTTTTCAATAATTCATCAATATAACTTTTTAATAGAAGATTATTTTTACTGTTAGATATATTTATATTGGGAGCCCCATGGTTTAGTTTCCATCCTTCAAATCTTTTGCTTATTCTTGTACTTGATCTCCCACCAAGCCCACGACCAATTTCAACTAATGCAATTTTTTTTGTAATATTATTTTTCAGATACTTCGAGGCGAAGACACACGCAGATATTCCTCCACCTATTATTACTAAGTCATATGTAAAATCACTTTTCATAATTAACTATTGACAGAAATTATCAGTCATTTTCTAAAAAACTATAAACAGAATCAAGTTTCTCCGATGATGAAAAATCAGATTCAATTACAGGTGTAATATTATTTTTTTTATAAAAACTAACTAAATCGTTTGTAAAATCAAAAAAATTCTCCAATGCATATAAACATTTTTCAGATATATATACCTCTTTCCAAGGTCGAAATTTAAACCGTGCTATAAATTGTTTAGAAGGAATAAATAAACTGCCAAATAAATTTAATTTTTCTTTTTTTGCTACTTTTTTAATATAATTAACCTCTTTCTGAAGAACGTTAATATCTGTACCATATTGAAACCAAATTGAATTTATTAATCCAGTCGAAATTTTTCTTTCGAACCTTTCTCTTTCTGAAGAAATATTATAATATTTTTTCAAATATGGATTGTAAGCTATACCTAATTTAACTTTTAAATATTTTTCTTTTTTTAAATAAGCTAATACATCTACTGAGTCAAAGTTTTTTTTCTTATTTGATCCCGACACAAGCAGAATTTCATAATTTTTATTAGCATGAGAACTTTTAACAAAATCTAAAAAAAACTGATAGGATTTTTCTTTATCTTTTGAATATTGATGATAAAGACTATAGTGATAGGTCACATTAAATTCACTATAGTTTTTAGATATATATTTAATAGTTGAATTAAATAAATCCTTCTTTATAAGTCCTTTACATGGAATATTGATATTATTTATGTTATTTAATTTGCAGAAGTTAAGTTTGTTGTCTAACTGAGAAATATTTTTAAAAGATAATTCAAATCTTATATTATTGTTCATTATTAATATTTAATCATTCAACATATTAACGAAAACAAGCATATACTACGATTCTTATTCTGGAAGTCGTCTTTTTATTCTTAGCATTTAGAAAATAACTTGGGGAAATCTCTTATGCAGCTTTTAAAGAAATTTTATCATTTACGGATTTTGCAATAATTTGATTAAAACATTTCCAATTTTCTAGTACTACTAAACTAGTCCATGTTAGATAAAGACCTCCAAAAAATCCCGAAAAATAAAAAAAACCTCATATCAAATAAAATATAAAATTTTACTAATTAAGATAAAAGCAATAGTTCAATTGTATTAGAAAATAATTAATAAATTATTTCCTTCCTTCTATCGCAGATATTTAATCCATGAAAGATTTTCATGAACTCTAGAGGTTAGAATAACAAAAAAGTATTATTTTAGAATATGGCTAGTCAAGATTATCTAATTGCAATAGCTTTAATAGAGCAAAACTTAGTTAGAGCAATGCCTCTTGGAGGTAAAGAAATTAAAGATAATTTAGAGGAATCAGAAAATTTCAAGAAACTTGGAGAAGAGGTAATTTTAAATCTTCTAATGAGAGTGTTTCAAAGAAGTGATGAAGGTGCTTTAAAAAGGGCTTCTGGAGAAAAAGGTTTGCTCCTTGTTCATATGCATCCTAAAAGAATGCAGAAAGAGCTTCCATTCATTAAATCTGAATGGATAAGAGATGGAGATACACAACAGTTTCTAAAATACCTTGGCAATCTCTCAAAAGAAGTATGGACTGCATCTTTCGTAAAATACAAAGGGATTGAATTTACCTCTATCTCGAAGAATGATGAGATCTAAATATATTAAAAATATTTTCTTTTCAAAGAATTTCTTTCTTTACAATATTATTTTCCCTTGTGACTCTAAAGCAGTTTCTACCATTACCAAAATCAATTGAGGAATAGTCAAAATCATTTTTAATATGCAAAGCACAATTGCCCTCAATACATATACAAGATTCAATAATTTCTCTCTGAATAATATTATTAACATAAGGTTCCCTATCTTTCTCTTCATCGAAATGCGGGCAGGCAATACCTTCAACTATGCCTAAGCAATCAATTATGGCTAATTCATTAGCATAAGAATCAGTAATACCCTTATCAAACCAACAAATAGCCCCAGCACTTACACCACTCATTACAATTCCTTTTTCATAAGCATTTCGCAAAATTTTATGTAAATTCCATTCCTTCCAAACAGCTAACATACTTTTTGTATTTCCTCCGCCAACATAAATAATGTCTTGAGTTAAAACTTTCTCTTCTAAGTTTTCTGTTCTAGAGAAGAAATCAATATGACTTGTTATACAATCAAGTTCAGAAAATGCTCTATAAAAATTTAGTTTGTACAAACTACTATCGCCAGATGCTGTTGGAATAAAGCAAATTTTAGGTCTTTTTTGATCACTTAAAGATACTATATATTTTTCAATTTCAAGAGAACCTAATGAACGTCCAAACCCTCCTCCCCCAATTGCGACTATATTTTTACTAGGCATATGAAATAAAAGATTTGTATATGAATTTAAGACAAATTACCATTAAAGATCAACTGGAATTAAAGAAGGTTTATTTTGATTCAATTCAATCTTTAAATGAAAAAATTTATAGTCAAGAACAAAAAAGAGCCTGGTCAAGCCAAGCTTGGAATAACCCAAATTTTCATAAGTCAATAATTAAAGGAAAAGGTTGGCTTATAAGTAAACAAGGAATTATTATTGCTTTTGCCACAAGATATCCCACCGATAGAATTGCACTATTTTACTGTAGAGGTAAATTCCAAAGAAAAGGTTTCGGCTCTAAGTTACTTCATAAATTAGAAGATGAAGCAAAGAAAGAAGGTTTAAATTCTCTTTATACTGAAGCGAGCTTAATAAGTTATGAATTATTTCTTAAAAATGAATGGAAAATTATTCGTAAAGAAAAAGTCATTATAAATAACATTTTTTTTGAAAGATATAAAATGACTAAAATTATAAAAATTTAATTAATTAATAATGTCTGGCAAAAGCAAGGGATTAATTCTGATTCAAAGGGTTCTAATTTGGGCGTTTTACTTTTTTTCAGGATTTATACTTTATTCAAGCCAAGGTATTTTGCCTTCATTAATAATTACTTTCTCAAGAATTATTTATCCATTATCTATTTTTTGGTTACAAATAAGAATAAAAAACAAAACCAATTTTCTGCCTATTGACTCAAAAATGACAACTTCGCAATTGTGGTTCAATTTATTACCCGTTATCGCATCTCTATTAACTGTAATTTTTTCTTTGACTAATTCTTTCTTATATATCCTGGGAAAATTAATTAACTCTTAAATAAATTATTATTATTTATCAGCATTAGAAATTTATCTCATAAAAAAACATAATGTAAAGAAATTTGTCTTTTACTTATATTTGTTTAAATTTTAAATAGTGATCATTAATATTATGAAAAATATTTCATTAAAGGGAAATATTAATTTTGATAAAAAAAAAATATAAATGATTATGAATTATTCTCTTTAAAAATTACAGATAGTTTATATAAAAAAGATATTGGGAAATTCCTTGAGACTCTCTCTTCTCACTTTATTTAGGAAAATATTCTTTTTCTGATCTTCAAATTCAAACAGTCCCATTAATAAATAAGTATTTGAGGGATAATGAGTGAAACCTTAAGAATACTCCAATGCAATTATTTCTTGCTGACTGCCAATTTCCAGATATTGAGAATCAAGTTAAAGCTTATCAATTATTCGTAGAAGCTTGGGAAAACGGTGAAATTGCAAAATCAGATAAAACAGATAAATTTGAAATGTTATTTAGAGTTCATGCTCCAGGGGAAGGTAGAGTAGTTTGTTTATGTAAAGCAGAGAGTGATAAAGAAATTTTCGAACATTTTGCTCCATGGAGAGCCAAATTTGGCATTCATATGGAATTTACACCTGTAATAAGTTGTCAAAATGTTGTTGATTACCATAAAGATTTGTTCAAAACCTTAGGGTAATTAGCTTAAATCTAAAATTTATCGTGATTAAACCTTTTTCCAATCTTATTTATAAAAAAAAAGATAGAAATTTTCCTTCTTCAAAAAATAAGCTTAATAAAGAAGAAAACGTCAAATCTAAACCATTAATAATATTTGGTTTTATCATCTCATTAACTTCCATCTTTTTACTTTTATTCACCATTAATAATAAATTTGGATGATATATGAGTAATTAGAACTATTACTTGGGAACAAATATGTTCTATTATTAATTTAAGAATAACTAACTAAATGGCGTTTAACGAAGGGGGGATGGCATCTGGCCTTCTAATCATCGCAGTATCAATAGTTTTTGCTGCCGGTTTTGGATTTCTAGTCTTGCATTTTGTACCTGGAACTCCATTTTAGGTTATCCAACAGAATTTGATTCACAAAATATATTAAACATTAACAGTTTCCAAATCCTGCAGTTGATTATCATCAGAATTAGATTTCTTCTTTAATCGATAGGCATAAACTAAAGAACCTAAAGCTATGGTACTAGAGGCAAAAATCCCCGATATTAATATTAGGGCAAAAAGACCTCCTATTAATCCCCCTTTTAATCTAAGCAAATTTGATTTAATTAAAAGTATTAATAAAAAAACAATAGTAGCTTTAAGAGAAGAGATTTTCAAAAAAGTAAATGGATAAAAAGGATTTAAAAACATTTCTTTGTCGGAATATATTTTAACTGATTCTAAAAATAAATTTATAAAACCGCATAAAAAAAGACTCAAATGAGTCTTTTTAAATCTAGATTAAATATGATGATTTATGCATCAGGGTCAAAATTCTTTAGGTTTGGACCCGCCACAAGACCAACAAGACCAAAAAGGACTAAAGAACCAATTCCAAAGCCTGCTGCCCATGGATTGAAACCACCTAAAGCAAAAGAAGCTAATAAATTCATGATTTTAAAACATAATATCTCCGAGTTAGCATACAGATTTTTATGAAAAATATACCTATATTGAGACATTTCTTCGTAATTATTAGAATCGTTTAACTATCCCTTTATGAGAAATCCACAAAATTTTTATTATTTGTTCTATTATCGAGGCATTACTATTTTGTTGGCGCACTTTAAGATCATCAAAACTGTTTTTTCTAATGACTTCCAACTATACCTTTATTTATGATGGGGAATGCCCATTCTGCAATCATTTTGCTGAGCTACTTGAGATCAAAAGCAAGATAAATAATATTAAAATTCTTGATGGTCGTAACAATTTAACTCTGATTAAATCCCTCTTTGACAAAGGTTATGACCTAGATAAAGGCGCTATCCTCCTGAAAGATGAAGATATCTTTCATGGGGCAGGTGCAATTAATACTATTTGCAAACAGATAAACAATCCCTCAAGTAGTTTACTTTTGTTACTCTCTAGAGTGTTTAAATCAAGTAAACGAACAAATTTGATATTTCCTTTACTAGTCAGAGCCAGAAGATTCGCATTGATATCAAAAGGTATCTCAATATCCCTAGTTTAAAAATAAAAACTTTCTAAATATTAAATAACATATTTATAAGCTTCTGTATCAATAAATGATAATTAATTATTTCTTAGCTAGAACTAAGTGGTAACAACAAGTATTAAATGATAGAAAACTTCAATCCCTTTATTTCATTGGGCGGTGATAACCAAAAAGTTAATCATATGGCTGAAGCGGCACTTGAAATGAATTTAACTTGCAATGATTTAAAGAAGGATTTAAATTTAACTGATGGTGATGTAGTGGATATGTTGCAACTAGTCATGGATAGGTTTAAAAATAGTAATTAAGTAAATATCGTAATTAATTAATCTCTATATATTTATTATTTTTTAATGAAAACAGTACAAATTGAGTTTTCGAAATATGAATTAGTTAACTTTTTATGGCCTGAATTAATAGAAGACTACGGATTTGATAAAGCCAGAAAAATAGTTTCTCAAGCTATTGACTTACAAAAAATGAATGGGACTAAAAATAGCACAATGCCAATTATATTTTCAGGAACAGGAGGATTAGCTCTAATACCAATACAAATGCTAGAAAAAGAAAACTTTGAGATTAGTTATAAAGATAATCAAGTTTTAATATTTAATTTAAAAAGAAAGTCATTTCAAATCTTAAATGAAGCAAACTAACCTAAATTAGTAATAACTCGATATAGCCAAAATTACCTTATAGTCTAATAAGACAATTAATTGATAATGACTTTCGAAGCGACCTACCTTGGTTCAAATGGTTGGCTTATAAAATTTAAAAAAACTAATTTAATTATTGATCCTTGGCTCAAAGGAGATTTAATATTTCCTCCAGGTGAGTGGTTTTTTAAAGGATCATTAGAAGAAGAAATTTCAATAGATAAAAAAATAGATATTATTTTGTTAACCCAAGGTTTACCTGACCACTGTCATGTTCCAACATTAGAAATGTTCAGAAGGGATATTCATATAATTTGCCCTAAAAGTGCTGTTGAAACATTAAAAAAAATCGGTTTTAGTTCAATTAATGTGCTTAAGCCAACTGAAAAGACAAATCATTTTAATTTAAGTTTTGAAGCCACTGCTGGGGCTCCAGTACCACAAATAGAAAACGGATATATTGTTAAAGACGATCAAGATAATGGATTTTATATAGAACCCCATGGATTTCTTGATGAAAATTTAAACAAGCAAAGTCTTGATGCAGTCATTACTCCTACAAAAAATTTAAAATTACCTCTAGTGGGTTCTTTTGTAAAAGGTGCTGATGTAATCCCTAAATTGATTAACAAATTCAATCCAAAATATATACTTTCAAGCACTATAGGCGGAGATGCAAAATATTCAGGTTTTTTAAATAATTTTATTTCAGTTCAGGATTATGAAGAGATACTAAATTGTAAGCTTATAGATCTAAAGAGTATGCAATCTATTATGATTTAAATTGATCCAAAAAGATCTTTAATTAAGTCATTTAGCTTAAAAGTAAATCTACTTTAAAAGGAGCTCCAAAAATTCATTCATTTTTTATTACCTCAATCCTTTTATTAGCTTTAAATATTAGCTATGTATGTGAAAATTCAAAACTTAATTTTGTAATGAGAAATAATATTAATGGTGACTTTTCCATAGTAGAAAAGATATCTGAGTTAAAGCCAGGAGCATTTATAAATATTAATTGGAATAAAAAAAAGCTTATGCTTCCATATTCGCTAAGAAGAGATTATATTTCCTTTACAGATAAAAAATGGGAATGGAGGTACCAATTTAATAAAGACGGATCGCCTGATATTAATAATCCTTCTTTATACGAATTACTTCCTTCAGGAAAAGTTAAAGTACATAACTGTCAATCAGAAGATAAAAGTTCTAACTTATAATTTCAAAATAAATATTTTAGATTTTTTAACTTCTGAACCTCTTTGTAAAGATGAATAATCCAATAAACCAAAAAAGTATTTCAAGATATGTAAAACTTAAAGATTACAAAGTTTTTGATTATGAAATTCCAGAAATCTTTTTGGACTTCGTAATTAAGAAAAATGCTGTAAATGTTACGACGAAACTAAAATTGGTAAAAAAAAATAAGAATACCAGAAATCTAATTCTTGATGGTACGGATATATTAATAAAAAAAATATTTATAGATGACTCACTCCTAGAAGAACAATATTACAAACAACAAAAAAATAACTTAAAAATTAAAAATATAAATAAAGATAATTTTTTATTAAAAATAGAAGGAATAATTAAACCAAAGGAAAATACATCCCTTTTAGGAATGTATGAGAGTAATGGAATTATAACTACGCAATGTGAGGCAGAGGGATTTAGAAGAATAAGTTTTCACTCTGATAGGCCTGATATTCTAAGCAAATACACTGTAAGAATTGAGGCCGACAAGAATGATTATCCTGTTTTACTTTCAAATGGTAACATCGTAAAAGAAAATGATCTTAAAAATAATCGACATGAAATAATTTGGGAAGACCCATATCTAAAACCCTCATATTTATTTGCATTGGTAGCGGGTAAACTTAATTGTGTAAAAGATAATTTCATAACAAAATCGAATAAAAATGTAAAAATAAATATTTATGTTGAGAATGGCGATGAAAAATATGTCCAACATGCAATAAGTTCCTTACAGAAATCTATGAGATGGGACGAAGAGAAATATAACCTTGAATACGATTTGTCATTGTTCAATATAGTTGCAATCAGGCACTTTAATATGGGAGCAATGGAAAATAAAAGTCTCAATATTTTCAACTCAAAACTAATACTCGCTAATTCTGAAACAACAACTGATGAGGAATTAGAGAGAATAGAGGGTGTGATCGCCCATGAATACTTCCATAATTGGACTGGTAATAGAGTGACTTGTAGGGATTGGTTTCAATTATCTCTTAAAGAGGGTTTAACAGTATTCAGAGATCAACAGTTCACAGCAGATCTTCATAATCATGAAATCAAGAGACTTGAGGATGCAAAATTTCTTAGAAAAAATCAATTTAGAGAGGATTCTGGTCCAACATCTCATCCTGTAATGCCAGAAAGATACCAAGAAATAGACAATTTCTACACGACCACGATATACGAAAAAGGATCAGAAATAATTAGAATGCTTAATAAGCTTGTAAAAGATGAAAATTTCTATAAAGGATTTAGTAATTACATATCAACATATGATGGTAAAGCAGCAACAATAGACCAATTTGTCGATAAAATTTTAGAGCATAATAAGGAAATCGATCCTGAAGAATTTAAAGTCTGGTACAAGCAAAATGGCACCCCAAAAGTTAAATTCAAGAGAATCTGGGATCACACAGACGAAAAACTCACAATTCAAGCCTCTCAAATTAATCCAATAAAGAAGAACCCATATAATGATTTACCTTTAATAATTCCTATAAATCTGGCTATATTTTTTGGAGACAATAAAACTATAGAAAAAACAGTTGTTTTAAAAACAAAAAATCAAGAATTTATTTTTAGGAATATTAGATCTCACCTTCAAATCCCTTTAGTAACTTATTTTCGCGAATTCTCTTCACCAGTTGAGTGGGAATCTGACACTACCTTAGATGAAAAATTTTTAATCTTAAAATATGAAAAAGATTATTTTACACTATCTAATACTGTAAGAGAATTATTTAAAAAAATCATTTTATGCAGATTAGATGAAAAGCTAGATAACAAAGTTGAAAATAAATTAATAAACACCTTAATATCATTTATAAAAATTAAAGATATTAATTTATCTCTTTTATCAGAATTACTAAGTATTCCGACGTTTGCTGAAATTGAATCAGAGATGAAAAATATAGACCCTTTAAAGATCTATAAAACTATTGACGAATTAAATTATTTATTCGGTACCAAATTAAAAAAAGAATTATATTTTAAGCTTCAAGAAATAGAAAAAAATATAGATAAAGTTTGGCCAGAAGGTAAAAATGAAAGAAAATTAATCGAAACTATTTGGAAACTGCTCTTACACAGTAATGATGAAGAAATTAAAAGCAAAATAATTAATTATGTCGATAGTAATTCGATGACGCTAGCAAAAGCTGCATTGAATTCTTTCAGTAGGATTAATTGTCCTGAAAGACAAATTATTTCAAATATATTCTTCAATAAATGGAAAAATAATAGTGTCGTTTTGGATAGTTGGTTCTCATTCAATGCTTCTATAGAAGTTGATGAAAAGTCAAACAGCATTGAAAAATTATTTGCAAATAAGTTTTTTGATTCAAAATCACCAAACACTTTAAGAGCTATATTAAATACTTTCGTAACAAGAAATAGTAATTTTCATGCAATTGATGGTTCTGGTTATAAATATATTGCAAAAAAGATAATTGACTTTGATAAATTAAATCCAATCGTAATTTCCCGTTTTGTTAAAGTTTTTAGTAGATACAATTATTATTCAGACCCTTACAAAAGTAATATGGTAGAAGCAATAAAGCAGATTAAAAAAAATAAACTATCAACTAATACTAAAGAAGTATTAGATGCAATAATAGATTGATCTATTGATGATATTTAACTAAATATAATAATAAAAATTGTAAATATTAATAATAAAATAAATACAAGATACTTATTAATAAAAATATAATCAAATATATTATTATTATTGTCTTTATTCCACTTTTTATTGACGTATTCCTTAGTTATAAATTTATTAGGTCTGCCACAATATAAACATGTTGGAGACGATTTTATAATTAAATTTTTACATTGGGGGCACTTTTTTTTTTCCATAATTTAATCTTACTGAATAAAAATGAAATCAGAAACAATAAAAAAATTAGTAATTTAAATTTAATATATTATATTTTGAATAATTAAATATCATTGCAAAAACTAATTTAATTCAAACTATTTAAAAAAATTCAATATAATAAAAAATTAGTATTTGGTTTGAAATGTTTGCTATAGCACTTGGAATGTCCCCTGTCGAAAAAATCACTGTTGCAATATCAGCTTCAATTTTTATAATCGCCTTTACATGGGTCTCGATTAAGGGAGATTTAAGAAAACTTGCTAATGAATTAATTGAAGATAATGAAAATAATCAGGATAATTAAAAATTGTTTTTAACCTACTTTGCATGCAAACTAGGATAATCAATAATATGCCGAATTTCTTTTAAAGAAGAACCATAGATTTTTTCACCATTTAAGTGAACACCAATCCATTTTTCTTTTTGATTAAAAAATTTACTTTTAGCAGCATCCCTCTCGAGATAATCATTATTATCCCAATTTAAAGTTATATCCCAACCTTTATAATTTTCTATCATTGAGAAAGAAAGAACTTAATCAAATAATACCCGGAGAAACAAAGAACAAAAACAAAGGAAATAAGTATTTTTTTCGTTATTTTTATTTAATATTTATTTAGTACTGACTTTTATTTTACGAGCAGCTTCATCTGCATTTTTTCTAGCCAAATTAATATCGGAATTTGATGAAAGAACAACACCCATTCTTCTGCCTTTTCTCGAAACTGGTTTGCCAAATATGAGCACTTTAGTCTTTTCAAATTCTAATGCTTCATTAAGACCCTCATAAATAGGATTTAGATACTCTTGATTAGAGAGTATAACTCTGCTTGCAGAGGGTTCTATTAGATCTATATGAGGTATTGGTAAATTTAAAAAAGCCCTTAAATGTAATTCAAATTCACTAATATTTTGACTAACTAATGTAACCATACCAGTGTCGTGTGGTCTTGGAGATAGTTCTGAAAATATAACCTCATTTCCTTTTATAAAAAACTCTACTCCGTATAATCCAGCTCCATTAAGGTTATTTAATATTCTACTTGTCATTCTCTTAGCTTCAATAATTAAGGACTCCTTGATCTCTATAGGTTGCCAACTACATTGATAGTCTCCATTAGATTGAAGATGTCCAATTGGTAAACAAAAAATATTTTCACCATTTTCTTTTCTTACTGTTAAGAGAGTAAACTCAAAATCAAAATTAATAAATTCTTCAATAATTACACCTTTAACCTTTCCTCTTGAATTTGCTTGTGCTTGTTCCCAAGCATTTTGTAAATCATTTTTTGTTTCAACCACACTCTGTCCCTTTCCTGAAGAGCTCATTAGAGGCTTAAGTAAAAGTGGGAATCTAATTTCATCTGCTTTTTTTTCTAAATCATCAAATTCAAAAATATAATCAAACTTTGCAGTTTTAATTTTCAAATCTCTAGAAGCTAAGTCTCTAATTTTATCTCTATTCATTGTAATTTCTACAGTTCTGGCGTTGGGAACAATATTGAATCCTTCATCCTCTAGTTCTTTTAGGGCTTCAATTGAAAGTGCCTCTATTTCTGGGACAACATAGTCAGGCTTAAATTCTTTTATAACATTTTTTAAAATATTTTTATCTCCCATATCAATTACTCTTGAATAATCAGCAACTTGCATTGCAGGTGCTTTTTCATATCGATCAATAGCTATAACTTCTAATCCTAATCTTTTGGATTCTATTACTAATTCTTTTCCAAGCTCGCCACTACCGAGCAATAAAATTGTTTTTTTTAAAAAAATTGATTCTTTCATATATATAAAACTTATTCGTCATCACCAGAAGTTTCTGAAGATGTATCATCTGTAATTTTTTTATCTTTAGAATAACTAAATAAAAAATTTCTACCAAACCAATTTTGACTTCGCATGCTGTTAGTTATTGATCTTGAAATTGCTCCTAAAAAAAAGATTCCAATCATTGCCCAAATAATTCTTTCTAAAGCAATTGCAGGTGAAAACCCTTGACCGGAATTAATAATTTCAGTAAGGGGGTCTAAAGGGTCCAAATTTAAACTGATTAATAATATTAATTATAAAGGGTTAAATAAATGAAAAATTAAAACTTATAAAAGAAATAACCAAAACCACCATATAAATTAAACACAATAAAGTTTATACAATGCTATCTTCAAAGGGTGATTTTTTTTAGACATGCAAGTTGACGTTCAAAATACTACTGTTCTTTCCGCGGACGGATCATCCATAAAACTAGGAGAATATTCAGGGGAAGTAATTTTAGTTGTTAATGTAGCTAGTTATTGCGGAAATACTGCTCAGTATGAGGATCTTCAAAAGCTACATGATTTATATTCAAGCAAAGGCCTAAGAATACTTGCATTCCCTTGTAATGATTTTGGAAAACAAGAACCCGACTCACTTTCAGAAATAAAAGATTTTTGCGCAACAAAATATGGCGTTAAGTTTGAAATCTATGAAAAAGTTCATGCCAAAGGCAATACCACAGAACCATACACAACCCTTAACAAAGTTGAACCTGAAGGAGATGTTGAATGGAATTTCGAAAAGTTTCTTATAGGAAAAGATAGTAAAGTAATTGCAAGATTCAAACCAGGTGTTAAACCGTTTGACGAAAACTTAATAGCAGCTATCGAGGTAGCTTTAGATTCATAACAACTTTCTTATAATACAAATTAAAATATTAAAAATAGATACCCTTTATATTGAATATAATAAATAAAAATTACTCTAAAAGATAACTTATTATTTGGATTCAAGCATTTCTATTATTATTTAATTTAAAATCTTATTTATTATCAGTATCAACTTCTACGTCAATAATTTCATCTTTAACAGTTCTTTTTTTAGGTTTAATTGATTTTACCTCTGGATTTATTGTTTCTTCTTTAACTTCTATTTCTTCTGGTTCCTCTGATTTTTCTTCTGCCTCTACTATTTCTTCTTTAACTTCTATTTTTTCTGGTTCCTCTGATTTTTCTTCTGCCTCTACTATTTCTTCTTTAACTTCTATTTTTTCTGGTTCCTCTGATTTTTCTTTTGAATTTGCTGAGCTTTGATCTTCATCCTTACTTAAGAGGAACTTTAATAGTTTTTTGAATAATAAGAAACCTTTTTCAACTCTTTTTGGACCTAAAATTGAAAGCAAAATTACTAATATTATGAATATTTCAGGTGAATTTAAACCTAATAGTTTCATAAAATTTCATATTCTATTTATATTTTAGTACATGCTAAAAATTTAATCTAATTATTCTCAAAAGTTGGTAAATAGAGTTCCCTATTTGATGCAATTAAACCTTCTTCTTTAAAAAAAGTCTCTAGGTCTTTTAGATCATTTATATCTACAAATTCACCACAATTATCTAATATATTATTATGGGTGAAATTCCATAAATCAGCTAAATATGCGTCATCATCTGGAAATGCTACAAATTTCAAGTATGTATTATTCAAAGCATATTCACTAGCAAAATCAGAATCTAAACCTTCCCTCTTAGCATCACAAAATACTTTAGCAAATCTTTTACCTACAGAAGTTTGAGCACTTGATAAATCTAAATTACCTTGAATAGCATTTACATTTATTGGTGCAATAAAGATAATTATTGGAAGAAAAATAGATACTAATGTAAACAAGAAAAAATTTCCTTTTTAAATTTCAACTCATCATAAACTAGCAAAAAAAGTAATCAATTAGGTCTATTTAAGTAAAAGCACTTTTTAAAATTAAGAAATAAATAGAAAACATAAAATCAGCTCCATGTCTAAATTTATAATAAAGAAAGATAAAATAAATTTAAAATTATATGTCTCCAAATATAAGGCTAAAAGGAAGGGGAGTTAACAGGATAATTACGAGTAAAGTCATGCTATCTCCATTAGCAGGAGTTACTGATAACATTTTTAGACGCCTTGTACGTAAATGGGCTCCAAACTCTTTACTTTTTACAGAAATGATAAATGCCACAAGTCTTAAAAAAGGATATGGCACACAAAAAATCAATCAAATAGATTTGGAAGAAGGTCCAACTGGAGTTCAAATATTTGATAATAGGCCATATGCTGTTTCTGAAGCTGCGAAACAAGCTGAGGACTCTGGTGCTTTCTTAATTGATATAAATATGGGATGTCCAGTAAAAAAAATTGCAAAGAAAGGTGGAGGCAGTGCTTTAATTAAAGACCGAAAACTTGCTATAGAATTAGTCAAAAATGTTGTAAGAGCTGTTAGGGTTCCAGTAACAGTGAAAACACGACTCGGCTGGAATAGTAAAGAAGAAAATATAGAGGATTTCTTATTTAAACTTCAAGATGCGGGAGCAACGATGATCACACTTCATGGAAGAACTAGAAAACAGGGTTTTTCAGGCAAGTCAGATTGGGAAATGATCGGGAGACTTAAAAAGTTGTTGGAAATTCCAGTAATTGCTAATGGAGATATCAAAAATCCAGATGACGCTCTTAATTGTTTAAAAAAAACAAATGCTGATGGTGTCATGATTGGACGTGGAATTTTAGGATCGCCATGGAAAATAGGAGAAATAGATTATGTCCTTAGAGAAAATAAAAATTTTAAAGAACCAAACACAGAAGAAAAACTATATTTAATTATTGAGCATCTTGATGAATTAATAAAAGAAAAAGGAGATCACGGATTGCTAATTGCAAGGAAGCATATTTCATGGACATGCAAAGACTTCAAAGGAGCATCAAATTTGAGAAATAACTTGGTTAGAGCTGTTGATAAAAATGAAGTTAAAAATTTAATAATTAAAATGATTAAAACTTTGAATAATGAAAAAAATAGATTAGCTTAAAACAAATTTATTTTTTAAATGAAAATTATTAGTAAAGAAACAAGTCAAAGAGTTTGTTATCACATGAATAATGATCACATAGATTCAGTTCACAAATATCTTATTCATTATGGGAAGATATCAAGATTTGATAATGCTTATATGGAAGAAATTAATAATAGTTATATAAAAATCAATTACGATGGCCAATCAGCAATTATCAATTTTAAAAATGAAATATCTGAAGAAGAAATTCATTCAACTTTAGTATCAATGATTAAAGATATTAAAAAATAAAATAATTTATATAAAAATTCTAATTTTTATTTTCATAGTAATCAGTTATCTTTTTACATTCTTCAAATGTAAGCACGCTTAATCTAGATGTGGTTTTTATTTTTAGAATTGCACAAACAGCTAATAAATCAGCGCTATCAACATTAAGTGCTTTAGAAAGTTCTAGGACCCTAAGACCTTTCATTAGTATTAAAAAATCTTTTCTACATTATCAATAACCTTAAAATCAATGGGCTGCATTTTTCCCTAAACCTGCAACGAATGGAAAAGTTTGTTCATCACCAAATATATCTTCTACAGAAGAATTAGAAATATTAGTTTTTTTATTATCAGGCTTAATTTCTTCAATTTCATTAGAAATATTATCTTTAATGTTATTTTCAATTTCTTTTGCTAATAAATTATTCGTATTAGAAAATATTGAAAAAACTAATACACATAAAAAC
Organism: uncultured Prochlorococcus sp.; assembly: GCA_902572595.1. Classification (GTDB taxonomy): domain Bacteria; phylum Cyanobacteriota; class Cyanobacteriia; order PCC-6307; family Cyanobiaceae; genus Prochlorococcus_A. The sequence continues at coordinate 16,300 of CACGGL010000005.1, forward strand.
AAAATAATTTTTTTCATAAATAAAATTTATCTAATACTATTTTTATATGCCAATAGAGGTATTTAGAAAAAATAGATAATTTTAAAACAAATCTATATAAATCAAAATCAAAAAATATTCATCTTCCCAACTTATTTCTATTTTTAAATCTAATCAAAAAATAAAGACCTAGTAACAAAAGAATTGCCAAAGAGTACTGATTAAGAAAAACATAAACCATATAGACGAGAAAGGGGAATAAGCACGCCCTCTTGAAATTTAATTTCTGTTCCTTTGACATATTTTTCCAATTTAAATATTCTTCCCATTGAAAAATCTTCTTCATTTTTCTACTTCTATTTTTACGATTAAACATTACTTTATAAATATAGTTTTGATGATTCTTATGTTAATAAATAAAATTAATCTAGAATATCAAAATAAGTTTTTTCATTGAATAAAAATATTTTTTAAATAAAAGATGAACTCAAAACCAGTTTGGAAAATAGAAAAAATTGTTTTACCTCAACATGCAGATCATGCAGGCGTAATGTGGCACGGTAAATATTTTAATTGGCTTGAAGAAAGTCGAATAAATGCACTTTCAGAAGTAGGTATAAGTTATTTCGATCTAACTAAAAATGGCTTAGGATTACCTTTAATCAATACTTCAATAAAATATAAATCTCCTTTATTTCTTGGTGAAAAAATAACAATAGAGAGCGAATTCAATATTGATAAAAGTCCTAGGATTAATGTAATTTCAAAATTTCAAAACAAGAAAAATGAAATCTTAACGATTGCTGAAGTCAATTTAGTCTTAATAAATAAACTAAATTTTTCTATAATAAGAAAAAGACCACATTTCCTATCGGAAGCCTTTAGTAAATTAAACGGTTGAAATTATTATCCGCCAATTGAACGATTAATTAATTTATTAATTATGAATATATTTCAAGTTATTGATTCTTATCAATATGAAATGGAATCAAGATATCAAGAAAAATCAATGCTCACAAATCTTTTTACAGAGCACAAATTTATTGGATGGTTAGGGTTGTTTATAGTATTTTTCTCTATCTTTGCAATTTTTGTCTTTCAATTTCTTGAGTGGGAAAGTAATGACAATAATAAAAGTTAAGAAGATTTAATGCTTATAATTCAACTGAATGACTTAAAAAATGGCTATCTACTTAAAAATAACTAACCCTACAGAGGTTGTAAAAAAAAAGACCTCAAAATGGCTTACAGATATTACACCTGAAAGAATTGATAGAAAATTGGTCGAGGATGAAGTAATAAAAGGCATTATCGAGCAATTAACATTAGAAGGCATAAAAGGAGAAATATCAGCAATTAATGGGTTTGAAGTAAATGAATCTTCAGTTATAACAAAAAATAATTTTGTTATTAGAAAAACAAAAACTTTTTAGATCGAAAATAAAAATCTTTAATGAAATTTTTTTTTATTTTAATTATTTTTATCATTTTTTTAATTTTTGTAATTGTAAGAGATTACCAAATAAAAAAGAAAAAGTTTAAATTAAATAATGCATTAAATTCCAATTTCTTTATTCAAACAATTAATAATTTAATAGAAGAAAACAAATACAATTTGTTAGAGGAGAGGATCAGATTAAGGGAAATAGATGCTTACGGCAACGAGGATTATAAAAAATGGATTGGCAATCCACCTCTTGAGGAAAAAGCCATTGAGAAAAATATATTTAATGGATCCAAGCGATTTAAAGAGGGTATACCATACTTCTGGGAAAAAGTAATTTTAAAAAAATTTGGCAGTATGGAATTATTTTTCGAAAAATGGAGATCGTATTGTAATGAAAATCCTACTATTGATGATGAGATAATTGGATCTATTAGAAAGCTCGAGACTGAAGATTGGTTTGTATTCATAGCAAGTCAAATAGAGAAATCCTGCCAAAACCTAATAGAAAAAAACTACTCAAATAAAAACAAGGAAAACTACAAAAAAGGTATTAGATTTGAAAATTATTGTATGGAAATTCTCAAACAAAATGGCTGGGAAGTAAAAAACCCCTAATACAGGAGATCAAGGGGTTGACTTAATTGCTTCAATAAATGATTTGAGAATATGTATTCAATGCAAAGATCATAAAAAAGCTATTGGGAATAAAGCAGTTCAGGAAATTTCAGCTGGTAAATTATTTTGGAAAGGTACCCATGCAATAATAGTCTCAAAATCAGGCTTCACAAAGTCTGCTCATCAACTAGCAAAATCAAATAAAGTGGAACTAATCAATGAATATCAATTAAAAGATTTAGAAAAGTTTATTATTTAAATAGTCTAAATCAATTGTGTTAAGCCCTCTTTGTAAAGTAAAAGTGTTGTAAAAATTCCTGAGGCCCACATTAAACCTCTAGCTGTTGGGATATTAAATACATATGCACCAATATATAAAAAACGAAAAATAGGGTGAATCAATGCTGCAATTATTGCAATATTAGAGTCAGTTAAAGTAATCAAACAAAGAAGACATGCGGGTGCATGTAGGGAAATACTTTCCCAACAATTTTGATGACACCAAACTGCTCTTTTTCCAAATGAAGGTAATTCATCGAATAAAGCCCTTGGAGCAGACATATTTTCAACAGAATATCCTGCTTTGACTCTCCCTATAGTTAATGGAATAATTGAAAATAAAACAATTCCAACTGATAGACAAAGGCTCCAGGCAAAAGCTACTTGCATATACTTTAAATAATATTATTAGCTTAATAATTGTCGCTCGTTATCGTGATAAGTGAAAAATCATTACCATGGATTAAACTTTGCAAAAAATGCTGTAATTTATATTAAAAAAATCATTTATGGATATTTCAAAGGTAGTTTTAATTTTTTTCATAAGTTTACTAATATATTTTGCTTTTCTGTTTTTAGGATTTTTTCTTAAGGATAAAAATTTAAAAGCTCAGAATCTAAAAAAAGAAGAATAGATAATTAAAGCCACAAAAATTTACTATTTTCTCAATATTTTTATATCTTTTTGAATATATTTCATGGAAATAAAATTTGATCCAACTAATAATGAGGGATATTGAAATTCAATAAGTCAGTTGCCGGTATATGAAAAAATTTTATAAGTTTCTTAAAAGTTTTCTATTTATATCACTTTGGCTGATTTTATCCTCATTTTTAAACCAATATTGGAATACCTTTCATTGGGAATATATTTACTTAAACTTCAGAATTATATTTGATAAAGAATTTTGGTTTGTTGTAGAAAAAATTCTAATAGGATTTGATATTGGTTACTGGTTAGAAGAAGCACTGAAGTTCTTAAGTTATGAAATACCTAAAGAATCTTTTAAATATTTTCCAATTTATTTCGTATTAAAGTCTATTTGGATAAAGAATTAATTTATATTTTTAATAGATTTTAATAAATTCTTTAAAATTATTGAATAAAGTCGGAGAATTTATTTTTCTTAAAACAAATAAAGTTCCTTTATCACCTCTGCAAATTCTAAGATTATTACTTAAATAAGTTATCTCTAACCACCCTAATTGTTGATTATTTATTTCTTTCATAGCCTTTATATTTTTTCTTCCAAATTTAGGACCTATAACACCAGCATGTGTAAATTTAACCCCAATTTTTTTTTCATTTATGTAATTAAGTCTTATTAAAATACCAGTACCAATAATTGATCTTATTCCTCTCGGTTTAAGTAGATTAAGTCCATTTAAATTAAAGGGATCAAGAATTTGAAGGTTATCAATAAAAGGCGAATATTTTAAAAAAGGACTATTAGAACTACTCCACCGAAGCTCCCAGACGCCTTTTAAATCATTTCCATTTTTACTGAAGGAAAAATTATGACCAATTTCAAGTTGTTCGGCAATAGTACGTATACTCTCTGAATTTTGAGATTTAAGAAGTAAATTTAATAAATCATCTTCGGAATACATCTGGTAACCGCTGAATATATAACTAAGGATAAATACTTACCTTTTGTGCTATATTCTACCCAGAATATGTTGATTTGATGACAAAGAGCTATTGGCTAAAGAAAATTTCAATTCCAAATGCTGATTTATTTCTGGAATATATAAGGACAGTATTACCTTGGATTAAATCTGTGGGAGGAGTAATAGTAAAAAGAGATTTGATACAAGAATCAACCTCAAATGAATGGGACGGAGGGCAGCTTGGATTAGTAATAGAATTCGAATCAAAATTTGCTGCTAAAAAAGCATTTTATTCTGAAGTATTTCAAAAATATCTGCAGTCAAGAGATTTAATGGAACTAGTTACTATAAGTACTCTTTAAAAAATCAACCAATAGCGATCTCACACAAACAACTTATAAGTATTTATTACTATTAAATTATTTATGTAATATTTATAACTTCACTAGCAATAGCATATTTTGCAAAATTTAATTGTAAAAGTAATTCGTTAATCAAATGAACTATTCAACAGAAAAAGATGATTATTTGATGACAACTCCATATACAAAAAAAATTCAGCAAAAATTTGAAAAGGTTAAATCTTTTTTAGAGCAAAATGGATTTAATCCTTCATCAGAGAGCTTAATGCAAGATATAGTTAGCTCAGAAGAATATATTGCTAAAAATGGCTTATAAAATATCAGAATATATTCAGAGTCCTTAAATAATAAAAACCGCCTATTAGAAAAGGTAATAATATTCCAATAAATAAAAATATGGATTTCTTTGATTCGCCTTCTGATATGGGGTTAATTTCTGGTTCAATTGCAAAACCATTTTGTCTACCACCGCTTTCGGTTGTATAACCTTTTTTATTCATAGGAAAAATAATCTATGCAGATTATCCCATGTAAAAACTTATTTAAAAAAATTTTTTACATTTAGAATTAAACTAATTTTAAGATCTATTAATTAATTTCAATCTGAGATTTTAATTTGGCAGCTTTTTTTAAAAGACCTACAACTTCCTTACGGCCAGTTGCAAACTCAGCCTGGTTAAGTAACTCACTATATTTTTTTGTGATTTCTCTATGATTCATTTTGAATGTTATATTCTATAAATTATAAAGTTACTAAAAAAAGTTTTTGTATAAAAGATATCAAAAAAGAGTTTTAGTACCTTTACCTATTTAAACCAACCTTTTTTCTTTGGTTTAATCTCTTCTTTAATAACTTCTTTTTTTCTCCCAAATAATCCCTTTTTTTGGACTGTTAAATTCTCTTCAACAGGTTTAGATTTTCTGTTAAAAAAGCCTTTTTTAGGTTCTTTTTTAATTGATTCTTTTTTGACGGAAATGTTTGTTTTTTTAGAATTTGATTTTGAATTTTTGGGTTTGCTATCTGCGAATAAAGTTTGATATACAAAAAACCCAAAAACAGCAAAGAAGCCTAATGCCTGTACTAGAGCAGTTCCAAGATTATCAAACATTTAGGCCTCAACTTTGTATAGTGTTTCTTTTTCTTTCGCTTCTATACATTTTTTATCATCAGGCAAGCATTCAATTTCTGCCTTTTTCTCAGAATGAGAACTGCAGCCACCTGCATTTGCATTAGATATTGAAAACATAGTTAGTACCCCTAAAATTAAGGCGTATGAGGTGTTAATCGGTTTCATGAGTTTTATTTTATTATGGAAAAATAATTTCGCAATTGCGAAGATAATCTTCTCTTCTGCTAAAAGTATCCCCTATTTATATATCTATTTGTAGTAATTAACTAAATCGATAATTAATATTGCTAGTAATGAAAAACCTAAAATGAAAGGTAAATAAGGATATTTATTTAAAATTTTGTTCAGTTGATTTTTCGATGTTTGTTTTTCCTTTTTCTTTTCTCTAGGAGGTAAGCCTAACTCTTCCCTTCTCTTAGCTTCTCCCATAATTTTTAAACTATTTATGATTATTCTATATACCTAGTTGAAGTAGTGTATTGTTCTAGATTTAAATTATTAACAGTTAATTTAATTTAAATTTTGGATATATTAAAAATATATAAAAAAATCACATGATAGAAGTAGTTTGGTCAGTAAATATAATGATTGCAATTCTTATTATTGGTGTTGCCTGGGTTCTTTATTACATATTTACTTATGATCAAAAATTTACTTCCTAGATAAATGTCAGATAAAGATCTAAGTAATTTTCTAAAAAAAATAGAGCAACTTAATCAAATTGCTGAGCTTATAAAAAATAATCCTAGTAAAAAGTTATCCCTTTCAAAATGCAAGAATCATGATGAAGTAATTAAATTAACCACTGAATGGGGTTTTGATATTGGTAAAAGGTGGGGAGAATATTAATTGATTTTATTACCATCATTATTAAAATTGCCATCAACATCAAATTAAATTCCTAAGATTAATTAGTATTTCTTGTATTGGAGTTATGAAAGAAATTGGAGAGATAAAGTCAAATATATTTAAAATAGCTGCCGTCACAGATAGAGGGCAAAGATTAAATAAATTAATTTCTTCTATGTATGAGGAAAAAGCTAATGAAATGGACGAATTGATTGATGCTCTTAAAGACTTTAATTTTGAAATATCAGAAAAATTATTGTCTGGAGAGTGGGAATTGATTTTTTCTAATGTTGAATTATTTCGAAGTTCTCCTTTTTTCCTTGCTATTGAAAAGGCATTAAATGATGAATTTAAAAGTAATCTTTTTTTTAAATTACATCAATTGCAAGTAGGATCCTTTGGCATATCAACTATTGGGAGAATTGCTCAAAAGATCGATTTTGACAAAAAAGAATTTATATCTACTTTTGACACTACAATATTTGGGCTCACAACAATTCCTATATTAGGTTGGTTCAAATTATTGCCTACTTTTGGTGGAAGAGTAATAACCCTAGCAAGTGATTTAGTTTTAAGAAATAATTTACTTGATATGAACTTACAAAAGACAAAAGTTTCCAAAGTTGATGGACTTAATAAGATTCCATTATTTAGTGAATTACTTATGGATAGATGGTATCCAGTTAAAGAGGTATGGAATAAGTTACCTTGGAATAAAGAATCGCCAAATTGCCAGGTTTCAATTGTATATTTAGATGATGAATTAAGAATTATGCAGGACATGTATGGGTCTATTTTTATTTATATAAGGCCTTCAATTTCCTTGTTGAATGCAAATTCAATCTCTAATGATTAATTAAAACACTGAATAATACTACCAGCAGTTAAATTCAAGATAATAATCCAGATCCTTTCAAATAAAATTTAAATAAAAGAATCACTAAAAGGTTTACTATTGCCAAGGCTACTAAACCATTTCTGTTTTTTACATCTAATTTCTTGACTAAATTAGAAAGATAAACTACTGGATTTTCTGGCTCTTTATTATCCAAATTTTATTTAAATATTAATTTGACAAGAAAATATCACAGTTTTATTTGAAGAATCAAAATTGTAAAGATGAATATCCAAAAAGAAATAAATAATTTTTAACCCATAATTCCTGCATTTCTTAAAAACGCTTTACCCATATTGCCAATTACAAAAAATAGAGACAGATTAATTAAAAGGACTATTAATAATGCCAACATTTTATAGTTTGGATTAGTTGAAATGCCATCAAATCCATTATTAAGAAATCTTTTAAAAAGTGATTTGTCAATTTTTAGTTTTTGTTGCTCAGAATTAAGTTTTACTTTTTCTTCTGAAGAATCTTGATTACTTGCTTTCTCTAGAAATTCTGTAAATGCCTTAACATTTTCTTCTTTTTTATTCCCCTCATTAAGATTTTTATTGTCTTCATTCAAATTGGGGGACGATTCGATTGAATTACTTTCCTCAGGATTAAGTTTTGAATCTTCCAAATTAATAGTTAATGCTAGGAGTATATTACACCATAAAAAAAACCCACTCGATCAATTGAAGAGAGGGTTAGCTAAGGTTAAAGTTCTTACTTTTATAGTAATTTATTTTAATTAAATTTGCGGTTGTAGCATAATGAAGTTTTAATTTAGATTATATTCAAGGTGATTTTTTTCGTACACATGTTAGATGCGAATACTAAAAAAGCATGTAAAGATGATGCCTCAATAAGAGAAATTAAAATTAGAAACATAGAACATGCTATTAAACAAGCAGAATTGATCATAAAAGAATCAAAAATGAGCCAAGAAGAATTAATCTTTTTAAAAAGAAAAATATCGGACTCAAGACAAGATTTAGAGATACTTTATTTAATGAAAATTCAATGCATATAAATTTGTTAATCTTTAAAAGGATTGAATTTATGCAAAGAAAATTAATTTGTATATTTGAAGACTTATAAAGTTTGGAGGGAATGTAAAGATCTAAATAAAGATTTCAGTTATGTCTAAAAATAATCTACATATTCCTTTAAAGTTTGTGCCATACATCTTTATTTCAATTACTGCTATCGCAATAACAGCAGCAACAAATGTAATTACTTAGCTCTATATGGTATTTAAAGTTTTAAATATTAAATAAATTAAAATATTTTAAAAACTAATTATATGAATAAAATTAAAATAGCAATTTTTATGATAACCATAATCATATTTTCCTTTATTGGAATTAAAAAATTAATTTATATAAATCAAGTTAAAGATTTAAAAAATAAAGAAGAATCGATCATAAATGAATCTAATCGTGTTTTAAATGAATGCTTCGATCTAGAAAATAAAAATAAAAGAACTCATAATGAATCAATAGAATTAATTGAGTATTGCTTAGAGGAATATGGAAAATAAAATGATTTCAAAATTTTAATGATGAATTCTGTAATACTCTACTAATATGCAAATTAATACAATTATTTTTAATCAAGTAACTTGGTATGTTCCATTATTTTTTGTTATTAATAATATTTTCCTAATTTAATGTTTTTAAAATGACTAAAGTCAAATGTTCTTATTTAGGAGATTTAAACTGCGAAGCTATTCATCTACAATCTGGAAGTCTTATTAGAACTGATGCACCTTTAGATCACTGCGGTAAAGGTGAAAGTTTTTCCCCAACTGATTTATTAGCAACATCTCTAGGTACTTGCCTGCTAACCATTATGGCAATCAAAGCTAAATCGAAAGGATTTGATTTGGAAGGTATATTTTTAAACATTGAAAAAGTAATGACACAAAATAGCGAGAGGAAGATAAAAGAACTAATAATAGATATTTTCATACCAGAGCATACATCAAATGAAACTATTGATTTTTTGAAAAAAGCTTCCAAAGAATGTCCAGTTACAAGAAATTTATCTCAAGAAATAGATATTAAAATTAGTTGGCATAATGAATAAATCTCAAACATAGTAATTACATAAAAAATAATGAAATACTTTATTGGAATAGTCATTCTTTTATTTGGAATATATGTAATGACAGACTTGGCATTAAAGACTAGGTATACAAGAAAAAGACTTTCAAAAGGGAAAAAATAAATCTTATAAATTTTAATATTGCAGATTAAAGAAATAGATTTATGTACTGACAATTAAGCATATTTTAGTTTTATTTTTTCACTATTTTTTGGTCAATCAAACTAATCAAAGGAATCATGAAATTTACATTTATTCCAACAGTACACCATGTATAAATAATAAGAAAAAATATTTTTATAAATAAATTAGGGGGTAAAGTAAAAAATATTTTGAAAAACCCTCCAATGAATAATACCAATATTCCACTTTGAAATAGACCTTTGATTATCCATTTAAATCCATTTTTTTTTATGTTTATATAAAACCAGAAAAAAACAAAACTAGATAAGAATAAATATATAAAATTTATGATCATCTTTTTAGAGAAAATCTAATAAATTTGCCATTACCAAGGCATGATGACAATTATCACTTTTTTATCTGCTAATTTTTTTTTTAAATGGAAAAGTTATACAAAAAACAATAAATACAAATTATTTTTTTTAATTTTTATCTTAAAACATTTTCGATTTTAGTAAATCAACTCTTTTTTGATTCACGCCCAAATCACTTTCTCCAACTCTTGATTCTGATCTTATTGATAAGATGTTTGATTCAGGTAGAAAGGATACTTCTAAGTCGTCTATATACTTCATCCATTTACTGGTTGCCTCAGCATGAAGATAATCGCCATCAATTTCAACAATCTCAGTTCTTGGAGTGCTTTCGATAAATGCTTTAATCTCTTCAAAAGGTTTCTCAATATTGTTTACCTCCCATTCTTCTCGTACACAATGAGCAATCTCTACACAAGGTTTTAGTTCTATATGTGAGGCAAATGATGAAGAAGGGAATAAAAAGCTTAAACAAATTAAAATTGCTAAAAAATGTATTTGCATTAACAGAAGAATTTAACGACTCATAATCTAACGAATTAAATTACTAATTTGTAATGACGACCTAATTATTTTGGAAGAAAGCATATATGTTTTTATAGTCAGAATTTAATATGTATTTCTAATAATCCCCAAAAAAAAAAGACCTCTCAGAGAGAGATCTTTTTAAAATTGATTTATATCAAGTGTTTCCTTGTTTCCACTGAAATAAATCAACTCCTACACACAATCCTAATATCACACCTAAATTCAAAATATGTAATACTTAACAGACCTCTATCTTAACTGTCACATGGCAAAAAATACAAAAAGTACTCAAACATCGAGGTCGGAGTACTTTTAAAGTTATCAGAAAAAAGTGTGTGAGGAGTTTCTGATGTATTTAATTTACTCCGTAGGTAATTTAAAAGGATACAGTATAAATTACTAATTATTTAAATCTTTCAGAAAAATTGGGAGTTAATAAAAAATAATCAAAAACATAAAAAATTCATGAAAAGCATTTACAAAAAAATCATTTTTATTATGGCAATTGCTCTTTTTTCAGTAATAGTAGGTGTTGTCAAATATTCGCTTACTTATATTGAAAATAATCCCGAAAAATACTTACCTACACAAAAGTAAGACAAAATTAAGTATAAATTCACTTCAAAAAATTTGTAAAGTGTCTTAAAAATGTTCTACAAAGACAGTTTGAGTCATGAAAAACAAAAATACTTCAGTTCTGAATCGGAATAATATTCATTTAAGTCAATTCGAAAATAAGCATAAATATCAAATACTTGAGAATTACTGGAAGAAAAGAAAGAAAGAATGTGAAAAAAATCTTTCAAAATTTTGCTAACCGATAATTATGAATTTTATTTTTTCTTTTTTATTAGCATCTGTGATGTGGGTACAAGTTCCACAGTGGGAAGCTGACTGGTCAAAATGTGCTGTAGATGTTCCCGATTCGTCATGTCACTGGTACGTAGCTGCTCCCGATAATACGTTTGGTGAAGGATTTAATTGGGAAAACGCTCCTTGGTTTGATGCTAATGGATTACAGGATGTAGCTAAAATTGAGAAAGAATCTGTAGTAGAAAAACTTCAAAATAACTAAAGTTTCTATTTCATCAATTAACTTTTAAAAGTATTTAAATCTAGTTGCTTAGTGGTTAACTTTTGATTAATTAAAAAATTTTTTTATGCGTTTCAAAGTAAGTCTCAAAAAAAATGGAAAGGAATTTGATGAAATTGTTATAGCTAATAATAAAAAAGAGGCTATGGAAGTAGCTTTAAAAAACAATCCAGAAGCTCAAGCATTAAACTCTGATTGGACATTTAAGATTTAATTATTTACGAAGTTTAGGAATCAAAAGAGATGCGACACAAATAACACTAATTGCCGGTCCAGGCGACAAATTAAAGACTATAGAGAGAATAAAGCCCAGAAGTGATATACATAATCCAAAAAATGAAGACCTCATCATTGCAATTCTTAAACTATGAGCCTTATTAAGCCCTAACAGTGTTGGGGTAGAAAGAAGAGCAATAACAAGAATTACTCCCACTGCTGACATTGAACTAACAATTACTAATGCCGTTGTAAAACTCAAAGCAAGATTTAATAAAGAAACGTTTATACCACTTGCGGATGCACCTTCTGGATCTAATCCAACATAAACAACCTTTTCATATCCAAAAGTCATTAAAGTTATAAATACTAAAAATGCAATTATTGTTCTAAGTAAATCTCCAAAATTTGCTGTCAACAAATCTCCAAATAATACTGCCTCCAAATCGATCCTTATTCCGAGTAAAGGGATTATGAGGACCCCAAAGCCAAGCATTCCAGCAAGAATAGTATTCATAACTGCTTCATAATTTTCACTTTTTCTATTGGTTAAACTTTCGGCAATTACTGAGCCCAGAAGACCACTTATAACACCACCAATTGAGGGGTGAATTCCAAGCGCTAGTGCGAGAGCAAGTCCAGGCAACACACAATGAGAGATTAAATTAACTTGTAATAATCTCTTATGAGTGATTAATACAGTTCCCATAGCTGGGCATAAAATCCCGGAGAATATAGTTATTATTAATGGAACCAGCCACCAGTTTTGATTAATAAAAGACATTATTCGAATGATTCGGTATGATCAAAAATACGGGACAAAAAAAGATTTCGGAAACAATGGTAACTAAGTCTGACATTACCAAAAGACAAGAACAACTTCTTGAAGAACTTAATAAATGCGAGGATGAATTGACTGGCCAAGAGTTGCATAGACAATTGATAGAAAGAGGAAAGGCTATGGGACTGACGACTGTTTACAGGAATCTTCAAGTTCTGATAAAGCATGGTTTAATACGTTCTAGACATCTCCCAACTGGAGAGGTTCTGTACACTCCCGTAGATAGAGATATTCATCATTTGACCTGTGTTCAATGTGGTGAGACATCAAAAATGGAAGGATGCCCGGTAAAAGATATTCATACACCCAAAACAAATCCAAAGAAATTCCAATTGTTGTTTCATACCCTCGAATATTTCGGGCTTTGCCAAAACTGTTATCAAGCTCAGAATTAAAAAGGAACATTCTCTAATCACAGAAATTATTTTCGTTTATAGAGCTAATGTTTATTGCCTCTAATTTATCTTGTATTTGGTCAGGACTACCAACTGCCAAAACACTTTTATCAAGAACGATTACTTGATCATAGTTATTTAAAGAATCGCCCCAATCATGGCTACTTACGAGCAAAGAAAGTCCGGCATCGGCAAGTTGACGAACAATTTTAAGAAAATCCTCCTTTGCAGGTGGGTCCAAAGCTGCACAAGGTTCATCTAAAAGAAATATTTTTGCTGGGGACATAAGAGTTTTTGCTAATAGAGCTCTTTGCTGCTGTCCTCCTGAAAGAGAATCGAGTCTTCTATTCGCCAAGCTTGCAATGCCTACTCTCTGCATTGTCGCCTCTAATTCACAACATTTATTAATCCAAGAATTAGGATATGCCAGAAGAGTCTTAATTTGAAATGGGTTATTGCTTCTTGATTTTGAATACTTTATTTGACCAAGAGATACCAATTTTTCAACTGTGATGGGGAACTTCCAATTCATTGAACTTCTTTGAGGCATAAGTGCCACAAGAGCTCTAGATCTATATAAATTTTCACCATCAATTTTTATTTCGCCTTTATCTGGAGTATTTTGTCCTTGCAAAATTCTCAAAAGAGTTGATTTACCTGCGCCATTTGGGCCAACTAACGCTGTTAGAGTTCCAGGTTTAATCTCAACCGATACCTTATTCAAAACTGGCTTACTTTTTTTTGCGTATGCAAAGGTTAAATTTTCAGCGACTAAAGTAGCCATTAATTAATCTTTTAAAAAAGTCACTTTACAAGCTTACCAATAATACAAGTTGCGTATTATTTTCATAACATTTGATACCTTCACTTGTCAGAGATAATGAAAATGATTATCATTTTTAAGTATTTAATTATTTTTCATGTCAATTTTTAAAAGACTTTTAACAAATAAAAAAGGTTCGAGTAAATCAATTATTAAAAATTCCGTAATCGCAGGAACAATTATATTTTCTGGTTTTGGGCAGGATGTTATGGCTAAAGGAAAGTCATATGTAGCAGTAGAACCACTAGTTTGTGATTTAGTTAAATCAATTGCATTACCATCTGACGAAGTTACATGCTTAGTAGATAGAAAACAAGATGTTCATGACTTAAAGATCAATCCAAGGCAAGCTCAATTACTAAATAGCGCAGATAAAGTATTTACTCTTGGTAAAGAAATGACTCCAAGTATGAGAAATTGGGAAAATAAAAAGAATACTGTTGTTGTAGGTGTTAATGCAATAGACGTAGATGATCATTCTGATCATGGAGGTCATGATGATCACTCAGACCATGGTGGACATGACGATCATTCTGAACATTCAGCTAAAGTAGATGATCATTCTGATCATGGAGGTCATGATGATCATTCAGACCATGGAGGACATGATGATCATGCTGAAGGTGCTTTCGAATGGGCAGGCAAATTTCAACTTTCTAAGGGTTCTTACAAATGGTCATTTGAAAAAGTCGATGGCGAATATGCAGATCCTGCAATGAAGATGGTGATTCTCAAATCTAATGACATAGAAGGGTCTGAAGATTTAGCTAAAGAATTATTAGGATCTAAAGACTCAATAAGCAGAAAAAATGATGGTACTTTGATAGCAAGTAATAAAGCTTTTGTTCTTAACTTTGATCAAAGAAAAGAAAGTACTGTTTTTAACGTGGATATCAAAGAAGATGGTCAATATATATTTTTTACTGAACATATGCCTTTTGAGTTTGAAGCAACTCAACACTTTTTTAAAGACGTTTCAAATAGTGATGTAGAACCAATAGCACAAGTTCCAGACGAAGGTGAGGGGCATCATCATCATGACCATGGAGGTTTAGATCCACATATATGGCATGATCCGCATAACATCATAAAAATGGGAGATCTTATAAGCAAAAGTTTAAAGAAAGATATTTCAGTTTTTAATAGAGGTGACAGAAAACTAATTAATGAAAGATTCGAAAAAGCTGATTCTCTCTTAGAAGGCTTAGATAGTTGGATCGTTGAACAAGTAAGTTCAATTCCTGAGGAAAACAGAGTAATTGTCTCTAAACACAAAGCAATGGAATACTACGGGGATGCATTTGGTTTTGAAACCATTAGTTTACTTGACTTTCTTGGAGACTCCTCAAGCTTAAGGCCAGACAACATAAGTTCTACTTTAAAAATGTTAGATGAAGAGAAAGTTCAGGCAATATTTCCTGAACAACTTCCAGCATCTAAGTTATTAAGGAACTTAAGTAGACAAAGTTCGGTTCCTTTAGCTTCTAATCAAATATTCGTTGATGGATTGATGATGGATGGTAATACGGTTTCAGTAGCTGTTCACAATACTTGTACAATTGTTGATTCATTAGGTGGAAGCTGTGATAAAGAATCTGGCTCCAATCTTGAGTCTGAATGGTACAAACTTTCAGATTAAATTTTTCTAATAAAAACGGTTTTCATTTCTTATTATTACTATTATTAAACTATTGTTTATTTAGTATAAATCAGTAAATGAGCATCAAAGATAAAGTTCCCGTAACCATCCTCACTGGATTCTTAGGTTCAGGGAAGACTACTTTGCTTAATAGAATTTTAAGTGAAGAGCACGGGAAAAGAATAGCCGTAATTGAGAATGAATACGGTGAAGTAGGTATAGATCAAGGTCTCGTAATTAATGCCGATGAAGAAGTATTTGAGATGTCAAACGGGTGCATTTGTTGTACTGTTCGCGGTGATTTAATAAGAGTCCTTGGCAACCTTATGAAAAGAAGAGATAAGTTTGACTATGTTTTAGTAGAAACAACAGGATTAGCAGATCCAGGCCCAGTTGCTCAGACTTTTTTTATGGATGAAGAGATTAGTTCTGAATTTACTCTAGATGGAATTGTGACTTTAGTTGATGCTGCACATATTGATCAACAGCTAGGCAGGAGTGACGAAAGTTCAGAACAAGTGGCATTTGCAGATGTTCTTGTCCTTAATAAAACTGATTTAGTCTCTGATGATGCATTAGATAACCTTGAATCAAGATTGAGAGATATGAATCGAATGACTCGCATTATTAGAGCCGAGAATGCCAAAGTACCAATTGAAACAGTCTTAAATCTAAGTGCATTTGATCTCGATCAGATCCTTAAACGCAGACCAACATTTCTTGAACCAGAATATCCTTTTGAATGGACGGGTGTTTACGATCTAGATGCAGGTAAATATGAATTAATGCTAGAAGAAGGACCCGATCCAGAAATGTCCCTAGTAGCTCTCGTTAACCAAGGTGAGAGTGAGGAAGAACTTAAAGATGGTGCTGAATCCTCCGTAAGACTTTATGCAGAAAATGCTAATACTTTGGAGCCTGGAAATACTGTCCCATATGGAGAACATGTAAATCTAAAATTGGATGATAAAGGAAATAAATCCTTCATCCTTGACATAGAAAAGCCAACAAAAATAGGTTTGTTTACACAGCACACTGCTGAAGAATTTAATATGAAAGTCATTAAAAGTGACGAAAATAAAGAGATTCCATTTAATACTGAAAGGTTCTGGCAAGCAGAGCATGAACATGATGATGAAGTAGGCTCAATTGCTATAGAGCGATTTGGAGATGTTGACCCAGAAAAACTAAATACTTGGATGGGAAGGCTTCTCTCAGAAAAAGGGGTGGATATATTCAGAACTAAAGGTTTCATAAGTTACTCAGGCAACCCAAGGCGAATAGTTTTCCAGGGGGTACACATGTTATTTACTGCACAACCTGACAAAGAATGGGGTAACGAACCTCGTAGAAATCAACTTGTTTTTATCGGTAGAAATCTAAATGAGAAAGAGATGCAAGAAGGCTTTGATAAATGCCTGATATAGAACCATTTAGCCCAAGAGGCATGTTCCATGAAGGATGGACAGCAGAAGTTAACGATTACGCCATTGCATGTGGCTGGGCTCTTAAAGGTAAACAATTTATTGTTGGCGACGTGGCAGGAGGTCTTTTTGCATTCGAAGGAGATACTGGAAAAATTATTTGGAAAAAAGAAAATACACACTCTGGTGGTTTACTAGCAATGGCAATTCATCCGGAGGGTGAAATTTTTGCAACATCAGGTCAGGATGGGAATGTTCAAATTTGTAATTGTCACGAAGGTAAAGTAATTAAAACTCTTGATCTTGGTAAGGGTTGGGTAGAACACCTCAGGTGGTCTAATGACGGTTTATTTCTAGCCATAGCTTCATCAAAAAAGGTATATGTTTTTAATGAAGTTGGTGAAGAGAAATGGATCTCAGAAGACCACCCAAGCACTGTGAGTGCAATAACATGGTCAAATAAAAATGAACTAGCTACCGCTTGCTACGGAAGAGTGACATTCTTTGACATAGTTAATAATAAAACGAATCAAAAACTCGAGTGGCAAGGATCATTGGTATCAATGGAATTAAGTCCTGATGGAGATATAGTTGCCTGTGGGAGTCAAGACAATTCAGTTCATTTTTGGAGAAGATCAACTGGAATGGATGCTGAAATGACAGGATACCCTGGTAAACCAAGTCATCTTTCTTTTGATGACAGCGGAAAATTATTAGCAACTAGTGGAAGTGAAAGAATTACAGTTTGGAGCTTTATAGGAAATGGTCCAGAAGGGACTATGCCAGGAGAGCTATGTCACCATACAGAACCCATTTCAAGCCTAGCCTTTTCAAATAAAGGTATGCTCGTAGCCTCAGGATCTAGGGATGGTTCTGTTGTCGCAAGTTTCCTAAAGAATGATGGTAATGGAGATCCAGTTGGGGCTGCATTCGCTGGAGATTTAGTAGGGGCAATATCCTGGAGACCTGATGATTGTGCACTTGCAGCAGTTAATGCAAAAGGTGTTGTAAATGTATGGAAATTTAAAGTTCGTACTAACCTTTTTTCAAAGGGATTTAAGTAAAAAGTAGAAATTTATTAATTACCAATAGTTAGCTTTTAAATGTCTTTCCATACAAATGACCTCACAATCATTATCTATTCCTTTTGGGTGAATATCGCAATATGAGAGACATTGAAAATATTCGTCTATAGGATTAGATTGATCAGTTTTACTAACTTCTTTCGAATGATTCATAAAAGAGTTCCTCAATTACTTAAAATTAAGATAGTCGAATTAAATATCAAAAGAAATAAGCAAAACTTACTAAAAATATCCCAAAAAATTAACGCAATTGATTACCACTTTCGGACATTTTTAATAAAAAAGCAATGCGTATAAAAACGGATTGTCTTTAGAGAAATATTTTCCTAATTTTATATTGTTGAGTTCTAGGAGGTCTTTCAAAATGATCGATAGCCTGCCTGAAATTTCGGAATAAACCGAACTAATTTAATTAACTGCTCCAATTATTTTTTATTAATGTCTAAGCTTCCTTCTTCTGCATCGTTTAGGTGCCCTTTAAGAAACAAGCTTAATTCTAGAGTTTTTGCCCCAGTTAAAGACAATTAGTTAATTTTGGTGAGCATTAGCTTAATAGAAGTTAGCAACAAGGATCCATGATTTAGGTGCGTTATTAACTTCAGTAAAAAATATAAGTAAGAGATAAAAGAGGGCTTAAATGAGCCCTCTTTTTTTATTAAGATGACTTTCTTCCAGTTTTATAGATAATGATTAAAACAATAAAATTTAAAAAATGGTTCGATATTATTGCCCATATTGCAATCCTAAATATCAATTTCAAAAACAATCCTCAAAAGGTACTTTGATTTGTGGCCTGTGCGGAGAGGAACTTATAAAAAAACCACTTATTAGATTGAACCAGATAATTGCTTTAGTTGCTGCGTCATCATTACTATTACCGTTAATATATACTTTTATTTTCTTAATTAAAAATCAAATAAATCCTCCTAATAAAAATTATCAAGCAAATAGTACTTTAATAATAATTATCAAAGAACAAACTTCATAAAACAATTTAAAAAATCTCGAGAGGTTAACCTCTACAAAGTGATTTATTTAAACAAGAATTTTTACTCTCAATATTTATTTGATCATCAATATTTGTTAATTTGTTTTTATTACTTATTACTTTAACTTTTTGGCCGCAATGTTCTTTGCATCCACCATTAAATAAATTATGTGCATACAAATTAGAAATATTCGTAAGTAATAAAAGAAAAATTATTTTATAAATTTGATAAAAATAAGAATTAATTTTTAATATCATTTTCTCTGAATTAGTAAGTAAATAATATCAGTTAATTCCAAGGAGTGTTTATAAGTCCCCAGATATCGAAGAAAAAAAATAGAACTGCAATAACAACAAGATCCCATGCTCTTTCCCTAAAAGCCCAAGGCGCAATAAAAACCTCTCCAAGTCCGTGAAGTGCCGCCCCTACTGGTAGATGATCAAGAACCAGCAAACTGTGAGAGAGGATAAAAAGAAAGCTTGCGAAATATCTAAAAAAAACAAATTGCCAATTACTAAAACTCATACCTTTTAGATTTTTAAGAAATATACTTCAATGATCAAAATAATGATATAGATCTACTCAAGAGATATTATTTTTGGTAGCCATAAATACGAATAAAGATAAAAAGCTAAAGTAAAAATTATTAAACCATGAAAAATATGTTTTCAAGTTATCAGCCTAAAAATAGTTTTGATGAATACTTTAAGGATAACGTTAACTCTGCTAGAGAAATATTGATTCCACTTCTTTCATCTTTAGATAATATGGGTCTTGAAGAATTAAACAGGAATCATTCTGCCGCAAAAAAATTATTACTAAGACATGGTGCAACTTTTAGATTAAACGATACTGGGTTAAAAGGTACTGAGAGAATATTACCTTTTGATCCACTTCCTAGAATAATTAGTAAAGATGATTGGTTAACCTTAGAAAAAGGCCTAAAACAAAGGCTTGAGGCAATTGATTTATTTCTAGATGATATTTATAATTCTCAAAAAATAATTAAAGATGGAATAATTCCAAGAGAATTAATAGAGAGTTCAGAAGGTTGGAGACCTCAGATGATAGGTTTTAAACCTCCACTACATAAATGGTGTCAAATTTCAGGACTTGATTTAATAAGGGATAGGAAAGGAGATTGGCATGTTTTAGAAGATAATTTAAGGTGCCCTTCCGGGGTTGCTTATTTTTTAGAAAATAGATTAGTTATGAAAAATATTTTTCCTAATCTTTTCTCAGGAAGAATAGTAAAACCAATTGATGAATATCCATCATATCTTTTAAAAACACTTCAAGAACTTGCTGTTTGGACTGACACTCCCAAGATAGTTCTACTTACTCCTGGAATTTTTAATAGTGCTTATTTTGAACATAGTTATTTAGCTCAAGAAATGGGCATCCAACTAGTCCAAGGTCATGACTTAGTTTGTAATGATGGTTATGTATATTTAAAAACTACCTCTGGATTAAAAAGAGTAGATGTCATTTATAGAAGGATTGATGATGATTTCTTAGATCCTCTTAATTTCAGAAAAGATTCCTGCCTTGGTGTTAGCGGATTACTTGATGTTTTTAAAGCAGGTCATGTTGCTTTAGCAAATGCACCTGGGACTGGAATAGCAGATGACAAAATGATTTATTCTTTTGTTCCAAAAATGATTAAATATTATCTTGATGAAGAAATTATTATTAAAAATGTAGAAACGTATATTTGTCATTACCAAAAGGATCGAGAATATGTTCTAGAAAATTTATCAAAACTTGTTGTTAAGTCTGTCGCTGAAGCTGGTGGTTATGGAATGTTAATTGGCCCGCACTCAACAACATCTGAAATAGAAGAATTCGCTAATAAAATTAAAAAAAATCCTAGAAATTTCATAGCACAACCAACATTAGAATTATCTACTGTGCCATCGTTATGTGAAGGAGAATTATATCCATGTCATGTTGATTTAAGACCATATATCTTGAGAGGAAAAGATTCATGGGTCAGCCCTGGTGGGCTTACTAGGGTAGCATTAAAAAAAGGCTCATTAGTCGTCAATTCTTCTCAAGGGGGAGGATGCAAAGATACATGGGTCGTAGGTAAATAATATGCTTTTGAGTCGTGTAGCAGAATCCCTTTATTGGATCAATCGTTATTTAGAACGTGCAGAGAACATATCTCGTTTCGTGGAAGTTAGTGAAGCAATGTCATTGGATTGTCCGCCAGGAAGTGCAGAACCTTGGCTCCCCTTAATTGATGCTTCCAGTGATAGAGAATCTTTTGATAAAAGATTCCCAGAGAAAAGACCTGATGACGTTATTAATTTTTTAATAAGAGATCGTTTAAACCCAAACAGTATAATTTCTTGCATTCAAATGGCAAGAGAAAATGCACGACAAATCAGAGATGTCATGACCACCGAAATGTGGGAACAGATAAATATCTTATATTGGAATATGCAAGAAGGAGAGGCAATATGGAATAAACCAAGACAAGAACAATTAAGTGAAATAAGGAGGGAATGTCAGCTTTTTTATGGAATTACAGATGCGACGCTAAGCAAAGACCTCGCTTGGAGATTTAGCATTCTTGGAAGATTGATCGAAAGAGCTGACAAAACATCAAGAATTTTAGATGTTAAATACTATTTACTTCTACCCAGCTTAGATGAGCTCGGAGGAGTTCTTGATGAGCTGCAATGGATTGCACTTTTACGCTCAGCTGGAGCTTATCAAATGTTTAGGAAAGCAGTGCAAAATTCTATAAAGCCTAATTCAGTTGCGAGATTTCTTTTACTTGATCCAATTTTTCCTAGATCAGTAAGATACTGTCTAGATGGGATAAGTAATACACTTAAAACGATAGATACCTCACCATCTACTGAAAATCCTTCAGAACTAGAATGCATGAGAGGTTTGCTTAAAGCAAAGTGGAGTTATATCAGAATTGAAGATATAATCAATGATGGTTTACATGAGGCAATCGATTCATTGCAAATGGATTTAAATAAATTGAATGATCTCATTCAAGAAAAATATTTTATTAATTAATAAGTTTATTAATGAGAATTAAATACATTCACAAACTTGAATATAAGTACGAAGAACCTGTTCAATTAGGTGAGCATAGATTATGTATAAAGCCAAGGTCAAATGGCTTCCAAAAACTAAAAAATTTTGAATTAAAAATAACCCCAGAACCAGAAATTATTTATCCATTACTTGCTGCTAGCGGAGAAGAGATTAATAGAATCAGATTCAATGGATTAACAGATAATTTAATTATTGAATCAATCAGCGAAGTTGAAACTATAAAACATCCAAATATTATTGATGGAGTTAAAAATAGAGATTTAACATTACCTTTTTGTAGAAGCATTATTAACAGAGATTTACAGGGAGCATTAGAGGGATGGATGCCAAATGGACAACACGATCCCTCTGCCGTAGAACTTGCCCAAGAAGCCTTAGCAGGAAGCATTAATAACGCATTATCATTTACCTACCAACTTATAGAGATTATTCAAGATCGGGTTAAATATACCAAAAGACATACAGGTCCAGCATGGCCGGCTAGCAGAACACTTAGAGAACGTATAGGTTCATGCAGAGATTTAGCAATGCTGATGGTTGAAGCTTGCAGGTCTATAGGTATCCCAAGTAGGTTTGTAAGTGGTTATCATTTTGAAGATCCGTTACCCTCTGAGTTGGATTTACACGCTTGGGCTGAATTATATATACCAGGCGCTGGTTGGAGAGGTTTTGATCCAAGCGGAAAAGGATTAATAGATGATAGATATTTAACATTGGTATCCTCTTCAAAATCTAATTTAACCTCTGTAATTACAGGAAACTTTGTAGGAAAAAATAATTTAGAAAATACTTTATCTTGGGAAATTAAACCTCTTGAAATTAAATAAACACTAAATTCTTAATCATTTACAATAACGAAAAATTTAAATAATAATTTGTTTCTTTTTTAGTGTTAATTGATACGTTCTTAGATATATATATCTGTTTTCATTTGTTTAATCTTTAAAGAAAATTGAACTCAAGTTTAGAAATTCCAGTTATCAAATCAAATAAATCAAAAATGTTTGAATTGATAAGTTATGAAAAATTTCGCGATACAAAAGATGTCAGATTTTTTGATATTAGTGTTAATGAATCAAATTATAGAGATCTAGTTATTCACAGTGGTCCTGCTGTTAGTCCTCCAAATGATGAAGATTTTAATAATTGGCAATTTTACATACATCACAATCAAGAAGATAATCTATTAGCTATCTCTGGAGGTAGAACATTTTTTCTTGTCAATTTTGGTTGGGATTATCCTTTTTATAAAGTCAGATTAGAATCTTGCGGATATATTTTAATGATACCTAGAGGAACTTTTCATAGATCGGTATCTGACGAAAACGGTTCCATCGTTTTAAATCAAGCCATTAGAGATGAAGGTGGTACAGTTGAATCTGAATTCAAAGTTACCAATAGCAAAGATAATAAAAAACTTCTAGATTGTATAACTAATTTAGAGCCTAGATTTAAAATTTATAGTGTTAAATAATCTTAAAAAGGGATTTTAAATTTATTCAACGATTTAAAAAATTATCTATTTGTTATAAAATAAAACTAATCAAATTTTCAAAATGAAATTTTTTAGGTTTTTAAAATATTTTTTATGCATAACTTTTTCTTTCTTAGTGTTATCCTCTCCAGTTTTTGCTGGGGCGAATGTTGCTGTTAAAGGAGAAGGAGATGAAGTACCAAGTTATGTAAGATCTAATATTACAGGATATAATTTCCATGGAGAGGATCTTCATTTGTCTTCTATAGCTGGAGCAGTGGCAAGAGACGCAGATTTTAGTGATGTTGATTTACATGGGACAACCTTAACCCTATCTGATCTAAAAGGCTCTAATTTAAATGGAATCGACCTAACCGATACTCTTTCTGATCGAGTTAATTTCCAAAAAACAGATCTTAGAAATGCTGTTTTAATAAATATGATCGCCTCAGGTAGCAGTTTTGCGGGAGCTCAGATAGAAGGGGCAGATTTTTCTTACGCTATTCTTGACAGCGAAGACCAAAGAAATCTTTGTGAAATTGCTGATGGGATCAATCCAACAACAGGCGTTTCAACAAGAGAAAGTCTTGAGTGTAGTTAGAAATAGAATTATAAGTAAACTTTTTTTCCATTATTAAATTTATAAATTCTTTGTTCATCATCTTGAAATATCATTTCACCATTTAATTTGGATTTCTTAAATTTTGAAAGTCTTGCTCTGTGTATATTGGATTTTCTATTTATATTTTCTTCGTTGTCATAGACCCCAATACAAATATTTATATTAGGATTTGAAAAGGTTTTTTCTTCCTCTCTTAAAAAAATCCTCTCAATATTTGTTTGTGTGCTCTGTAGTTTATTTTTAAATTTATCTAATTTTAAGTTCTTTGTTTTCTTAGAATTAATTTTATTGTAGCCCAAATAAATAACTCCTAAAATTAGAAAAACTAAAAATATATTCATGACTTAATTTTTATTTTTATATCTACGCCTAAGTTACTTTTAGTAGTTAATATTTCTTTTTTTATGATTCCATAGGAAAAAATTTTAGATAAAGTTTTTAAAGAATTAAAAACTAAAAGAACAGTAAATAAAAAGAAAACAATAATGTTTTCTACAAGTATATTTTTATTATCTTGATTGCTCATATAAGTCTTAATTCAATTATTTTTCATCACTATTTGCATATGGGCCGAAAAATTCACTGGCGTCTCTTCCCATTACTTTAGCAAGATTTAAACTTTTATCTATATCCCATTTAGATGCCATTCCATAAAGAATCCCAGCAGCAAAAGAATCGCCGCATCCATAAGAATCAACCTTTAATTTTTTGTTTTTAAGAGACTTATATCTTCCTCCTGGGAATATTATGCCTCCCTTCTCTCCCTCGGTTTTAATAGTATATTTGGGTTTTAACGATAATTCAGAAAAAGAAAAAACTTCTCCGGGATCAAGATTACTGCCTATTAATCCATCTAAAAGAACATTTGAATTATTAATTGTATTTAATCCTACCCTTGGTGTTGTACACAGTATTGAAGCTGATCTGGCCATTTTAAAAATCTCTGAATCAGATGCAGTAATAAAAATTCCGTCCATTTTTTTTAAAATGTTCCATTCTAAATTGTCTTTATGAGTTGGAGCTAACCTTTCTCCAATAACTGTTATTGCTCTTTCACCTTGAGAGTCAATTAAACTAAATCCTCTTCTAGTTGGTTTATCACGCCAAGCTACATGCAACTTAATTCCCATATTTGAGAGAATCTTGAAACAATTATCTCCATAATCATCATTGCCTAATGACGTAAAAAAATGAATTTGCTTTAAAGTCAAATCAGAAAGTATTTTCGCGATAATAGATCCACCACCAGCTGGATACTCAAGGGACTTTTCAGAATGAGAAATGACTCCGGGTTTTGGTAATTGATCAACCTTTAAAAAATTTATCCACTCAACATGACCAACGACGGCAAAATTTAAATTTCCTTTTTTAAATTTATTGTCTTCAACTTTATTATTCTTTGCAACAACCATAAGCTTTTAAATACTATTATTAAAAGAAATATTTTTGACAAGTGTATTTATTTAACATTTTAAAAGATAATAAACAGATACTATCTTTTCTTTACCTTTTTCTATCAATTTTGGGGGCTGTCCTGCCAATGTTGGCAAATTTTGAATTTGCTAGGGAATATGGAAACAGCTTTGATATAAATAACTTCATTTCTTTAGCGAATGCAAACCCTGCAGCTCAGTCAATTTCAAGAGACATATTAGTAGGTGCAAGCGCTATTTTTATATGGATAGTAAATGAATCAAAAAAACTAAAAATGAAGAATATGTGGGTTGTATATATTGGAACTTTTCTTATAGCCTTCGCATTCTCCGCACCTTTTTTCTTATTTCTAAGAGAGAGAAGAATTATTGAATTAGAAAAGATTAATTAAAATAATCTCTTAAATAGAATTGTAAATAGAATAAAGCAACAACAAGATATCGAAAGCCAGATTATTGAAGCATAACCAAATAGATCTAATATGCGTCCTGAAATAAATGGTCCAAAAAAATAACCCATAGCGAAACATTGTGATAGCAGAGCAAGTGCAAAACCTTTTTTATTTGAAGGAGCTATTCTGAAAACTAAATCTGTTGATGTTGGAAGAAATGAAGCAGTCCCTAAACTTACTAAAATCATTGCAAAAGAAATTAAATAAAAAGCTGGGTTATTCAAATAACTAGAAATAAATAATAAAAATGAAGCTAAAGAGAAATTTACTAAACTAAATTTCAAGCCAAATAATCTTCCTTTCTTAGATATCCAAGAACCTACAGGCCATTGTAAAAACAACAATAAAATTAACTGAATAGAAATTATAAGACTAATAATTTCTTTGCTTAATGCATTACGATATATTCCACCTTTAACAAGATCCAGGGGCAAAGTTACTTGAATCAAAGCTAAAGAGGTAGTTATCAATAAAATAGATAAAATTATTATTGTTGAATTCTTATTCCATTTCAATTGTCTCTTATAAATTGGATTTACTAATTTTTTTTGGAAATTTTCTAAGTTTTTTTTAATAGAAGAACTATTTCTAGATATTAAATATGTGATAACTAACATGCAAAATATATCATTAATAAATATTGATTTAGAATACAAAAAATTTGTCATATAACCCCCTAAGAATACCCCTAGAAATATTCCTAATGCCTCCGAACTTCTAACAAGAGCATAAGCTTTGCGTGTTTCGATAGGATGGCAAAAATAAGGAATCCCAAACTCGGCAGCAGGCCAATATATTCCTGCAGCAGCCCCAACGAATGATTGTCCAATTATGTATAGAAAGGTATCTCTTGAAAAAATGAGGCATAAGCTAGCGGCAATACTTAGTATTGAAGAAGTAAATATTGGAAATTGTATTTCTCCTGTTTCATTGAGATAATTACCTGTAAAGAGTCTTGTTACGGTTCCAACTATTGCTGAGATGGTAAACCCCAAGCCAATATCTGTAGCCGATAATCCTATGTTATTAAAAATAAGTGATGTTAAATAAATAACACCTCCTGCTCCAAATGCAGCGTAAAATCTTATCTTGGTTATTAACCTCAAATTATATGGAAATTGAATCCACCAATTTTTGCTAATTTGTAAACTATTTGGACTAATCACAAGTGAAATACATTTTTATAATTTTTTTTAGTTTTTATGGTTTATATTTTAATAATGGTTTAAAGGCTGCTGAAAAGATAAATATTAAATTTGAAGAGATGGAAATCCCTCTTACTATAGAACAATTATCAAAATTAGAAAAATACAAAGATGATTCAACAGAATTAATAGATTGGTTAAAAAAAAATGGATTAATAAGAGTTTTTGAATTATCAAAATTTTTAGAATTTCCAGTTTTCAAGGAAGAGGGATTAAATAGAGAAATATTAAGAAGTTGGATAGGACGTAAAATTCTTACAGAATTAAGCAAAAGCATTAAAGTTCCAAATGACAATAATGGAACAGAAATTTATAACACTATAGAAAATTTATTAGATCAAAAAAAAGAAGTTTCAACTTTAGAAATAATAAAGGCATTACCATCAGAAGAAATTTCACTTGATATTGATAATTTAATTTTAATAATTTCATCTTGGAAAAATGAATTATCAATGCAACAAGAACTTTTATCCAAATTAAATAGACTTGAAAGAACGAACCAAAATGCCTTCAAAAATACTGAAAAAAAATCAACTCAAGATCTTATAAAAATTGATAAAAAAATTTATGCTCCTCACCGAGTGAAACCTTTTGAAATTGAAATATGGAAAGGCAATAAAACAAATGAAGATAAAGAACTGATAATTTTTATGCCAGGACTTGGAGGCGAAATTAATAATTTCAAATGGATAGGCAACGAATTAGCTAAAAGAGGTTGGCCAATATTATACATAGATCATAAAGGGAGTAATTTAGAATCATTCATAAAAGTACTCGAAGGTAAGGAAACAATACCAGGAAGTGCAGACTTTTTCTTATATAGAATTAAAGATTTAGATGCTGTATTAAAAGCTCATTTAAATGGAGAATTTGGTTTACCTAATGATTCTTATATTTTAATGGGGCATTCACTTGGTGCTTTAATAGCACTTTTATATGAAGGTAATAAACCTACTGATCAACTAGAGGACAAATGTGATTCGGCATTAAAAGACTTTGCGGTAACAAATTTATCTAAATTACTTCAATGTCAGTTGAGCGAAATACCATTCCCTAAGAAAAGTAACAATAATAAAGCCAGTGCGATTATAGGTTTTAATTCATTTGGCAGTTTAGTATGGCCAAAAGAAAATAGTACAGGCATTAAAACACCAACTCTTCTAATAGGTGGTACATATGACCTTATTACACCATTAATAAATGAACAATTTAGAGTTTTTTCTGCTTTAAATAATCCATCAAATAGATTTCTAATTATTGAAGGCGCAAGTCATTTCTCTCCTATAAGAATTAATAAAAGCAATGAAGAAAATTATGACGTCTTCAAAATAAGTGAATCTTTTATTGGTTCAGAGCCAATATTAGTACAAGATTTATCTACGAAATTTATAGTTCAATTTTTAAAAAATATTAAAGACCAAAAGATACCTAAATTAGTTAAAAACCAAAGAGATTTGGGACTTAATTTCCATCTTTTAGATCTTGAAACAATAAAAGAAATTTCCGAAAATTAGTATTCGATTCGCGGATCTAAATATGCGATTAAAATATCCACAAAGAGATTTAAAGAGACTATGAGCATAGAGGTAAAAATTACAATTCCTTGAACCAAGGTATAGTCTCTTTGAGAAATAGCTTCATGTAATCTTAAAGCTATACCTGGCCATGAAAAAGTTACCTCGAACAATAGAGCGCCTCCCGCTAATGAGGCCATAGTCAAGCCAGAAATAGTGACAATTGGCAATAGAGCATTGGGCAATGCATGGTTTAAAAATATTTTTTTCCTTGATATTCCTCTACATATAGCAGCATTTACATAATCACTTTTTAATGTCTTACCCAAATTTACTCTTAAGGAGCGACTAAATATACCACTTAATAAAAAGCCAAGAGTAATCGAAGGAAGTGCGAGATGATAAAGACTATCTTTCAAAGCAATAATATTATTTGAAATGATACTATCTAAAACTAGAAAACCTGTAATTTGAGGTTGTTGCTGAAATATTGGAAATCTACCTCCAATTGGGGAAATATTAAAAAACACAGAAAATAATAATTGCGCTAACATCGCGCCCCAAAAAGGAGGAATCGCATATGTAGCAATTCCTAATATTCTCGCAATATAATCAGTCTTTTTCCCTCTTTTTCTTAAGCCAATTAAACCCAATGGAAATCCTATTAGTGTGGCACTTAATATTGAAAAGAATCCAAGCTCTAAACTTGCAGGCAATGACTTAATAATAATATTTAGGACTGGCTCTTGGGTACTAAGAGATTGGCCGAAATCTAAGTGCAATATATTTTTAATATATGAAAAATATTGATTTATTAAAGGTTCATTTAACCCCAATTTATTTCTTAGAAATTCTCTAGAGATCTCATCTGCACCAGATCCAAGTATGGCATCGACAGGATCGCCGGGAGCAATTCTTAATAAAATAAAAACTAATGAAGAAATTATCCATAACATTATCGGTATTAATGAGATTTTTAATAAGGAATAATTTAGTAGTTTATTTAAATTTCTACTCATTAATTAACTCAAGATCACTCAATGAAATTATTCCTGCACCATTAAAAATAGGTTTTGATATTTTATTTTGAGACCATGCTTTTTGAGAGGATATCCAAATAGGAATGTAAGGTATTGAACTTGCTGCTATTTTTTCAATTTCAACAAGTTTTTCTAATCTTTTAATTCCACTTATTTTTTCACTTTCAAGAAATAAACTTTCCACTTTGTTGGATCCCCAAAAACTACCGCTGTAAACTGATTCTCCTTTTTTACATATGTCATCAACTATTTCATTACAACTTAAAAGAGGGGTGAGATAGGCTTCTGGATCTGAATAGGCTCCAGTCCAATCAAGAATAACTGCTGTATATATTCCTAAACTTAGATTTTTATAAACTGTTGTAGATTCAACCCCATTGAGTTCAATATCAATACAATCTTTCAAAGAATTTTTAATTTCTTCCTTCCATGTCAGAGCAATAAGCTTGTCAGCAGGTACATTCGATCTATAAGTAAGAGGTATTTTAAGAATATTTCCATTGCAATAATTTTCTTTTTGTAATAGCTTTCTCGCTTCTAAATAATCATATTTAGGCCAAAGTTCTTGATTATCTTTTTTTAATATCGGCGGAATAATTGATCTAGATGGCTTCCTTAATCCATAACTTACTTTTTCACTAATTAATTTTCTATTAAGACTTTTTGCCAAAGCCAGTCTTAAATTAAGATTACTTAAGGGATAAGAACTAGTTTTAAGGCTTATAAAACTTAATTCAGTGAAAGGACTATTACCTTCTTTAAACTGTTTATTTTTACTTAAATTATTTAGACTTTTTCTCTGACTATCATCAATTGAATTTGATAAGAGCACGTCAATTTGATTACTTTTTAAAGCCCCAAAAAGAGAAGATGAATTTGAATATCCAACAAAATTAATGCCTTTGTTTAAGGGCTTTTCACCCCAATAATTCAAATATGGAATAATTGATTGGACTTCATTAGAAAAACTGGTCAGCACATACTTGCCAGTTCCAACAAATTTTTCATTTAGAAACTTATCAGAATATTGTTTGTAAAATGTAGGAGATATTGGAGTTAAATTTACTGATGTGAGTAAACCATTTAAAGAACTTGATGGTTTATTCAAATTTATTATGACTGAATATTCACTTGGCGTTTCTATTGATTTAATCTTATTTCCTAAAATATAATTCATGGTTCCAATTCTTTTGAATCTATCAAAGGTAAACTTTATAGCATTTGAGTTAAATGCAGTTCCATCGTGAAAAAAAACATTCTTTCTTAAATTGATAGTTATTTGAAGTCTATCCTTTGAAATAATTGGCATACCCGTAGCCAATTCAGGGATTAATTCTCCATCAGAATTTAATTCATATAATGTGTCTCCTAAAGAACTAATTAATTGAATTGCTTTTAGAGTATTTGCTCTAGCTGGATCTAAAGATTCAATTTTTCCAGAACTTGCAACTATTATTTTTTTAGATATTCTTTTTGAGCCGCAAGAATTCTGTAAAAAAGAAATTAAAATAATAAATATTGATAAAACAACTTTTTTTTTCATATTTCATAATTACTTAATTTTTCTGAAGAATTATTTGAGCAAAAAATTTGTAAGGTTATTTGACTTATTTCTAAAGCAAATGTTTTTTTAGAATTACAGGCAAAAGGCCACTCTCTCACCCAACAAATTTCTTTACCTATATTTAAACCAATTACTTGAAAAGTCTTATTGCTATTTTTAATTTTTACACAAGCACCTTTATAAAGGTTTTCAGAAAAAATTAAATTTTTATTTTCATTTTTATTTTCTAAAAGTTTTGAATGAATCATTAAGGTGCTAGAACCAAAAACTTACTTTCTTCGGTTTACCAAGCTATGAAGAAATTTGCAAACTTTTTTTTTAAATACAACTTAATTGACTTGCAATAATTTTGACTTCATTTAGCGAATTTATTTCTTCTTTCGAATTCTCAAAATCACCATTATCTACCTCATGAGTAATAACGACAATTTCAGCTTTGTCCTCACTTGCATCTAGTTGAACAATTGATTCGATTGATACATTATTCTTTCCAAAAATATCCCCGATCTTTCCTATTACACCAGGACTATCAAGACAAATTATTCTAAGGTAATTTTTTTTATTTATTTGTGAAGATTCTATGATATGACAGTTTCTCCAGAAATCAAAAGATAATAGTGGATCGACTGAATTACTATTTTTTACTGATGCGGCATGCAGATTTAAGATATCTGAAACTACTGATGCAGCAGTTGGACCACTCCCTGCACCTGGGCCATACAACATTATCTCTCCAAGAGGATAAGCATCTATCAATAAGGCATTGTTAACGCCCTTAACTGTTGCCAATGGATGAGATTTTGGAATCAAAGAAGGTCCTACCCAAATATTCAAAGCAAGTGAATCATAACTATTAATTTTTCCTCTTTCGGAAAGTGCCAAAAGTTTTATTTCAAATCCTAATTTATTGGCATATTCGATATCCTTGAGATTGATTTTACTAATGCCTTCAGAATGTATCTCCTCTCTTTTGATTTTCCCTCCAAATGCAAGTTCACTAAGAATTGAAATCTTATCAGCAGCATCATGGCCCTCAACATCTGCAGTTGGATCAAATTCTGCATAACCAAGGCTTTGAGCTAGTTTTAAGGTTTCCTTGTAATCAGCTTTTTCATTTGTCATCTTTGTAAGAATAAAATTTGTTGTGCCATTTATTATCCCAACCATTTTTTTTATGCTGTTACTTTTTAATGATCTTTTTAAAGGTTCAATTATAGGAATCCCCCCGCAAACTGAAGCCTCTGACAATATATAAACTCCTTCTTTAGATGCAGTTTTATATATTTCTTCTCCATATCTTGCAATCACCGCTTTATTGGCAGTAACAACAGATTTACCTAATTTTAATGATTGCAAAATAATATCTTTCGCCAAATCAACCCCACCCATTACTTCAACAACTACATCTATAGAGGGGTCATTAATTAATTTAAATGGATCATCAGTCAATAAATTATTATCTAGCTCAATATTCCTTTTTTTATTAAGATCTTTAACAGCTATTTTTACAATTTCTATCTCTTTTAGAATTGGATGTGTATCAACTTCAGAACTTAATATTTTATAAATACCTGAACCTACAGTTCCAAAACCTACAATCCCAATTTTGCATTTTCTCATTTTTTATTTCTTTTAACTTTGAGTTTAATTTTATATTATTAGACCTACAAAAATTCATTTGCTTGAGACTGCATTTTCAATAAAATGTTTAAAAAACCATTTGATCTTGAAGGTGTTAAGCTTGCTTTCAAACCAGTATCCTCAATAAATTTCTTATCTATTTTAACAACCTCATTTGGTGTTAATTCATTTAACCCGGTAATTAAAAATGCTAATAAACCTTTTGTTATTAAGGCATCAGAAGATCCTTCCCAAAATAATTTACCGTCAATAATATTGGCCTTAACAAAAACTTCTGAAACGCATCCCTTAACTTTATTTTTTTCAACAAGGATTTCGCTTCCTGGTTCTTTCAATTTTTTGCCTAACCACAAAATGTACTCATATTTTCTTTTTGGATCTTCTGATTTCCTCAACTTTTCTACTAACTTTGATAAGTTATGGTATTTTTCCTTATTTTCCATTTTTGAAAACTATAAATTAATCATTTTATTAATCTTTTATTATACAAATATTTCTTTTTCAGTGATAAAACCTGATAACGGAATATCCCAATCAGCCCTAGTTAATGGAATCTTACTTACACAAATAGAAGTCAATACTCCAATGCAGGGAACATTTCTCCAATTTTTATCTCTCCTTAATCTATCAAAATAACCTCCTCCATAACCTAACCTAATTAAATTTTTATCAACGGAAAGACATGGAACAAGCATCATGCTTATCTGCAAATGACTTAATGGGGAAGAGTTATTTGGACTTAGTATACCCTCAGAATCTTTGGTAAGAGGTTTTTCATCCCAAGGATAAAATAACAACTCTTTTTTATCACTACATCTAGGCAAAGCTAAAGTAAATTTTTTCTTAAGACTTGTAATATCTACTTCATTTTTTAGGGGCCAATATATTGCTATATAACCAATATTTTTATATCCCTTAACAAATGAATCAACATACAATCTTACATTCTTTTCTACATTTTCTCTTTGATTAAGAGAAATCCCATCTCTGAGTTTTCTAAACGAAACCCTCTCCATTTTCTTATTTTCAAAGATCGTCATATTAAATTTTAATTAAAGCCATCTTCATTTAGTTTTGTGAGTGCTATAGCCAATGCATCTGCTGAATCATCTGGTTTTGGAGGTTTGTCAAGATCTAAATCATACATAACAGCATCAAGAATATCTCTCTTGGATGCCTTTCCAGACCCAGCAATTGTTAATTTTATCTGCGCAGGTGAATATTCACTAACATGAATTTTTTTAGAAGCTAATACCATCATAATGACACCTCTAGCCTGCACCACACTAATGGTAGTACTAGACCTGTAAAAGAAAAATTTTTCTACCGCCGCTGCAGTTGGGTTCCAATGATTTATTAATTTATTAAGATCTTGGAATATCTCATAAAGTCTATCTTCTTCTTTTTTATCTTTACCTGTCTCAATAACGCCGCAATCTAATAATACCTTTCTTTCATTTTCTATTTCTATTATTCCATAACCAACTCTAGCTAATCCAGGGTCAATCCCAATTATTCTCACTGTTGTTAAGCTTCAGCAGACAATTGAAATCTTGAAAGATTTTCTTTTTCATCCAAATCGAATACTTTACAAAAAGCTTGAATGACTCTTTCACCTGAATCAACTTGTTCTAGAGGGTCTTTTCTTAGTCTATGTCTTAAAGAACAAGAAATAACCCTTGCTATGTCATCTTCTTGCACTTCAGTTCTGCCCTCAAAGGCTGCAATTGCTCTTGCAGACCTATTTGTAACAATATCTCCACGTAAACCATCAACATCTAGTTCTCCACAGATTGCAGAAATATTCAATCTTAGATCATCGTCCATTTGAACAGAATTTAATATTTCTTGTGCATTAATAACCTTTTGTTGAAGTTCATCCTGTTGTTTCTCAACACTTAATGAAAACTCATCAGGATTATCGTCAAAAGAAGTTCTTTGATCTACAACTTGCACTCTTAATTCAGCATCTCTTACTGTCTTAACCTCAACACTCATTCCAAACCTATCCAATAGTTGAGGCCTTAATTCACCCTCTTCCGGATTACCTGACCCAATAAGGACAAATCTCGCAGGATGTCTAACTGAAACTCCCTCCCTTTCAACTGTATTCCATCCTGAAGCGGCCGAATCTAGAAGTACATCAACTAAATGATCATCAAGCAAATTGACTTCATCAACGTATAGTAATCCCCTATTAGCTTTAGCCAACAATCCTGGTTCGAATGCCTTAACACCTTCACTCAAAGCCTTCTCTATATCAATGGTTCCACAAAGCCTGTCTTCAGTAGCCCCTAAAGGCAAGTCAACCATAGGTACTTGTTTTTGAATACTCTCTAGATTTTCTCCTTGAGTAATTTTTTCCAAAACTTCTTTACTTTGTAAATCAGGATCTACTAAAGAACTATTATATGGATCGTCTTTAACAACATCGATTGCAGGCAACAAATCAGCCAAGGCTCTGATTGTAGTAGACTTTCCAGTCCCTCTATCACCCATTATCATCACGCCTCCAATTCTTGGATCAATAACATTTAATAAGAGAGCCAATTTCATTTCTTCTTGACCGATTACAGCTGTAAAAGGAAAAACTCTTCTTTTCTTTGTTGTAGGCACAGTTTTAGTTTTCTTAATTATTCAAATAATCAATAGATGTTACTTCAGAAAATGTTTTTAGTAAATATCCCTTTTAAATTAAAACTACAAAGAAATAAAATCTAATATAAATAATTATGTAACTAATTTCTTTTTGAATTCTTCAAAAACCAGTTTATTTGATGGACAATTCCTCTTAAAACATTTATTTCGTGCATTGATGTATTTGCCCTTAAAATAAAATTCTTAAATTTACTGATTTTAACCTTAGAAGTATGTTTTAAGAGATATCCAACTCCCAAAAGCATTTCCTCTATTTCAGCAAATGTATCATGTATTTCTTTCGATGATGCTAAGTTAAAAACTTTTAATTCATTATTTAAATTCTTTTTAGAAGACTTATTTAATTCATACAAAACTATTGAAACAGCGTGAGAAAGATTTAATGAAGGATTATTCTGAGAAGTTGGGATATTGAAAGTTTTATTTGCCAGAAGCAATTCACTATTCGTTAAGCCTCTATCTTCTCTGCCAAATATAATTGCTAAATTATGTATTTTTTTAAAAGATAAAGTCCAATCAAATATATCTTCAGAAGACTCAAAAAATGAATCTTTATTTACATCAATCCTTCCACAAGATGCTAGAACTAAATCACAATCAAAAATTGCTTTTTGAAGATCATCAAAAATCTTGCAATGTTCAAGAAATTTTTGACCTTTAAGTGCCATTTTTTTCGATTCTAAAGAGAAGATATCACATTTTGGAGATACAATTCTTAATTCATCAACTTCAAAATTACTGCATAATCTAGCAACGCTCCCTACATTTAAGGGGCCATTTGGTTCAACTAATATTACTTTTAAATTTGAAAAATTTTTCCCCAAAATCATTCAAGGCTATGAAGATACTTTAATAAATTGGACATATTTACGGGATCAATTTCAAAACTTGGCATAGGAGGAGTGAGGCCTCCAGTAACTTGTTTTATTATCTCTTTATCATTCAAACGTTGAGTTATTGAGTGTAAGTCTGGGCCCACTAATCCTCTTGCTGTAATTCCATGACATCCAACACAATTTATCTTAAAAAGAGCATCTCCTTCGTCAGCAGAACCATTAACCTGAAGAGTTTCAATAATATATTTGTTATTTTCATGATGATTGATGAAAAATATTGAAAAACAAATTAATAAAACTCCAAAAACAATAAAAAAAATTTTTAAGAATTCTCTCTTTAAGTCTCTTTCTGCTGCAGATGATGAAGATGTTGACACAAAAAATAGTCTCTATGTAACAATTGTGGGTAAGAAATTCAAAAAAGGCAAAAAAATGATCGAGCCTCTTCTATGTGGAATTGTTTTAGGTTTAGTTCCTATAACTCTTCTTGGATTATTCGTAAGTGCATGGAATCAATACAGAAGAGGTTCAGGGATGCTGGACATTGATTAAAAATGTTAATCTTGATTGCCCATAGTTCCTTATATCTATAGTTTCCCACAAAGCACTTTTTTTAATAAATGTGTTTGGAGAATGTTCACAAATAACAATTGAATCTTTTTTTAAAAAATTACAATTGAATAATTGATTTAAAACTAAATCATGGAAATCAACCTCGTATGGAGGATCTAGATAAACAAAATCAAATTTTAATTTGTTTAAATCGATATTTCTAGATATTAAGTTTCTCTTATAATTTGGTTTTGTCCACTTCAAAACGTCTTTACAAATAACTTCGATATCATTTCTCCTATTCTCTATATTCTCCAACGATAGTAAATTTTCTAAGCAAACTTTTGAGTTGATTTTATTTTTTTCAATTGCAAGTATTTTTCTTGCCCCGTGATTATAGGCTTCACAAGATATAGCACCTGTTCCACTAAATAAATCTAACCAGTTACTATTTTCAACTCTATTGTTCAATATATTAAATATTGCCTCTCTCACTCTCAAAGTTGTAGGTCTGGTATAAGAATTATTTGGACTTTGGAGTTTTTTGCCACCTATTAATCTTAAGTTTGTCTTCATTCCTAATAATCAGTTATTGAATATTACTAAGCCATCTTCTCAAAAGTTTTTCTCCAGTTTTACCAGATTTTTCTGGATGAAATTGGCAGGCTAATAAATTATCATTCTCAATCATTGCAGTTAATTTTTCCGAACCATAATCAACCTGAGCTGCAATAATATTTGAGTCATCTGGGATTGCATGATAGGAATGTACAAAATAGACCCAATTATTTAATTCTTCGAGCTCTAATAAAGTATTTGGTTTTGTAGGTAAAAGTGGACACCAACCCATATGTGGGGTTCTTTGGTTAACTATATTTGGTATTTTTTGTATTTTTCCTTTTAAAACCCCTAGCCCTTGAACTTCTCCTTCTTCACTAGATTCAAAAAGGAGTTGAAGACCTAAACATATCCCGAAAAAAGACTTCCCACTTTTAATCCAATTTTTCAAATCAGTTATCAAATCCGTATTTTTAAGATTATTCATAGCTGGATCAAATGCCCCAACTCCTGGAAGTATTATCGCCTTACAAAGCTTAGACTCACTAAAGTTCTTAATTAATATTATTTCTTCTCCAAGACTTTCTAGAGATTTTGTTACAGAATGGATATTACCCATCCCATAATCTATAAGTCCAATTTTATGCAAAGCTATTAAATTTATAAATGCTTACTTAAAGTGCCAGAAAGAGTAGCTTTTGGAACAGCTCCAACAACGGTATCAACCTTCTGCCCCCCTTTAAAGATCATTAATGTAGGAATACTTCTAATTCCGTATTGACTGGCAACATTTGGATTCTCATCTGTATTTAATTTAAAAACTTTAATCTTACCTTCAAAGTCTTTTGAGATTTCTTCTACAACTGGTGCAACCATCCTACATGGACCGCACCATGGTGCCCAAAAATCAACCAATACTGGTAGATCACTTTGCAGTACATCCTTGTCAAATGAAGAATCAGTTACGGCTGGAGCTGATGACATAATTTAAGTATTCCTTTTTGAAAATTTAGCAAGCAATTCTTTTAAGTGATGATTTCATTACAGATAAAATAATATAAGTAACAAAATATCTAAAAAAGCCCGATTAATCGGGCGATTTAGTGTGTGAGGAGTATGGGGTTTCCCCCATCATTTCATA
>CACGGL010000006.1:0-54186 GCA_902572595.1 uncultured Prochlorococcus sp.
TTTAGAAATTATGCGTAGAAGCTTCCGAGATTCAATAGTTGGGTTTTCCTTATTAGGAGGAATTTTAATATTCACATTTTTTTCTTTTTGGCTAAGAGGAGTAAGATTATCTTCAAAAAATTGGCACCTTTTTGCTGAATTCAATAACGCAAGCGGTTTATCAAAAAAATCTCCAGTTACTTACAGAGGAATCTTAGTAGGATCGATAGAAGATATCTTGTTTACTAATGAATCAATTAAAGCAAAAATAGTTTTAAATAATCCTGACATTATTCTCCCAAGGCCAGCATTTGCAAGAGTAGTTACGAATTCTTTTCTTGGAGGAGATGTGCAAGTCGCTTTAGAAACTAGTGACAAAACAATTCCTAAGAATATTGAAAAACCTACTTCCGAAAAATGCGATACCAAATTAATTATTTGTCAGGGTGACACTATTACAGGTAAACAACTATCAAGTCTTTCAAATATAACTAATAAAATAAGTCAAATTCTAAAAGAAACAAATCAAGAAAACTTGATTGAGAATGTAGTTAACTCAATTGACCAATTTGACAGAACACAAGAAAATCTTGATGAACTAATTTATTTATCGAAAAAAGAAATACAAAGAGTTGAGCCTCTAATTAAAAAAATTACAGTTGCTGCTAATCATTTGAATAACATTTTGTCTACTATCGATGACAAAGAAACCCTCAATGACATTAAATTGACAATTAATGCTGCTAGGTCTATCTCCACCAAAATAGATGCTATGAGTGATGATTTTGAGAAATTAACACAAGATAAAGAACTTACTAAATCAATAAGGGATTTAACGATTGGACTTTCAAAATTCCTTAACGAAATTTACCCATAAGGAATATTTAGAATTCATTTATGGCATTTAAAGCCATAGCCGCTATTGCTTTGTCTGTAGCTTTTGGCAGTTGGACATATTTCCCTTGGGCTGCCTCTGCTAATTCTTTACCAAATCCACTTGCTATAAATTTTCTTTCTGTATCAATTACTAAGAGTTTTATTCCAAGCATTGGATATTTTGCAGCGATATCAAGAACCTCTTGTTTTAAATTGACATTTTCATTTTCATTATCTTTTCCCTCAACCTCATTTTGCCCTAGAGATAATCCTAATGGGACATTTCCTCTTCCATCAGTAATTCCCACAACAATAACTTGACCTATATCTCCTGTTGAAAGAGCATTTTTTGCTACTTTTGCTGATTGTGTAAGTCCATGTGCCAATGGTGATCCTCCACCACAAGGCATTGTTTCTAATCTTCTTTTTGCAGCAGTTATTGATCTTGTTGGAGGTAGAAGAACTTCGGCTTGATTACCTCTAAAAGGAATAAGAGCTACCTCATCTCTATTCTCATATGCCTCTGTTAAAAGTCTTATCACAGCACCTTTAGCACTTTGCATTCTATTTAAAGCCATAGAGCCGCTAGCATCTACCAGAAAAATAACTAAAGCCCCTGCTTTTTTTTGAAGAAGCTTTGCCCTAAAATCATTTTCTTCAATAACAATTGATTTATTAGGATTCCTTAATCTTCTAGATTTTTGATAAGGAGCGGCAGCTCGGAGAGTAGCATCTACAGCAATTCTTTTAACTTTACCTCTTGGAATAATGGGTTTTACATATCTTCCCCTACTGTCACTAAATATCACTGATCTACTCCCACTATTTCCATCTTTAGCTTTTGCTGATGAAAAAAGTAATAAATCAGGATCAACCATACATGCCTCAGGATCTAATATGAATTCCTCAGGTATTTCGGGAGTAGATTCTTCTTCTCCATCAGAATTATCTTCTTGTTGCTCTTGCTCTTGATTATTATCATTTTCATTAGCCTCAGGTTCAGACTCTTCATTGTTTGATTGAGGGGGAGGTGGGGGAATCTGATCTTCTGGAGGGGGTGGTTGAATATCATCATCTTCTGGAGGTATTTGCATTGCTCTTGGAAGAATCACTAACCTTACTGCGACTTTTAGGTCTTCAGAGTTTACATTCTCATCGCCTCGAAGAGCTGCATTAGCCTTTGCTACTTTTACTGCAAATAATTCTGATCTATGCCCTTCTACTCCTCCTCTAAGAGCTTCATTCACTAAATAGGTTATTTGCTCTTTTGTTATCTTGACATCCTTTAACCATTGCCTTGCCAAAATTAATTGAGTGGATAAATTATCAGATTCTTCAGACCATTTTTCTGAAAATTTAATATTATTTTCTGCGTGCGATAAAACAGATTTTGTAATCTCAACTCTTTGAGTATTATCAATAGATTGATCTGCGGAAAGCACGATGGCAAAACGATCTAAAACATGATCTCTTAGAGCACCTTCTTCAGGATTATAAGTTGCTATTAAAAGTGACTTACAAGGATGAGAAAGGCTTAAACCATCTCTTTCAATATTATTTTTCTCTCTTCCTGTGGCTTCAAGAATTAAATTTACAATACCATCATCCAATAAATTTATATCGTCTACATAAAGAACACCTCTATGAGCTTCTGCCAAAATTCCAGGCTGAAAAACTTGTTCCCCCGTACTTAATGAGGCAGCGACATCAATTGATCCAACAAGTCTGTCTTCAGTTATGCCAATGGGAACTTGAATAAATGGAGCCTCTCTTACTTTTTTTGGAATTTCTTCAGTTTGATTCAAATAATCACTTCCAATTAACTCCTCTAACAATTTATTAGTACTAATATCCCATTCCGCTGGTTTATCTGGATCTAGGTTCCTACCAATAGGTCTTAATGAAGTATTACTATTACTCATAGTTAGCTTTTCCATGATTGATTCATTATCTAATACCTCTATTGGAGGAAGTAAAGTATGCAAACCCCTTGCTAATACTGACTTTCCAGTACCTCTTTTGCCAGCGATAATCACTCCTCCTAAACTAGGATCAACTGCTGCCAAAAGTAAAGATAATTTCAATAAGCTATGACCTGTAATTGCCGCCAAAGGGAAAGCTCTAAAAGAATCCTTCGAATTCATTAAATCTTTCATTTCTCCTTTTTCTTTTAACTCGGAATTCAAAATCACTTTAAAAATGCCTGATATAGAATTTATCCAATAACTTCGTTTTTTGTAGTGGAATTATCAAATCTTAATATCAAAAATGGACTATGTATATCCCTCGGAGCAAATATTGATAGTAAATTCGGAAGCCCTCTTGAGTCACTATTAATTTGCAAACCAAAAATAGAGGAAATAATAAATGAGTGGGGAGACAGTCCTAACAAAAAAAAAGAAGAGAAAAGCAAATTTCATGCAAACTTTTTTTGGTCTTCAATTTATGAGACATTACCCCATGGTGTTGAAAATGAGCAGCCAAATTATTTAAATACTCTATTACTTGTAAAAAGCAATTCTTTTCCACAACCATCAACTAAAAAAGCTAAATTACTTCTAAAAGAGCTAAAAAAGTTAGAGAGATTTTTCGGAAGAGAAAAGACGCCAAAAGATAAGAAATGGCTATCAAGATGTCTCGATTTAGATATTCTTTGGTGGGAGGATTTTCATACTGTTAACGAGGAATTAACATTACCTCACCCTAGATTTATGAATCGTAATTTTGTTATTACACCATTATCTGAAATCTTAAGTAGAAGCCAAAAAATCACAAAGTTTGATGCCCCAAAATGGTCTATATAAATAATTTACAAAACCAAAAAATAACTGTTAGGCTATTTTTATTTAAAAATTATGGGCAATAAAAACCTTATAAGAAGATCAATTTTTAAAGAAAAAATATCTGAGTTAAAGTCAAAAAAATTTATTTTCGAAATAAATAGGATTGAGCTTCCAAATGGACATGAAGGTGAATATGGATTCATTAAGCATCCTGGGGCAGCATTAGCCGTACCTATTACAAAAGACAATAAAGTTATCATTCTGCGGCAATATAGATTTGCTGTTTCAAGATATTTATTAGAATTTCCAGCGGGTACATTAGAAATAGGTGAAACTCCTATTAATTCAATTCAAAGAGAAATACAAGAAGAGACTGGATTCAGTGCAAACAAATGGGATGAACTGGGAACTCTTGTCCCTGCTCCTGGTTATGCAGATGAAGAAATTTATTTATTTTTAGCCCGTGATTTAAATAAACTCAATTCCGAGGTAAAAGGAGATTTAGATGAAGATATAGAAGTATTAATTTTAGATCCAGACGAACTAGATAATCTTATTTCTAGTGGGGATGAAATTCTTGACGCAAAAACTGTGACGGCTTGGTTTAGAGCTAAACAATTTTTAGATAAATCATGAATAAACCTAGAATACTTTTTTGGCATAGAAAGGATTTAAGAATATTTGATAATCAAGCTCTAATCAAAGCATTTTCATTATCAAATGCTATTACTTCAACTTATATATTTGATAAAAATTACTCACACGATTTCAATGCAAGTTCAAGAGCTTGGTTTCTAGGAAATTCACTCCAAGAATTAGGAAATAATTGGAAAAAAATGGGTAGTAGATTAGTTATGGGAAAAGGAGATCCGGTATTAATAATTCCTCAATTAGCAAAGAGAATAGATGCTAAATTTGTTTTTTGGAATAGATCAATTGAACCTTATGAGATTAATCGCGATTTACA
Organism: uncultured Prochlorococcus sp.; assembly: GCA_902572595.1. Lineage (GTDB taxonomy): Bacteria > Cyanobacteriota > Cyanobacteriia > PCC-6307 > Cyanobiaceae > Prochlorococcus_A. The sequence goes on from CACGGL010000006.1 coordinate 4,606, forward strand.
AATAAAAAAAAATTTAAAAGAACAAAATATTCAGGTTATTGAAACTTGGGATCACTTATTAGTAGAACCTTTAAAAATATTTTCAGGGAATAATAATCCTTATTCAGTTTATGGACCTTTTTATAAAAACCTTAAATCAAAAATGAATTTATTAGGTTCATATGAACAAGATAAAGTTTTTTTCCAGTTTAAAGATATAGATAATAAACTTAAAGATAAGACAATAAATTCATCTGATTCGGTTCTAGAGAAATTTATCAAAAATATCAAATTTCCTGGTTCGAATATTTGTCCATGTAGACCTGGAGAGAATGCTGCAGAAACATTATTAGAAAACTTCATTAACGAAAAAAAAATATATTCTTATAATTCTGCACGAGATTTTCCTTCCCATAATGGGACATCTTTTCTAAGTGCATCTCTTAGATTCGGCACCATAAGTATTAGAAAAGTTTGGAACGCCACATTAAATTTAAATTCAGATTTGGAAAATCAAGGAAATTATTTATCAATTGAAACCTGGCAAAAAGAACTTATTTGGCGTGAATTTTATCAACATTGCTTATTCCATTTCCCAGAGCTAGAGAAAGGTCCATATAGAAAAAAATGGGATCACTTTCCATGGCAAAACAATAATGAATGGTTTCAGCATTGGAGCAACGGAGAGACCGGAGTACCTATAGTTGATGCTGCAATGCGTCAACTAAATTGTACTGGCTGGATGCATAACAGATGTAGGATGATAGTCGCTTCATTTCTGGTAAAAGATCTTATATGCAATTGGCAAATGGGCGAGAAAAAATTTATGGATATCTTGGTTGATGGAGACTTAGCTGCAAATAATGGGGGATGGCAGTGGAGCGCCAGTAGCGGTATGGATCCAAAACCACTTAGAATTTTTAATCCATATACCCAAGCAAAAAAATTTGATCCTATTTGCGAATACATAAAATATTGGATTCCTGAATTATCTAAAGTGTCAAATTCAGAATTATTAAGTGGGGAGATATCTAATTTAGAAAAAAATAATTATTCAAGCCCTATTGTCAATCACAACATACAACAAAGATTATTTAAATCACTTTATGCTGAAATTTGAATTTCCTTTATACAATTCTTTAAAACTTTATTTAAATTTTCTGCTACATAAACTTGCTCTTCATAAGAAATTTCAGGAAACATTGGAAGACTAAGAACTTCTGTACAAATCCTCTCTGTATTAGTGAGTTTCGTTCTAGAAAAATTTTTATTTTTGTAAGCTATTTGTGCGTGTATTGGAATTGGATAATAAATAATTGAATTAATACCTTTTTCAAAAAGTTGTTGTTTTACCAAATTCCTTAAGGAATAGTATTTTTTGCAATCAGTATCAAATAAATTTGAAAAATCTTCATCTAAAAAATATTTATCGTTTCTTAATTTGATGACAAATTGATTCCAAGAATGGGAAATTGAATCAGAGCTAATTTTTGGAAAACTAATAAATGGATTTTTTTCTAATAAATCAAGGTAATTATTAGCAATTTTTTGGCGATTATTAATCCACTTAGAAATATATTTAATTTTAATGTTTAATATGGCAGCTTGAATGGTATCGAGTCTGCTGTTATATCCAATTTGGGTATGATGATATCTTATTGGGCTGCCATGAACAGCCAGTTCTCTAATTTTTTTTGCAATCTTCTGATCTGAAGTTGTTACTGCTCCACCATCTCCAGCAGCTCCTAAATTTTTAGTAGGGAAAAAGCTAAAACAGCCTATATCACCGATACTACCAACTTTGGAATTTTCCCACATTGTGCATGTTGCCTGAGCACAATCTTCGATTACTTTTAAGTCATATTTCTTGGCCAAAGATTTTATTAAGGTCATATTCACTGCATTACCAAATAGATGAACTGGCATAATTGCCTTGGTATTAGAATTTATTTCTTGTTCTATTAGTTCAATATTAATGAGATAAGTTTCTGGATCTATATCTACCAAAATAGGATTAGCACCAACTGCACTAATAGCCTCTGCAGTTGCAAAAAAGCTAAAAGATGAGGTAATAACTTCATCACCCACACCAATATCTAATGCGCGCAAAGCTAATACTAAAGCATCAGTTCCACTATTACATCCAATAGTATTTTCAACACCAATCAGATTTGAAAAACTCTCCTCAAATTTGGCAATTTCTTGTCCTCCAATATACTGGCCCCTTTTTAAAACTTTAAAAACTTCACTCTCAATTTCTGAGCCAATTTCGTGGTACTGCCTATTTAAAGTAAATGGAGGTATCTGCATAGTAAATATATTAACCCTAAACCATAATTCTACGGGTAAAAAAAATTTTTAATTCATTTAAACCAACTTGGTTCTTTACCAGGAGTCCATTTTATATTGCAACCTAAAGAAGGCATCTGATTTGAAGGATAAGAATTATCTTGATTCAAATCTTTTACAGCAGAGCGCAAATCTTTTCCAGATAGAGGGATATTATTACCTAGTCTACTATCGTCTAATTGGCCATGATAATACAATAAAAAATCTCCATCACCTTCATTTGAAAAAAGATAAAAATCTGGGGTGCAAGCCGCTTTTAATTCCTTGGCAAAATTTTGATTTTCATCGTATAGATAAGGAAAACTCCATCCCTGTATTTGTGCCTGTAATCTCAAATTTTTAGGAGAATCTGAAGGATGAGTGACAATATCATTACTAGAAATTGCAACTGTTTGAACTGTATTTTCAATTTCTTTACTTAAGGTGAAAATTTGATTCTCAATATATTTAACAAATGGGCAATGGGCACAAATAAACATTAAAAGTAAATGCCGATTATCTAGATTATGGGAACTAAAATATTCATTTTTTGAAGAATTAGCATTTAACATTTCGAAATTCGGTAATTGAAAACCTAATTCCAAAACCATAGAATTTGTTCTTACCATATTCAAGTTAAAAATTATTTGATATTTGAAAATTATTGTATATTTTGCAGTAATCCGTAAAGATAGGTACTTTTATATAGGAGAATAATAGAAATAATAAACAAAATGCTTCTAAATCTAACTGGCAAAAAAATTCTTGTTACGGGAATTGCCAACAATCGTTCAATAGCATGGGGTATCGCTCAACAACTCTCAAAAGCTGGCGCAGAACTTGGAATTACATATTTGCCTGATGATAAAGGAAGATTCGAGTCTAAAGTTAGAGAACTAACTGAACCTTTAAAACCATCGTTATTTTTGCCTCTTGATGTTCAAAATCCAGCTCAAATTGAAGAAATCTTTAAAAATATAAAAGACAATTGGGGGCAAATTGACGGATTAGTTCACTGCCTAGCATTTGCAGGACGCGATGAATTGATTGGAGATTATAGTGCTACCACTTCAGAGGGTTTTGATAGGGCTCTTAATATAAGTGCCTATTCGTTAGCACCTTTATGTAAAGCAGCAAAACCACTTTTTAGTGATGGTGCTGGAGTTGTCTCATTAACTTATTTAGGTTCAGAAAGGGCAATTCCTAACTATAACGTGATGGGAGTTGCTAAAGCAGCTTTAGAAGCTTCAGTAAGATATCTTTCTGCAGAACTTGGTCCCGAAAAACAAGTCAGAGTTAACGCAATAAGTGCTGGGCCTATAAGAACACTTGCGAGTTCTGCTATAGGTGGCATTTTAGATATGATTCACAATGTTGAAGAAAAGGCTCCTTTACGCAGAACAGTCACTCAAACAGAAGTAGGTAATACAGCTGCTTTTTTATTAAGTGATCTCTCTAGCGGCATTTCAGGCCAAACAATTTATGTTGATGCGGGTTACTGCATTAATGGAATGTAAACCAAGTATTTTGCATAAAAATGTCATCTCTAAGGCAATCTGAAATAAAAAGAAAAACGAATGAAACAGATATTTCTGTATTTATAAACTTAGATGGAAATGGAATTTCTGAGATTGATACAGGGATACCATTCTTAGATCATATGCTTCATCAAATATCCAGTCATGGTTTGTTCGATTTAAAAATAAAAGCAATTGGAGATACCCATATTGATGATCACCATACAAATGAAGATGTAGGAATCGCATTAGGCAAAGCTTTTTCAAAAGCCTTGGGAGAAAGAAAAGGAATAAGCAGATTTGGACATTTCTTTGCCCCATTAGATGAAGCATTAGTTCAAGTCACTTTAGACTGCTCTGGTAGACCGCATCTATCTTATGATCTTCAATTAAAAGCCCCTAGAATAGGAAATTATGATACTGAACTAGTAAGAGAGTTTTTTATTGCCTTTATAAATAATAGCGGTATTACTCTGCATATTAATCAAATACGAGGCAGTAATTCCCATCACATTGTTGAGGCTTGCTTTAAAGCTTTTTCGAGAGCAATGAGAATGGCTACCGAAATAGATCCAAGAAGATCTGATTCAATTCCAAGCAGTAAAGGAATGTTAGAAAAATAATAAAATAGGAATTTTTTCGAATCAGCCACAATTCAGTTGATTTTTGGCGAAAATAGACAAAGTAATCATTTTGTTGTGACTAATTTACAAGATAAAAAAATTGATAAATTTAAAATTTTTAATAAAGAAGATTGGTCAAGTGCTTATCAAAATGTAGAAAAGGAGCTAACTAAAGAGCCTCTAACAATTAGCAAAGGTAATAATATCAAAAATCTAAATGGAACACTATTAAGAAATGGACCTGGAATATTAGAAAGAGGGGGACAATGGGTTCATCATCCATTTGATGGTGATGGAATGATAACATCCATAAAATTCGAAAATGGTCAGCCATTCTTAACAAATAGATTTGTTAAAACTAAAGGCTATTTGGAAGAAGAAAAAATAAATAAATTTATTTATAGAGGTGTTTTTGGGACACAAAAAAATGGAGGAATTTTAAATAATGCATTAGATCTAAAATTCAAGAATATCGCTAATACACATGTCATTAAATTAGGAGAAGAAATTCTCGCATTATGGGAAGCAGCAGGTCCACATGCAATGGATCCTGATAGTCTTGACACTATTGGTTTAACAACATTAAAAGGGGTACTCAAGCCTAACGAAGCATTCAGTGCTCATCCCAAAACAGACCTAAACTCAAATTCATCTTCAGAACTTTTAGTCACTTTTGGAGTACAAACCGGGCCAAAAAGTACCATTAGATTAATGGAATTTAACAATGCTGGGACAAATTCTGGAAAGCTCATTTTCGATAGAAAAGATACCTTTAATGGCTTTGCATTCCTTCATGATTTCGCAATTACAACTAATTGGGCAATATTCTTACAAAATGCTATTGATTTCAATCCTCTTCCATTTGTAATGGGTCAAAGAGGAGCAGCACAATGTCTAAAGTCAAACCCAAATAAAAAGGCAAAGTTTTTTATCATTCCCAGAGAAAGTGGATTATTCAGGGGACAGCCTCCTTTAACAATAGATGCTCCAGAAGGATTCGTTTTTCATCATGTAAATGCATTTGAAAAAGATTCCAAAATTGTATTAGATAGTATTTTTTATGATGAGTTCCCATCAGTTGGTCCAGACGAGAATTTTAGGGATATTGACTTTGATAAATTTCCAGAAGGAAAACTGAAAAGATCAATTATCGATCTAAAGACAAAAACTTGTGAACTTGAAACTTTCAGTGAACAATGTTGTGAATTTGCTGTTGTTAATCCTAAAAACTTAGGATTAAAAGCAACTTTTAGTTGGATGGCAAGCACATCTCAAAAGCTGGGGAACGCTCCACTTCAAGCAATAAAAAAAATAAATTTAACTTCTAAGGAAGAGATTTCTTGGTCAGCAGGTCCAAGTGGATTTGTTAGTGAACCAATTATGGTTCCATCAGAAAACTCTTTAAAAGAAGATGAGGGATTTTTATTTATACTTCTATGGAACGGAGAAAGAAGAGGAAGCGATTTAGTGATATTAGACGCAAAAGATTTAAAAGAATTAGCTGTTTATGAATTACCCATTTCAATTCCTCATGGCCTTCATGGATCTTGGGTTAATTGAATTTAAGAAAAAATTTCAATTAAATCTGAAATAATTTTTTTTAATGCTTTACCTCTATGACTACAAGATTCTTTAATATCATTATTCATTTCTGCAAAAGTTAATCTGGAAGAACTCTCCTCAAAAATTGGGTCATACCCAAAACCACTCTTTCCTCTAGGGTTTAAAATGATATTGCCATGACATTTGGCCTCAGATTCAATAATCACTTCACCATTTGGGGAACAAACACAAATATTGGCAATAAAAAAAGCATTTCTATTTTGAACTCCATCAAGTTCTCTTAAAACTCGTTCAATTCTCTTCTGATCATTTTCTGCATATCTAGATGAGTAAATGCCAGGCTTACCACCTAGTGCTTCAATACAAATTCCTGAATCATCTGCTATTGAGAAATTATTTGTTTTTCTCGAAACTTCACTCGCTTTTTTAATTGCATTATCTCTAAATGTCAGTCCATCCTCCTCAACTTCAAATAATTCTGGCTGGAGTAATAATTTACAATTAACTCCAGCAAGCAATTTCTTATATTCTTCAATTTTACCTTTATTCTTACTCGCTAAATATAAATTTTTCATCCTTATTTTTCTGCCGAATTTATAAATACTTGACCCCACTCCAATAACTCATCTAAATAAGACTCTTTTGGTGCTTCACAATATAACCTTAAAAGAGGTTCAGTTCCTGAAAACCTAAAAAGAAGCCAAAAATTTTTATCAATTCTCAACTTTATTCCATCAATCTTTGAGATACTTTTTAACTTGTGATTATTAATATTCTCAGGAATATTATCTATGATAAATTCTTTTACACTATTTTTTTCTGACTGATTTGGAAATTTAATATCTATTCTTTTATAAAAACTTGGCCCAAAATCTTTTTGAATTTCATCTAAGGTTTCATATAAATATTGAGATTTTTCAGCAATTCCATTTAATAAAACCATCGCTGCATATAGAGCATCTCTTTCAGGCATAAAGTCACCAAAACCAACTCCCCCAGATTCCTCTCCTCCAATAAATATTTTCTCTTTAATCATTTTTTCAGCAATATATTTAAAGCCAACTGGAAGTTCAACAACATCTCTATTTTGACTCTCTGATATATTTTTAATAATATCTGAACCACTAACAGTCTTTAAAACTGGATAAGAATTTTTTTTAATTTCGCCCAAATAGCTAATAAAGTATGGAAGTAAATCTTGAGTACTAGAGTATCTTCCTTTTTCATCAATTGCCGCAATTCTGTCACCATCGCCATCAAATATAATTCCTAAAGTTTTAACTTCATTTGTTGAATTTTTCAGTAATATTTGATTTAGATCATCTACATAATTTAAAAGAGGTTCAGGAGGTTTTCCTCCAAAAAAAGGATCAGCATCTTTCCTGATTTCTGAAATAACTTCTAAATCATTAGAAGCAAAAATCTCAGCCAAACAATTTGCAGCTGAACCATGCATAGAATCTACAAAAATTTTCAATTTCATTTTTTTCAATCTATTGGAAATAAAGTCAATATCAAAAAGGGATTTAATTCTATCTAAATGAAATTTCTTAATATCTACCAATTGATTAACACCATCTATTTTTTCAATTGAATTTCCAAGTATTAATCTTTTTTCAATTTCACTTGTAAAAGATTCATCAACAGAACATCCATTAAAGCTCTTTATTTTAAGACCTAGCCAATTATATGGATTATGACTTGCTGTAATTACTAACGCTCCAAGACAACCGACTTCTTTGGCATAGAAACTACAAGAGGGTGTTGTAACAAAACTATTAGATAAGATCGGTTCGAAACCACATCCTCTTACAAAAGGTACTATTTGCTTGGCAAATTCACAAGCCATAAATCTTCGATCATATCCAATAATAATTTTCTTTGAATTAACTTCTTTATAGTATTGATAATGCAACTCCTGGCATGCAGCAACAACAACTCTTGAAAGATTGGATAAATTAAAATCAAATCCAATGATTCCTCTCCACCCATCAGTTCCAAATTTTATCTTATCTAATTGATCAGCTGTCAAATTTAAAAGTTCCTTGATTTCTTCTAATTATCTATACTAATTTATATGAGTAAATTTTAAAACCGCTCTTAAAAAATAATTTGAATTCTCTTCATTTAAAAAGTTTTATAAGATGCAAAAGAAAAGCATGGCTAGATTTTAAGGGTAAAAAATCTTATGAAGTTTGGTCTCCCCATAAAGCTATAGATAAAATTAATCAGTTTCAAATTTTCTATGAATTTTGTAATAGTGAAATATATACAGGATTAAAAGCCTGTAAAAATGGTTATCAAGGGGTAATTGGATTAAAAATCAAAGGGAATCTTTTCCAAAATATTAACGCAGAGATACGTCCACAATTACTTGTAAAGACTAAAGGTAAAAGTAAATGGGGACAATATAAATATTTACCTGCTGTTTATAAGTTAGGCCACAAAACCACTAAAGAACATTTATTCGACTTAACTTTTAGTTCTATGCTTTTGGAATCTTTTCAAGAATCTAAAATTGAGAAAGGATTAGTAATTTCAAGTTTTAATAAAAAAGTTAATGTTGAAGAAATTTATTTGAATAAAAAATTAAGAAAAAAAGTTTTGAATATTTTGTTAAGTTTGAATGAATGCTTGGAGGGATTTATGCCAGAAATAACTCAAGATAGAAGAAAATGTACTATTTGTTCATGGCAAAAATTTTGTGACGAAGAAGCAAAAGAAAATGGATATCTAACAGATATAGATGGGATAGGATCCAAAACAGCCTCACTACTAATAAAAAATGGAATATCTGATACCCAAACATTAGCTTCATATAGCGAAAAACAACTTGGAGAGAAATTATCTAAATTCAACGATCAAAAGTATGAGAAAGCGTCCATATTTGTAAAGCAAGCACAAGCTTATATTTCTGGAGAACCATATCGCATTGCCAATAAAAATAATACTAACGATCTACTAGAAAAAACATGTTCGGGATTTTATGTATTTGATATTGAGTCAAATCCAGATGATAAGCATGACTTTTTATATGGTTTTTTAAAAATAAATAATTTGTTTACAAAAAAAGAAGATCTTACTTATATACCAATCTTAAATCTCAAAAACAATAAAGGAGAATCTTACAGGAAAATTATTGAAATACTTTTTTCACAGAAGGAATGGCCAGTTTTACATTACGGAGAAACTGAAAAGATAGCAATAATTAATATTGCTAAAAACCTAAATTTTAGTTTTGAAGAAATTGATTCACTTACCTCAAGATTTATAGACTTACATACCTTCATACGAAAGTCTTGGATATTACCATTAAAAAACTATGGCTTAAAAACTGTTTCTAATTGGCTTGGATTTGAATGGATGCAGAAAAATGCAAATGGCTCGAAAGCCCTTTATTGGTGGATACAATATCAAATTACAGAAAACGAAATATTTTTAAAAAAAATTATTCAATATAACAAAGATGATTGTTTGGCTACTCTACAAATTGCAGAATATTTAATCAAAAATCAATTAAAGAAAAATTGATCCTACAGATTTATTAATAATAATTTTTCCAAAAATTTCTGAAAAAAAATAACTTCCTTCATCTAAATATTTTCTTTTTATCATTGCTAAACCTTTTATTTGAGAATCTGATTTAAAAAAACTAGTGATTTTGCCTACAGAAATATCCTTAGCAGAATTTATATATAAATTTTTATCTTCAACTTCTAAATTCAAATTAGATTCAAATGATTTCCAAATTCTTATTTCCTGTTTTAAAGAAGAAACATTCTTTATTTTTGACATTGTTTCTTGTCCTAAATAACAACCTTTATTAAAATCTATAAGATCTTGTAAGCCAAGCTCAAGAGGATTATTTTTTCCGTTTATTTCCATTTCTAATTTGGGTATTGCTTGATTAATCTTCCAAAGTTTTAGATCACTGGGATTTAGTAAATTTAGTTTATTTTTATATATTTCAAATTCTTTATCTTCTGTTTTGAAGAAAATAGGCTGGCAAGTTCTCCATGAACTAGATTCATCAATTTCCTGAATTCTATTTACCAAGAAAGGTTCACTTAGAAGTACATCATCAGCTGGAAAAATAATTTGATTAAAGTAATCAATTATTTCATTTGTGTTACCCGCCAAGATAATTACTTCTAAGTTTCTCTCTAAAAAAATAATTTCAATTAATGACCTTAGAACTCCATTTGGAGTTAACCAACAAGTTTTGATAACTTTATTTTCTGAATTAAATATATTACTAGTTGTTATTCCATTCAAAAATTTTCTGGCATCTTTTCCAGTGATAGAAAAACAATAAAATTTTTCAAGCCAAAATTTTTTTTTAATATCTTGCATTTTTAGATAACTATAAAAAGTCTTTTATTGTAAAAAGACTCTTTAATTTAACATTTTCATCTTCAAGGGCTTCTAATCCCCCTTCTTGCCTATCAACTATAGACAGAACTTCCTCAACAACATAATTATTTTCGCGCAACTTTTTTATAGCTTTTATCACTGAACCAGCAGTTGTAACGACATCCTCTAAAACAGTTACCAAAGTTCCTTCTTCTAATGTAGGGCCCTCTATTCCAGCTTTGGTACCATATTTTTTGATTTCTTTACGAATTATTAAACCATCAAGGTCTAGGCCATGCAAAGCTGCTTTGACAATTAATCCACTTACTATAGGGTCTGCACCTAATGTCAATCCTGCTACAGCTTGTGACCTTGAGTCCTTTAACTCCAAAAATAAATCACTTATTAAGTTTAAGCCTTCGCCATTTAATGATACTGGTTTACAGTTCAAGTAATGACTGCTTTTTTTTCCTGAAGATAAAGTGAAGTTTCCTTTCTTGTAAGATTTTTCAATTAACTGTTTTAACAATTTTGCTTTCTTTAAATCATACTTTTCCGAAAAATTACCCATTAATAAAAGTTAAATTTATATTTAAAGATTAGAAGAAAAAAAAGAAATCTCACAAAAACTTCCTAATGAGATGTTTTTTGAAATATTATTTTTATATTGTATATTGAAATTCAATGTAATTAAAATTACATAAATTCCCTTGGGGGTGTAGCAATCTGGTGAATGCACCAAACTCATAATTTGGCTAAGGCGAGTTCGATCCTCGCCACCCCCATTAATTCATTTGTCATTGAATGAAAATAACTCTACTTTTATTTCTTTTATTTTTACCAGCTTTTTTCGCAGCGAGTGAACTCTCTTTTTTGTTAATAAGGCCAAGTAAAGTTTTAAGGTTAATAGAAGAAAAAAAGAAAGGAGCATTTTCAATTTTAAAAATTCAAAAACGCTTTAGATCTTCTTTAATTGCTTCTCAATTTGGAGTAACAATTTCATTAATTGCGATTGGGTGGCTCAGCAATAACATTGCTAATGATTATTGGAAAAGCCATACCTTATCAAATAGATTTATTGATCTTATATTATTTTTATTTGTTGTTTTAATTGTTACTCTGGTTTCTGGACTAATTCCCAAAGCCCTAGTAATTAACAATCCAGAATCTGCTGCATTGAGGTTAACCACAATATTCGATGCCGTAAGAAAATGGATGAATCCTATAGTTACGACAATAGAATTCTTTGCTAGCGCCTGTTTAGGCTTGTTCAATTTAAATAACAAATGGGATTCGTTAAACTCGGGTTTATCAGCAGGAGAATTAGAAACTCTTATAGAAACAGACAATGTAACAGGTTTAAAACCAGATGAGAAGAATATTCTTGAAGGAGTTTTTGCTCTAAAAGATACACAGGTTAAAGAAGTAATGATTCCAAGATCTGAAATGGTAACTTTGCCAAAAAATATAACCTTTTCAGAACTTATGAAAGAAGTAGATAAAACTCGCCACGCTCGCTTCTTTGTAATTGGTGAGTCTTTAGATGATGTATTAGGTGTATTAGATTTACGTTATCTAGCTAAGCCAATATCAAAAGGTGAAATGGAAGCCGATACCTTATTGGAGCCCTTTCTTCTACCAGTTACAAAAATAATAGAAACAAGTTCATTAGCAGAAATATTTTCAATAGTCAGAGACTACAACCCTTTCTTACTAGTAGTTGATGAACATGGTGGAACAGAGGGACTCATAACTGCAGCTGATCTAAATGGCGAAATAGTTGGAGAGGAAATGCTCAACAATAGTATTTATTCAGATATGAGAATGTTAGATAATTTCTCAAAAAAATGGTCCATAGCTGGAAAATCAGAAATCATTGAAATCAATAAAAAGTTAGGATGTTCTATTCCAGAAGGTGCTGATTATCATACCCTTGCTGGATTTATGTTAGAAAAATTTCAAATGGTTCCAAAAATTGGAGACGTTTTAGATTTTAATAACATTAAATTTGAAGTTATTTCTATGTCAGGTCCAAAAATTGATCGTGTTAAAATAATTCTTCCCAAAAGCTAAATGTGACGCCCCATAGAGGATAATGATAATAAATATATGGATTTGAAATTATGCAACCAACCTCATCACCCGTAAAGGTTGGCGTCATAGGTATAGGAAATATGGGCTGGCATCATGCTCGAGTACTAAGTTTACTCAAAGATGCAAATCTCATTGGAGTCGCAGATCCAAATGAAGCGAGAGGGAAATTAGCTATTGAGCAATTTCAATGTGAATGGTTCAAGGATTATAAGGACCTCATTCCAAAAGTTGATGCTATCTGTATCGCTGTCCCTACACTACTTCATCAAAAAGTAGGGCTAGATTGTCTCAAAGGAGGTACTAACGTTCTCATTGAAAAACCAATTGCAGCTAACGAGTTGGAAGCAAAATCATTAATAGAGGCCGCTAATGCAAGTAACTGTCTATTACAAGTTGGGCATATTGAAAGATTTAATCCTGCTTTTAGAGAATTAAATAAAATAGTAAATAATGAAGAAATTGTTGTTTTAGAAGCAAGGAGGCACAGTCCTCATGCGGACAGAGCAAATGATGTATCTGTAGTAATGGATTTAATGATTCATGACATTGATCTTATTTTGGAGCTTGTAAACTCAAAAATACAAAAATTAGCAGCAGTTGGAGGAAGAAATAGCGAAGGATTAATAGATTATGTCAATGCTACTTTAGTTTTTAAAAATAATGTTATTGCAAGCCTAACTGCAAGCAAAATGAGTCACAAAAAAATTAGAAATTTAAGTGCTCACTGCCAAAATGGCCTAGTAGAAACTGATTTCTTAAATCACTCTTTACAAATCCATCGAAAGTCTCATGAATCATATACAGCAGAGCATGGAGAATTAGTTTATAGGAATGATGGATATGTCGAAGAAGTTAGCACAACCTCCATTGAACCTCTTTATGCAGAACTGGAGCATTTTCTTAAATGCGTTCAGGGTAAAGAAGTACCTGAGGTAGATGGTGAGCAAGCCTCAAGAGCATTAAAAATTGCTGATTTTATAGAGAGTGCTGTAGATAATTCTGGAGATGCGATTTTACTTGAAAATCCCTTCTAATACAAACAATCTAAACTAAAAAAATTTTATTTAAATCCAACTGCAGCTTGCCAAACAAATACCAATAAAAAGAAAAATAAAGGAATAAGTGGAAGAACATCAACAGTTGGAGCAAAGGCCTTATAAGCCTCGGGCAATTCAGCGAAAGTATTAAATAGAATGAGCACCTTTTTGATAATTTAATTAATTATGATAAGACGTTACCACGTATAGTGAGCAATAGAGGATGTTTTCCAAGGAGCGAAATCATTTGTAAAACAATTATCTCTAATTGCAGTAGAAATTGCATTGGTAAATCTGATTAAGTGAGCAATATTATGCAAACTTATGAGGGTTAGGCCTAATATTTCGTCATTTCTAATTAGATGATGCAAATATGCTCGAGAATAGGATTTACATGTCTCGCATTTACAAGTTTTGTCAATTGGAGAAAAGTCATTTTTAAAACGAGCATTTCGCAAATTCAATCTTTCATTATTAAAAAATGCAGTCCCATGTCTTCCTAGTCTTGTAGGCAAAACACAGTCAAATATATCGAATCCATTTGCAACAGCTAAAGAAATTTCTCTTAAAGAGCCAATTCCCATTAAATATCTTGGTTTATTTATTGGTAAGAATTTCGGAACGTAATCAATTACACTATGAATTTCTTCGACTGCCTCGCCAACACTTACACCTCCCACTGCTATTCCAGGCAGATCAAAAGAACTTGTATATTTTGCGCTATATTCTCTCAATCTAGGATACTTACCACCTTGAACTATACCGAATAATGCTTGATTAGATTTCTGATGAGTCTCAACACATTTTTGCAACCATGAATGAGTTCTTTGTAAAGAGTCCTCAATATCATTTTCGTTAGCTGTATGCGGAGGACAATGATCAAAAGCCATCGCAACATCCGATCCAAGATCCATTTGAATCTGTATTACTTTTTCAGGCGATAAAAATACATGACTACCATCTCTTGGATTTTTAAATTCCACTCCTTTATCAGAAATATTATTTAATTTAGCTAAACTAAAAACTTGATATCCTCCTGAATCAGTAAGAATAGGCTTAGGCCAATTCATGAACTTGTGTATTCCGCCAGATTCTTTAACTATTTTTTCTCCAGGTTGTAAATGAAGATGAAAGGTATTTGAGAGAATCATTTCTGATCCTGTAGAGGTTAACTGCCTAGATGAAATTCCTTTAATAGTTGCCAAAGTTCCCACAGGCATAAATTTTGGTGTGTTTACCTGACCATTTGGCGTATGGAATATACCAGTTCTTGCCGCTGTATTACTGCAATTCGATGTAATTTCAAATTCAAACACGATAATTTATAAAATTTTTTGATCCTTTTTCATTAATCTACCCTATTATTTAATATTGAATCTATTTTTATCTCATCAAAAAATATTTAATAAAAAATTTAGCAGGATCTTGGATTTTCTATACGACATTTCCAAAGATACCTTTAATTAATCCCGAATTTAAAAATATTGCACAATTTGCCCCGCCTCTAGGATTTTTTATTGGAACAATACAGAGTTATATTTTTCTTTTTTTAAGAACAAACTCTTGGTCAATTTATGCATCTGCATTAATTTGTTTGGCTTCAGGATATTTAATTACTGGTGGTCTACACATTGATGGTTTAATGGATACTTTCGATGGTATTTTTGCGGGTAAAAAGAAACGCTTAAAAGCTATGAAAGACAGTAAAGTTGGATCCTTTGGCGTTCAAGCTTTAGTTTTTATAACTTTAATTCAAATTGCTTGCATACTGAAAATTCAAAACCTAATAATTTTTGTTTTACCTATATGCTTATTTTGGGGAAGATTTTCAAATTTATTTTTCATAGAAAAGTTTAAATATTTGAGTTACAAGAAAAAATCTATTAGTCACAAAAAGTTTTGGAATGGATTTAAAAAAGAATCTTTGATTTCCATTTTTTTTCTTTTAATTTTCATTGCATACCAATTAGTTTCTATTACATCCCAAGCAATATTAATTAAATTTTTAATTCTTATTTTGATTGGCATTTTTCTAAGCTATTCTATCCCATACATACTAGGTAATAAAATTGGAGGGTTCAATGGAGATGCCTGCGGTGCAAGTATTGTACTGGTTGAAACTGCAATGTTGTTTATGCATGCAATTCTTTTATAGGTAGTTCTAAATAGAAAATATTTTTCTTCTTAAGATTCTTTAATTTCTCAGTATCATTGATTGAATCATTTTCCATCAATCTCAATTCCCCTCCAATTTGTTTTGCTAATTTCCTCGCCAAAAAAAGTCCAACACCAGTGCCATCCTTCTTCTTAGCGGCAGATCCTCTAAAACCTTTTTCAAAAATTTTTTCGTTTTCATTTTTGGTTATTTTTTTACCATCATCAAATATACAAATTCCATTACTCATAATTTCGAGTCCAATTTCAGAATCTTTTTCGGCATATTTAAACGCATTTTCTAATAAATTGGCCACAATTTCGGCAATTACAGCATATTTTGCCTTTAAAGGGGATATAGACCATTCTGGCCAAAGAGAAGGTTCAGTCCAATCTCTATTCTCTAAGTCCGCATTTGCTTTACCCCTTTCTAATATTGGCCTCAATAAACTCTGAACAGTTATTACCTTTTTATTATCTAAATTTGGTGGTAATAATAATCTTTCCTCTCCAATTTCTAGAGGCAGTTGAATAGGTGAATTTAATTGTGCAAAAGAATCCATATATTGATTAATTTGTTTTTGCTCTATTATCATGCGTTCGACTATTTCAATAGAGTCATCATCTGAACCAAGTCTTTTTATTAGTAATTTTGCATATGTCCTAATAGCAGCTAATGGATTCCTTAATTGATGGATAATGACATTCACCTGATTTTTTAAATAATTGATTTCCTCATTTTTATTTTGACGTTCTAATTCGATAGAGACGCATTTAGCCAAAGATATTGAAAGCGCTTTTAATCTAGAATCAAGAGATACTGGCCAATTCCCCCCTTTCAAATCAGTTTCTACTCTAAGGACGCCAAGTAGAATATCGTTTTCTTGAAGCGGGTACCATCTTCTATTGGGCGATGAAACTTTTAGTGAAGGATCATCTTCTATTGATATCAGTAGCCTATCAATTTCTGGCCATTGGCCAATCATTTCAAAAGATGCTTTAGTTCCTTGCTTAGCTGAAGCAAGATACATAACTAAATTAGTAACGCCCATTGAGCAACCAAAACTCTCTAGCTGTTTTTTAATTAGTTCTTCAAATTTTTTTGAAAGATTCATAATTAATGAAATTTTGAGAAATTTTTTTAAAAAAAAACTTGAAAAAGGACTTGTAAAATATGAAAAAAGTATTAAGATATATAAAGAGGTCTGACTTTAGCCAGCCTTAAATATGAATATTTAATCATATTTTAAGCTACATCAGGGGTTGATGGGTCCTCTATGTAATTAGAAGTGAATTTAAAATCACATATATAAGATTAGTAAAAATTATTAAGACTAATCTCATTAATAATTTCAGGAGTACCAATCAATGTCAAAAAAAAGAAAAAGAATCAGCAGAAGAAGATTGGCTGGCCAAAGAGTAATGGCTCATGTACCTATTTATCATATCGAAACTGGCAAACATAAACCAGTTACAGCAGCAAGAAGATTTATAGCTGAAAATAGCCTCTCTGCGCCTTCAGTTTTTAATGTCAGAAGAAATGAACATACCACCGATAGGTTTTTTTGGGGTGAAAAAGGATTATTTAGCGCTCAATATGCTGAAGAAAATCATTTTCTATTTCCGTCGCTAAAAGTTGTAGTTGAAGGAATTGGCGAAGAAAAAATATTTGAGGGTCTAGAGCTAACTGCAGATGATTGGGAAGAGATTGAAGAATACGAATATGCTTTTGTTTAAAAAATATTACTTATATTTGAACTTATAAAATTAATTAAATTTGAATCAATTTGATGAAATCCATCGAATTCTAATAATTCACAAAATTTAGAAGACTTACTCTTTACCTTTTCATAAATAGTCCTAGAAGCATCTATAGGCACAACGGCATCGAATGTACCATGACTAATAATCAATGGTGAGAATTTTTCTCCTGGGGCCCAGTTGGGGTGAGGATAACCACTACAAGCAACAATTAATCCAAAATGCAACTTACATCCTGCATCAATTGCCATTGCCGCCCCCTGAGAGAAACCCAACAAAATTGTTTTTCTTAGTGGAATCTGATCAGTATCAAATTTTTTTAATGTAACTAAAAGTTTATTTACTTCAACCTCAGCTCCATTCCAATCATGTGGGTATAATCCATACCACTGTCTTCCTTGACCGCTTGGGTGTAATCCAGGAGCCCTTAAAGAAATTACCTCAAAATCAAGATTTATTTTTTCAGTCATCTCCTTTCCAAATGTTAAAAGGTCATCTGAATCAGCTCCCCAACCATGCATCAAAATAATTCTATGAGTTGCAGTTTGAGAGCTAATCGAGACAAATTCATGATTGATAGCATATTTCATGTTTATATTCTTAAGTAAGTAATCTTTCCCATAATGTCTCCATTAGCTTTAGTAAGTGTCTCTGATAAAAAAAATATAATCCCATTTTGCAAGGAATTGGTAGAGCAATTTAATTATAAAATTCTATCAAGCGGAGGAACTGCCAAACATTTGATAGAGGCTAAAATTCCAGTTATTAAAGTTGCTGATTTTACTAATTCTCCGGAAATTCTTGGAGGAAGAGTTAAAACTTTACATCCAAAAATACACGGAGGAATATTAGCTAAAAGAACTGATGAGGAACATAAAAAAGATATAGAAGCTAACAATCTTGAGTTAATTGACTTAGTAGTTGTAAATTTATATCCTTTTAAAAAAACTGTAGATCAGGGAGCTAAATGGGAAGATGCTATTGAAAATATCGATATCGGAGGGCCATCTATGATTCGTTCTGCAGCTAAAAATCATAAAGATGTTTCCGTTTTAGTAGATTCTAGTCAGTATCAAAATTTTCTTGAAGAAAGTAAAAAAGGTCAATTGAAAGACTCATATAAAGCAAAATTAGCCCTTGAAGCTTTTCAACATACAGCAGACTATGACACTGCAATATCTAATTGGATAGGAAAAGAAAGAGATTTACAATCTTCCAAATATTTTGAATCTTATCCACTAATCAAAACCTTAAGATATGGAGAGAATCCACATCAAAAAGCTTTCTGGTACGGTTTAAGTAACATTGGATGGAACTCAGCAGAACAATTACAAGGAAAAGACTTAAGTTATAACAATCTATTAGATCTAGAGTCGGCACTTTCAACAGTTTTAGAATTTGGCTACACAGAAAAAGATGAACTTACAACTGACATTTTTGCCTCTGTTATTTTAAAACACAATAATCCTTGTGGTGCCTCTATAAGTAATTCAGCTTCTAAAGCATTTTTGAATGCTTTGGAATGCGACTCTGTTAGTGCATTTGGAGGAATTGTTGCTTTTAATTCAAATGTTGATAGTGAGACCGCAATTCACCTCAAAGATATTTTCTTAGAGTGTGTCGTCGCTCCATCTTTTGATGAGGAAGCTTTAGAAATTTTAAAAGTTAAAAAGAATTTAAGAATTTTAAAGTTTTCAAAAGATCAACTTCCAAAAAAGAATCAAAATTCTACTAAATCAATAATGGGAGGATTACTAGTTCAAGATACTGACGACAGTGAAGAAAAAACTGAAAATTGGATTTCAGTAACTAATAAAAATCCAAGTAATCAAAATAACTTAGATCTAAATTTTGCATGGAAAATTTGTAAACACGTTAAATCTAATGCCATTGTTATTGCAAAAGACCAAAAAACTATTGGTATTGGAGCTGGACAAATGAATAGAGTCGGAGCAGCAAAAATTGCATTAAAAGCAGCTGGAAGGTTATGTTCTGATGCTGTCTTGGCGAGTGATGGGTTTTTCCCATTTGCAGATACTGTAGAACTAGCAAATGAATTTGGAATAAAAGCTATTATTCAACCTGGAGGAAGTCTAAGAGACCAAGACAGTATTGATATGTGTAATTCAAAAGGAATATCAATGATATTTACCCAAAAAAGGCACTTTTTACATTAAATTATGTTGATTTTGGATAATATGTAATCTTGTTAGTTTTTCTGAATAAAGATAACCTGCCTGGACCTGCACATAGAAAGTAGAGAGAAATAGCCCCATATATAAAAGACAATTCGAAAGCATAATTATGACCTTCAACCACTGCCAAAGGAAAGCCTTCTAGTCCAGTATCAAGGAGATGAAAATATACTGCAAATGCCATGGTGGAGAATAGACCAAGAGAAGAAAGCCTCGCAAAAATCCCTAAAGCCAATCCAACTGGGCATACCAGTTGAGTAATTGCTGCTCCAAAAGTCCAAATAACAGGATCACCAGGCAAAAATGGGAAATACTTACCAACTACAAACTCGGCAAAACCCTGCGGATCCTGAAGTTTTTCTAGGCCATGATGAATCATCAAAGCACAAAAACCTATTCTTAAAACAAAAATCGATAGTTCACCAAGGATATTTACCTCTGACCCTGAAGATGAATTGGCAACTACAACTTCAACTTTTTGGGGCGCTTTAGTTCTATTCATACTTGCAGTTTGAACCTGATTTGTTTGTGCTTTGTCTTCCATACTTCATTAATTTTTCATTATTCTAGTTAATAAAGTAGATCTTTTGGAATTATCTGACTAATAAATTAAAAAAACTAAGCAAATTTATAGATGAATAAAAAATTCAGGAAGCAATATCAATTAACTTTTCAATAACATCTGCAACAACCTTATCAGGAGTGGATGCACCTGAGGTAATTCCAACATTAATTTTTCCACTAGGTAGAAAATTATTTTTAAGTTCTAATTCTGATCCTAGTGGTTTATGAAATATTGAGTTTTCTTTAACTGATATCCTCTCTGGGGTATCAATGTGAAAAGAAGAAATATTTTTATTAATTGCTATTTCTTGTAGGTGAGTAGTATTAGAAGAATTGAAGCCTCCAATAACTACTAAAATATCAAGATCTTCGTCAACCAGAGAGAACATTGCATCTTGCCTTTCTTCAGTTGCATCACAAATAGTATTAAAAGCTAAAAAGTGACTATTTAAGTTTTCTGGGCCAAATTTCTTTAACATCGTTCTTTCAAAAACCTTTCCAATTTCCTCAGTCTCGCTCTTAAGCATAGTTGTCTGATTTGCAACTCCCACTCTGTCTAAATCTTTATCAGGATCAAATCCATTGGAACAAGCTTTAGCAAATTTATTCATAAACTCATTTCTATTACCTTTCCCTAGAATATATTCAGAAACGTAGTTCGCTTCTTCTAGATCAAGTACTACTAAATATTTACCTGCGAATGAACTTGTAGCGAGAGTCTCTTCATGTTTAAATTTTCCGTGAATAATAGATGTGAAAACATGTTTTTTATGTTTTTCAACTGTATGCCAAACCTTAGAAACCCATGGACAAGTTGTATCAATGATATGACAACCTTTCTCATGCAAGAGTTTCATTTCTTGAACAGTAGCTCCGAAAGCAGGAAGTATAACAACATCCCCATTAGAAACTAAAGAAAAATCTTTTATTCCATTTTTAGCTGAAATGAATTTTACATTCATTTTTCTTAAATGATCATTAACCGAGGGATTATGAATTATTTCGTTTGTTATCCAAATATTCTCATTTGGGTAATGTCTTCTAGTTTCATAAGCCATTGCTACAGCTCTTTCAACTCCCCAACAGAAACCGAAGGCTTGAGCCAACTTTATATTTAGTCTGCCTTTAGTATAAGTAAAATCATTATCCCTAATAGAACTTATCAAATCACTTTGGTAAGCTTCTTCTAACGCTTGAGCTCTTTTTGTTGGAGAATCGAAACCCCTTCTATTGTATCTATCAGAATGGTGAAGTGATCTTCTAAAAGCTTGAGTATCCATCTTCCTATATTACAACGTTTTAAATAATTTTTCGTAAAAAAAAGAAACCTGACATAAGTCAGGTTTCTTAAATCAATTGTCAGTTAGATTATTTAGCAGATGCAAAGTCTGGATATGCTTCCATTCCATGCTCTCCTATATCTAAGCCTTGAGTCTCTTCCTCTTCAGATACTCGGATTCCTCCGAATAATCCTCCAATTACAGACCATGCAATCCAGCAAGTAACTAGTGTCCAGATAGCATAAGCTGCTGCACCAAGGGCTTGAACTAGAAGAAGAGTAATACCTCCACCATTGAACAATCCCATACCTGCTCCATCACCTTGTACGGCTGTACCCCAAAGACCGATTACTACAGTACCCCATACACCACAAACTCCGTGAACAGAGAATGCACCTACGGGATCATCAATCTCAGCGGCATCAAGTGCTGCAACAGAAAATACAACTATAATTCCACCTACTAGTCCTGCGAACCAGGCTCCAGCAAGAGTCATATCACCACAACCAGCAGTGATACTAACCAAACCAGCAAGGATTCCGTTAATTATCATTGTAAGATCAGGCTTACCAGAAGTTAATGTTGAAACAATAGTTGCACCAATAGCTCCAGCTGCTGCTGCCAAAGTAGTTGTTACAGCAACATATGGAACCCATTGATCCATAGCAAGTTGAGAACCGGGGTTAAATCCATACCAACCTATCCATAGGACTAATGCACCTAGAGTAGCTATAGCCATATTGTGTCCTGGCATAGCTTGTGGTTTCCCATCAGTGTATTTGCCAATTCTTGGTCCAAGAAGCATAGCTCCTACAAGACCCGCCCATGCTCCAACTGAGTGAACAATTGATGAACCAGCGAAGTCAACAAAACCTAAAGAATCAAGCCAACCACCATTCCATTTCCAGCTACCAGCAATTGGATATATAAATGCAGTTAATACAACAGCAAAAACAACAAATTCTCCAAATTTAACTCTTTCAGCAACAAGACCGGAAACGATAGTTGCTGCAGTTCCTGCAAATGCAGACTGGAACAAGAAATCAACAGTTGGGACTAATCCAGCATCAGTAACCATATCAGCGGTGACTGTTGGATCAAAGAATAAGCCTCCAAAATAAAGCCATCCGTCAGCAACACTTCCTCCGTACATTAATGAATAGCCGATAAACCAATAAGAAGTAACAGCTAGAGCAAATACAAAGAGGTTTTTAGCAAGGATGTTTACTGCGTTCTTAGAACGACACATACCTGCCTCAACCATAGCGAAACCGGCGTTCATGAAGATCACCAAAATAGTAGCGATCAGAAGCCATAAATTGTTAGCAAGAAAAGCTGCATTCAACTCAGGTAAATCAGCTGCATGAGCTGAAAGATTAAAAATACCTAAACCAAACAAAGCTAGGGGAACAGTTGCAAGCCACAACATAGAGCGGTTTGAACTAAATCCTCGAATACTCCTCAAAAGGAGCATAGGTCCGTTAACAAGACTTGCATCTTGTAATTTGGACCTAGAGCGCCTTTGAGGCGTTTGCAAAGCAGTGGTCATAAAAAAAAATTAGATCTGCAAAAAAACAGTTTGTACTGTTTCCTTTCAAATTTAAATTTATTCAAAAAACTTATCAGTGTCTAGTAGTTGTTTATACCAATTTTATAGTTGCACCATAAAAAATTATTTGTTAAATTTGAAAATTCTTTTTTTAGGATTAAAGATTATCAAGTTTTTTTAATTATTTTAAGGGTTTAATTCCATTCCATGTTACGTGATCTTTATGAAATACAAACGAGCAAGGGATGGTAATCATGCCTGCATTGGAAGATTCTCTAAAAAGACTGCCATATAAGGGATCTGCCTCATCTCCGGGAGTAAAATATTCTGCATCTTTTCTGGTTATACAAGGTACTAAAACGCTTTTACTTTCAGGAATCAGTTCTTTTAATTCTTTTAAGTGTTTTTGGCCTCTTTTCGTTACTGTATCTGGGAAAAGAGCTACATTTTCTTTAATCCAAGTCGTATTTTTTACTTCAAGGTAAATGTTACGTTTATCAGGATTTGAAGATTTTGGAGTTAAAAAAAAGTCAATTCTGCTTTTTTTATCTTTTCCATAAGGGATTTCTGATTTAATTGTCTCTATTTCCCCTATAATTTCATTTAGCAAATTTTTCTCAATAACCTTTTTGATTAACTTATTTGCAAATAGGGTATTAATACCCACCCAAACCTCCTCATTTTTTGCATCTAATACGGATATCTGTTCCCATGTAAAAGGTAATTTTCTTTTTGGAGAAGGGGAAACACTCATTCTTACTTTTGCGCCCTCACTCAAAAGACCCTTCATCGGGCCTGTGTTAGCACAGTGAGCAGTTACTACCTCTCCACTCTCAAGTTTAATATCTGCAAGAAACCTTTTATATCTCTTGATTAAAACCCCTTCAATTAATGGATCAAATTCAATTATCCGATCATTCATAAATATGTCGATAGTTAAAAATCAAATATAATTGAAACTTAAACTTCTTGATGATTTAGACAAATCCAAATGCATTCTTTTCTAAAAAATAATGTTTTTTCAATTTCATTTGGTACTGGTCTAAGTAAATTAGCTGGATGTATAAGACAGATATTCATAGCTACTACTTTTGGGGTTGGTGTAACATATGACGCGTTTAATTATGCCTATATAATTCCTGGTTTTTTGCTAATAATAATTGGAGGAATTAATGGTCCCTTACATAACGCAGTTGTTACAGTTTTAACTCCACTTAACAAAAAAAATGGAGGAATTGTTTTAACTCAAGTAAGCATAAAACTTTCAATATTATTGATCATTTTAGGAATATTGATTTATTCGAATTCCAGTTTATTAATTGAATTATTGGCCCCCAATTTAAGTTTGCAAGCTAAATCTATTGCTTCTTACCAATTACAAATACTTACACCATGTATCCCTTTATCCGGTTTCATAGGTTTAAGCTTTGGCGCCTTAAATTCTCAAAGAAAATTCTTTTTATCAAGTATTAGTCCCGCAATAACGAGCGTAACTACTATTTTTTTTATTTTATTTAGTTGGATTTTTAACCAAGAAAATACATCTTCTAATTTCTTTACTTATACGGGATTACTAGCTTTTGCAACTTTGACAGGCACTTTAATTCAGTTTGTTATTCAAATTTTAGAAATAAATAAAATTGGTCTATTGAGATTAAATTCAACCTTCAATTTATTTAAAGATGAAGAGAAGAGGATTTTTAGACTAATCATTCCAGCATCTATCTCATCGGGTCTAAGTCAAATTAATGTTTTCATCGATATGTTTTTTGCTTCAAGTTTTCAAGGAGCAGCATCTGGACTAACTTACGGAAACTTTCTTATTCAAGCTCCTTTAGGCATATTATCTAACTCTTTGATTTTGCCATTACTTCAAAAATTCTCTAAATTGAGAAGTGAGAAAGACGATAGAGGTCTTCAAAAAGAATTGATATCTGGGATAGAGTACTGTTTCTTGACAGCTATTTTTTTAACCGGATTTTTCATAACATTCAATAATCAAATAGTACAATTAGTTTTTCAAAGAGGTTCTTTTGATTATTCAGCGTCTCTAAAAGTAAAAAATATATTAATTGCTTATGCAGTTGGCATACCTTTTTATCTTTACAGAGATTTATTAGTGAGAACTTACTATTCAATAGAGAAAACAAACTTCCCTTTTAAGTCTTCATTCGCAGGGATAATGTTTAACATTTTTTTTGATTGGTTTTTAATTGGTGCTCCAATTAAGAATTTCGGGAATCTTTCTCCATATAATTTCGGAGTTGTAGGAATAATTTTATCTTCAGTAATAGTCAACTTTATAATTTGTATTTTGCTTTCTTTTAATCTACGAAATGAAGATATCCCTTTGCCTAACTTGGATTTATTTAGGAAAATCAGCCTTATGTCATTAGCAGCGTTTATAGATAGCACACTTTGTTTTACTATTCTCAAAACTACGAATAAATCCAATTCATATCTAGGAGAATTTATTTTATTAATATTTGGTTCTCTAACTTTTTTTGTAATTTATTATTTACTTACAAAATACTTGAAAGTAAATAAATATAAAGTTTATAAAAAAAAGATTTAGTTTTCAAAAAAACTTTCCAAAATCTCCTCTAATTCTAGAATTTGTGAATTAGTGATCAAATTGATCAGTGGAATACTGTTAACACCGTCCCCTACTTTTACATTTATTGCTTTCAAACTTATTTTTGCAGCCTCAAATGGGCCTTGCTCTTTATTGCTTATACATTCAATAGCAAGATGTCTAGCTAAGCCAGCATCTCCAAGATACAAATTCCACTTTTCTATTTTTATAAAAACCTTGTCGGAAATGATATTTTCTAGATCACTTATACTTATCTGAGAGTCCATAAATATTTAATTGATTTAAGATGATTGTTTTGAAATATCTTTAGGTTTTTTTATAATTACGTAAAGTAAGTGGGAGGCCAAAAGAATTGACCAGAAAATTGCAAAATTATTAAAATAAGCTATCTCATATTTAATTTCTTTAAAAAGCCATGTGCCACTTACAATCGCAGTAAATATCATACAGTGAATAACAAAATTTACTATACGAGAAAAATGTTTATAGATAGGATCTTCTAAATCACCATTTCCGTACCACTTTATAGGCATATTAAGAATTAGATTGTGAATAATAGATATTTTACCCGAAATCTAGTTGACTAAGAGACCCTGAAACAGAGATATTACATAATTATGCGCCTGTAGCTCAGTGGATTAGAGCACCTGACTACGGATCAGGGTGTCGGGAGTTCGAATCTCTCCAGGCGCGTTTAAAATTCTGAAATATTCTTTTTATATTTTTCTTAAAAATATCGTCTATATTATGGTTATTACTTATAAAATTCAATGAATATCCTTCAAAATCTTAAAGAAAGTGATCCAGTAATATCCAATTTTATTAACTCTGAAAAAAATAGACAGGAAACTCATCTTGAGTTAATCGCAAGCGAAAATTTCGCATCAATTGCCGTCATGCAGGCTCAAGGATCAGTCCTTACAAATAAATACGCAGAGGGATTACCTCAAAAAAGATATTACGGAGGATGTGAATTTGTTGATGAAATCGAAGAATTAGCTATTCAGAGAGCGAAAAAATTATTTAATGCTAATTGGGCTAATGTACAACCCCATAGTGGAGCGCAGGCAAATGCTGCTGTTTTCCTAAGTCTACTTCAACCTGGCGACACAATCCTAGGGATGGATTTATCTCATGGTGGACACCTAACTCATGGATCCCCAGTGAATATGAGTGGTAAGTGGTTTAATG
Source organism: uncultured Prochlorococcus sp. (assembly GCA_902572595.1). GTDB lineage: Bacteria > Cyanobacteriota > Cyanobacteriia > PCC-6307 > Cyanobiaceae > Prochlorococcus_A. The sequence goes on from CACGGL010000006.1 coordinate 31,390, forward strand.
CAGTTCACTATGGTGTAAATAAAGAAACTAGTGAATTAAATTTTGATGAAATAAGAGAGATAGCACTAGAAATAAAACCAAAATTGATCATATGCGGATATTCAGCTTATCCAAGAACAATCGATTTTGAATCATTTAGAAAAATTGCAGATGAAGTTGATGCATTCTTAATGGCTGATATTGCACACATCGCAGGTCTTGTAGCAAGTAAACTTCATCCAAATCCAATTCCTTATTGTGATGTAGTAACTACAACTACTCATAAAACATTAAGAGGGCCTAGAGGTGGACTTATCTTGTGTAAAGATGCAGAATTTGGAAAGAAATTTGATAAATCTGTTTTCCCAGGAACTCAGGGTGGGCCACTAGAACACATTATTGCAGCTAAAGCAGTTGCATTTGGAGAAGCCTTAAAGCCAGATTTCGTTAATTATTCCCAACAAGTAATAAAAAATGCCAAAGTTCTAGCTTCAACTTTAATAAATAGAGGTATTGATATTGTTAGTGGAGGTACAGATAATCATATTGTTTTACTCGATTTAAGAAGTATCAATATGACTGGTAAAATTGCTGACTTACTCGTAAGTGAAGTTAATATCACTGCAAATAAAAATACTGTTCCATTTGACCCTGAATCACCTTTTGTAACCAGCGGGCTAAGGTTGGGTACTGCTGCTTTAACTACTAGAGGTTTTAATGAGAATGCTTTTGCTGAAGTTGGCGAAATTATTGCTGATAGATTACTTAACCCAAACGATTCATTGATTGAGAGTCAATGTAAAGAAAGAGTATTAACCTTATGTAATCGTTTTCCTCTTTATGAAGGCAAACTTGAAGCCTCAATTAAATGAGTCCTAATTCCAAGGGAGTTGAAATTCTTTCTATTGGAACAGAGCTACTTTTAGGAAATATCATAAATACAAATGCTCAATGGATTTCTGAACAGTTGTCGCTATTAGGATTAAATCACTTTAGGCAATCAACTGTGGGTGATAATTGTGAACGAATTATAAATGTAATTCAAGAAATATCGAAAAGAAGTAATCTTCTAATTACAACGGGTGGCTTGGGACCCACCCCAGATGATTTAACTACTGAAGCAATAGCCAAATCTTTTAATGTATCTCTTTTTGAAAGACCGCACTTATGGGATGAAATTAAACAAAAGCTTCCAAACTTAAAGCTCAAAGACGATTCCTCTAGCTTAAGGAAACAATGCCTCTTCCCAAAAAATGCCCAAATAATTAATAACCCTAGGGGCACTGCCCCAGGAATGATATGGGAACCAATAAAAGGATTTACTATTCTTACTTTCCCGGGAGTACCTAGTGAAATGAAAACTATGTGGGAAGAGACTGCATATGATTTCATTAAAACCAAATTCTCAGATAGTTATTCCTTTTTTTCAAATACTCTTAAATTTGCAGGAATTGGAGAATCTAGTATTACAGAAAAAATTAGCGATCTGTTAAATCTGAAAAACCCGACTGTTGCTCCTTATGCAAACTTAGGAGAGGTTAAACTCAGAATCACAGCGCGAGCAAAGAATGACCTAGAAGCAAAAAAAATAATTAAGCCTGTAAAAGAAAAATTAAAAAAAGAGTTTTCGAAATTTATTTTTGGAGAGGATAATGATTCTCTTCCTAGCGTTTTAATAAAAGAATTAACCAAGAGGAACCAAACTATTGTTTTTGCTGAATCTTGCACTGGAGGCCTTCTATCCGCATCACTAACATCAATATCAGGATCATCTCTAGTTTTTCAAGGTAGTATTGTTTCCTATAGTAATGAGCTAAAAAGTTCATTATTAAATATTTCTGAAGAAAAGCTTACAAAATATGGAGCTGTTTCTGAAGAAGTTTGTGAGGACATGGCAAATAATGTAAAAGAGAAATTAGGAGCAGATTGGGCAATAGCAGTTAGTGGAATAGCTGGTCCTAATGGAGGCAGTAAAGATAAACCAGTTGGACTCGTCTATATCTCAATTTCAGGACCGAATAATCATATAACTAATGTAAAAAAACTATTTAACTCAACCCGAAATAGAATTGAAATTCAAACACTAAGTGTAAATGTCTGTTTGAACAGCCTCAGATTAATCCTATTATCGAATAGTAAGTAACTATTTTCACAAATTGAGTCAAGATACCTTATTTGATAAAGTTTGGGATTTACACAAAGTTTCAAGTCTTCCCGGTGGATCTGATCAAATATTTATTGGTCTTCACCTAATCCATGAAGTCACAAGTCCTCAAGCATTCGGCGCTTTAAAAGATAAAAACTTGAAAGTAAAATTCCCTGATAGAACTGTTGCCACTGTTGATCATATTGTGCCAACAGATAATCAGAGCAGGCCTTTCAAAGATAATCTTGCTGAACAAATGATTGAAACACTTGAGAAAAATTGCTTAGCACATAAAATAAGATTTTTTAATATTGGCAGTGGTAATCAAGGAATAGTTCATGTGGTAGCTCCAGAATTAGGGTTAACTCAGCCAGGAATGACAATCGCTTGCGGTGATTCGCATACTTCAACTCATGGAGCTTTTGGGTCAATTGCTTTTGGGATAGGTACAAGCCAAGTAAGAGATGTTCTTGCGACCCAAACCATAGCAATGAACAAATTAAAGGTAAGACAAATTTGGTGTGAAAATCAATTATCCAATGGGGTTTATGCTAAGGATTTAGTACTTCATATTATCAATAAACTCGGTGTAAAGGCTGGGGTGGGTTTTGCATATGAGTTCGCAGGGCCGGCGATCAATGCATTATCAATGGAAGAAAGAATGACTATATGCAATATGTCTATTGAAGGAGGAGCAAGGTGCGGCTACATAAACCCTGATGAAAAGACCTTTCATTACATCAAAAATAAATCACATGCACCAAAAAATGAGCATTGGGAAACAGCGCTCAAATGGTGGAAATCATTAAAAAGCGATGAAGATTCAATTTATGATGATGTTATTACAATTGATGCTTCTGAAATAGAACCAACCGTCACATGGGGGATTACGCCAGGCCAAAGTATTGGCATCAATCAACAAATCCCTCTTTTGGATGAATTGTCCCCAAATGACAAATTAGTTGCTGAAGAGGCTTACGAATATATGAGTTTCAATCCAGGACAACCAATAAAGGACATTCCTGTAGAAGTTTGTTTCATAGGCAGTTGCACAAATGGTCGAATAAGTGACTTGAGAATCGCAGCCAATATATTAAAAGACAAAAAAGTATCCAAGAATGTAAAAGCATTTGTAGTGCCAGGCTCAGAAAAAGTAGCCAATGAAGCAAAACAAGAAGGTCTAGATCAGATATTTAAGGATTCTGGATTTCAATGGAGAGAGCCAGGCTGCTCAATGTGTTTAGCAATGAATTCAGATAAGCTAATAGGTAATCAAATTAGTGCTAGTTCTAGTAATAGAAATTTCAAGGGAAGACAAGGATCTCCTAGTGGGAGAACATTACTCATGAGTCCAGCGATGGTTGCTGCTGCCGCAATTAATGGCAAAGTCAGTGATGTTCGAGAATTTATCAGCTAATGAAATTCGAGTTTTCCCCGCCAGTTGGAAAAATTTCACAAATAACTGGGAAATGTATCTCATTGATTGGTAACGACATTGATACTGATCGAATTATTCCTGCGCGTTTCTTAAAATGTGTTAATTTTGATTCATTGGGCAAATCTGTTTTTGAAGACGATAGAAAAAACTTGAAAGGCAGTCATCCCTTTGATCTAAAAGAAAATCAAGATTCCTCTATTCTTATCGTTAATAGTAATTTTGGTTGCGGCTCTAGTAGAGAACATGCGCCTCAAGCCCTAATTCGTTGGGGTATTAAGGCAATAATAGGGGAAAGTTTTGCTGAAATTTTTTATAGTAATTGTATTGCAATTGGAATTCCATGTTTTACTCTTCCTAAAAAATTAATACAAAAAATTCAAAAATATAATATTAGTAAGAGTTTATTCTTAGAAATTGATTTAAAAAATTCTTTAGCTAAATCAGAATATTCAAATTTTAATCTTGAGATTAAAGAGAGCTCAAAAGAAATGTTTTTATCAGGAGAATGGGATGCTACAGCAACATTACTTAAAAACTCATCTTTAGTAGAAAAAAAGTTTAAGGAATTACCCTATGCAAAATTTTAGCTAGGATGATTGATAATTTAATAAAAAATTTAAAAGTTAAAATATTTTTAAACTTTAATTTTTGCGAATCTTAGCGGCAGCTTTAGATGATTTAATCCTGAGGACTTTCTAAATCTTTTCTGTTGGGAGTCCTAGTTGGGTCACTAGCTAAAAATCCGAAGAGGAAGATTCCAACAAAGAAAAAGACAATGGTGTATACAGAAATTTTTAAGGCAAGCATGGAATTACTAGTGCTGACAGATTTATATCCTATTAAATTTATATTTAATTTATGGTAAAAGGTTTACTTTTTGTATTTTTGGAAGATTTTGAAATACTTTAAAAGATATTAATCATCATGATCATCCCAAGGGTCTGTAAGCTTTGCAGCTTTAGGTCCAAATGCGGTCCACAGACCAAAACTTGTTAAAGCTAATAATAATGCCAGAATTATTACTGCTATAGAAACTGCAGGATCTGGGGTCGATGATAAAGTTTGCATCAATTTTGCTAAGTTTGTAAACAATTTATGTATAAGTTCTTATACAATAGCGAAATAATATCTGATTTAGTGATTTAACATGGGCCAAAAAACAGCATTAGGAAGTCTTTTAAAAGCCATTGGCAATTCAGGTCAAGGGAAAGTAGTACCTGGCTGGGGAGCAGTTCCTGTGATGACAATCATAGGATTACTACTTTTAGTCTTTTTAGTTATTCTTCTACAAATTTATAACCAATCACTACTACTTCAAGGCTTCTCAGTAGATTGGAACGGGAACTAAATTTCTGAAAACCTAAAAAGTTATTCTTAACATAAAAATCCCTAAAAGTTTTTTAGGGATTTTTATTTATCTGGTTAGGGTTTGTTTGTGTATCTATAATTCTCAATGAAAGGGTTTAGAAATACAACATGAATGAAATATATTTAATTGGATTAGGTAACCCTGGGAAAAAATATTCAAAAAGTAGACATAATATTGGTTATTTACTCCTTGAAAATCTCTCAATAAAATATAACTCAAATTTTTTATTAAAGGATAAACTTAAAAGTTATTGCTCAGAATTCAAAGTCAAAGATTACGCTTACAGGTTATTTTTACCCAATACCTTTATGAATAATAGTGGTGATGCTGTCCGAGCAATAATAGATTGGTACAAAATTAATTTAGATAAGGTTTATATAATAGTCGATGATAAAGATCTTCCCCTAGGAAAAATAAGATTTAGAAAACAAGGTAGCTCAGGTGGACATAATGGGCTTAAAAGTATCATTGAAAAATTACAAACTCAAAATTTCAATAGAATTAGAATTGGTATCGGATCACCTCCATCAAATCAAGGGACAAATAATTTCAATACTATTTCTCATGTACTAGGAAATATTTCTCTAGAAGAAAAATCAATATTAGATAAAGTGTATAAGAGAGTAATAGAATCCCTCGAACAACTAAATACTAAAAAAGAAGAATATATAATTAATGAATTAAATTCTTTTGACATAAACCAAACCTAAGAAATGCGTTCAAAACCTGAAACGATTGCCAACGTAAGTATTAAGGAATATAGCTTCTCAAATAAGCAAATTCAGGGGGTTGTGGAAGCCAGTCAATTTAAGTGGACTTTTACATGGTCCTTTCATAAAGGTTTGTTAACAATAAATCCACCTTTGGGGAGAGCATTAATTGAGGATGCCTTATTAAGATTTTTATTGAAAAAAGATTATGAATTAGAAGCAGGGAATGAATATAAATTGACTATTTCAGCCAAGTTTTAAAGTCTATATTTTGATTCAATGTAAACTTCATTTTGCAATAATCTTCTAAAATTATTAACGCTGATATCGCATCAAGGTTTTTATTAAGAATAAAAACCTCTCTAGGCATTAAAAACTTCAACCCACTAATTGGGAAAAGTTCGAAATATCTTGCTTTAGCCCTGTAAGTAGTATTTTTTTCCTCAAAAGTTATTATTTCTTTATTAAAAAAATATAGTTTTTCTCTGATTTCTCTACTGGTCGTACCATTGCCAATAATAATTAGTGATATATCCTGAGCGGCTACTAAATTTCTGAGATAATTCTCAAGTAATTCACTTTTAACAATGATTGCTATGTAAACTTTTTTTTCACTGATTTCAGCTAAAACTAAGCCGCATTTACTTTTTCCGGGATCAATAGTTATTACTTTAGACATTTAAGATGAAATCTTTAAAATATTAATTTCAACGACTATGGGTTCTACTGTTTTACTATCCCTTAAAGATACTACTTCTAACTTAAATTTGATATTTTGATTTTCTTGGAGAAAGTCTCTAATTTTTTTTACAAAATTTCCACTTGTATTAATTTCACTTACTTGTGATCCTTTTGACTTAATTTCATCCCTTGTTTTTCTGAGCAATGATTTAATATTTAAATTTATTGATTTAAGGTTTAAATCACTTTCTTCTAGAATTGAACTTGTAATAACATCCCCTTTTTTGACTATAAATTTATTCTCTAATAAATCAGGAGATACAAAAACGTAATTATCACCTTTTAAAACATTTGTTGCTGATTTAATTAATAAAATCCAGTTCCCACCTCTAGCAGCTATTCTCTCGATTTTTGTAATATCACTAGGTCTCCACAAAAGAATATTCTTTACTTCTTTATTAACTGGGATAACAATATTCCTAACAAATTTATCAGCTTCATTATAGATTTTTGTTAAGTCTATTTTGTTATTCGAATTGGGATTAATCTCAGCAATATATAGAGTTTGTCCTCTTTTAATAACAATATTTCCTCTCCTAAATATCTTAATATTATTTTTTAATTGATTTAACTCCTTTTCTTTTTGAATAATTTTACCTTCAAGTTCCTTTCTTTCTCTCTGTAAAGGGATTAAGGCCTTCTTACTTTCATCTAAAGTTTTTTGCAAAAAGGGGATATCAATAAAAAGCCTTTGTCTGAATTCTTCACTAACTAAAATCAATAATCCTATTGATATTGAACTAATAAACCCACCAGTAATTATAGTGATTATAGTTGCTGTTTTTTTCGGTCTTAATTTTAAGATACTAAATCTTGCTTTACCAATTTTTGTTCCAAGAATATCCCCAAATGGTGCAATTAATCCCCCTAGTAATATTAAAAAAACAATTAAAATCCAAGCCACACTTTTGAGTACACTCCAAACATCATAATTTATGATGAATCAATTAAATCTTTTTGCAAGAGCAATTGGATCAAACACCGTAATCTTTTTTCTTTCAATATTAAGAAGCCCTGAATCCTTTAAATCTCCCAACAATCTTGTAATAGTTACTCTTGTAGAACCAATCGCTTCAGCAATTGCCTGATGTGAAAGTCTTAGGTCTATTGTAATACCTTTTTCACTTGCAACACCAAAGTCTCTACAAAGAACCATTAAAAAACTTACTAAACGAGAAGACATATCCCTATGTGTAAGAGTTTCTATCATTGTTTCGGTTTGCAGAATCCTACTTGAAAGTCCCTGCAACAGTAATAAACCGACTGATGCATCTTCCTCTATAGCTCTTAAAACAGAATTTGCAGGTGCTGTAATCATTTCAACTCTTGTGAATGCTATAGCATGATAAAAACGATCAGATCTATGGCCTGTTAGAAGAGATAAAACACCAAAGAGACTATTCTCTCTTAAAAGGGCAACAGTTATTTCTTCACCTGACTCATAAACTCTTGACAGTCTTACTGCTCCTCTTCTTATAAGATATACCCTTTCAGCAGGGTCCCCAGGGAAAAATATTGTTTTAGATCTCTCAACCATTTCTGTGCTCGCACCATCTAGACCTTTAATAACTTCCATTAAAGTTCTATTGATTGGAAAACGCTCTCCAACAGAGTTGATTTTACTTTGTCCTGACTGTTGCGAACTAAAGCGGTTGAATCCTCGTGAAGCAGGTATCATAAATATCTTGACTATTAAAAAATTTAAGAAGACACTCTAAAATATCTTGTATCAACAGTAACAATTTTTAATTCTTATTGGTTTATGAATAAGTCTTTTTCAGTCAGTTTTCGGTTGCTTAAACCTTTTTTAAGTAAAATTACACTATATGCAGCGTCAATACATTCTAATTATACTGCATATAGAAAGAATCTAAATAATGTTAATTAGTTCATCCAACACTTATCCCCAAAAAAGTCTTGATGTTGTAAATATAAATACTACTAAAAAAAGCAACTTAAAAAGATTTGCGCAAAACGGACAAATTCAAATCTATCAATCTTCATATCGGGGAAGCTACTCATCTATCATTAGAGACTCTCTAAGAAATGCTGCTCTCGGCAGGAAAGTGCTTTTAATACAATTTATGAAAGGAGGCGTCAAACAAGGAGTTGATAATGCAGTAAGGCTATGCGGTAATTTAACTTGGATAAGATCATCACATTCCTTTGATCAATATAATTGTGAAGAAATTGAAAATAATGAGAATTTAAAAAAATCTATCCATGAATCCACTTTTGAATTATGGAATTTTTGTAAAAAAGAACTACAGTCTGGCGAGAATGACCAAATAATACTTGATGAAATTTTTTTTGCTATTGACATGAAAATTATCGATAAAGATGATTTGATTTCAACACTTGAAAACCGATTTATATCAGGAGATGTAATCCTTACTGGTACAGATATTCCTAAAGATTTACTATTAATGGCCAACCAAATTACCGAACTTCGCTCATAAAACAATGCTAAAAAATGATCTCTGGATAAACCAAAAAGCCTCGGAAGGAATGATAAAGCCCTTTCAATCTAATTTAGTTAGGCATCTTGAGCCTAACAATAATCAAAAGCCAGTTTTGAGTTACGGATGTTCATCTTATGGCTATGATTTAAGACTTTCATCAAAAGAATTCCTAATTTTCAGACATATTCCTGGTACTGTGATGAATCCCAAAAAATTTAATCCTAATAACTTAGAAAAAACTGTTCTTCATCATGATAATGATGGAGACTTTTTTATTCTTCCTGCTCACTCCTATGGTTTAGGGGTGGCTTTAGAAAAAATGAAAGTGCCAGAAAATATAACTGTAATCTGCATAGGTAAAAGTACTTATGCACGGCTAGGAATCATTGTTAATACAACTCCTGCAGAGGCAGGTTGGGAAGGTCATCTAACTTTAGAGTTTAGTAATAGTTCAGGTGCAGATTGCAGAATTTATGCTGAAGAAGGTATTTGCCAACTACTATTTTTTGAAGGTGATCCATGCTCTACAACTTATGAAGATAGAAAAGGTAAATATCAAAACCAACCAGAGAAAGTTACTCTAGCAAAGATCTAAAATGAGTAAAGTTGAACTTATTTCGCTAACTCCTGATGCAGAAAAAACAATGGCTTATATAGCAAGAGTCAGTAATCCAAAAAATCAGGAAAATGAGGACTATTCGAAATTATTGAGTTACTGTATTAAAAATGAACATTGGAGCGTTTTTGAACAGTCATTTATGACCCTACAAATAGAAACTAACAGAGGAATCGCTGCCCAGATTTTAAGACATAGATCATTTACTTTTCAGGAATTTTCTCAGAGATATGCAGATAGTTCACAATTGGGTAATATTCCCTTACCAGAGTTGAGGCGTCAAGATTTTAAAAATAGGCAAAATTCAATTCCTGACCTCCCTGATGAGTTAAAAAAGAAATTCAATAAAAAAATTGGTTTGCATTTTCAGGCTGCTTCTGAATTATATGAAGATTTACTTGCTGAAGGCGTGGCAAAAGAATGTGCGAGATTTGTTTTACCTTTAGCAACGCCAACCAGAATCTATATGTCTGGATCATGCAGATCGTGGATTCATTACATTCATTTAAGATCAGCTCACGGCACCCAAATAGAACACAAGTCTATCGCCCAAAATTGCAAGTCTATTTTTAAACAAAGTTTTCCGATTGTATCAAAATCTTTAGGATGGTAAAAATTATCCATGACTACGAGGACTAAACTCATTGTTTTTATTTTCTTGAATAGTTGAAAATTCAGCATTAATAATTTCCTCATATGGCTCTTCTTCTTTTTCTAAATTCCTAATAGATTCTCTTATTTTCATTTCATCTTGTTTACCAATAAAAGTAGATACAAGATTACCCTTTTTATCTAAAAGGGTAACTTGAGGAATCCCGTTGACGTTAAACTTCTGAATATAATGACCCCATTTTTGATTATCAACATTTAAAAAAACAAAATTAATATCTTTTTCGTATTCATCTTTAAAAGCAGAAACTTGTGGAGCCATTTCTTTACAAACTTCACACCACTCAGCATAAAATTCCAGAAATGTTGGCTTATTATTTGTAAAAGCTATTTCAGGGTCAATAGATAATTCTCCAAAACTCTTTAGAAGATAAGTTGATTTAAAAAAGAAATTTCTAAACAAAAGTAATGAAATAAAAACAATAGATATAATTACAATAAGAATTGTTTTTAGATTTGACTTTAAAATTGGATCTAGACTCTCGGATTGCACTTTAAAGGTATTAATTACTAAAAACATTTTAAATAAGTTAAACAAATAAAGGGAATTTGAAACTTTAAGCTTTTAATCAACTGATAAAATAAGAATTGAATAATTATCAAAATTTCTTTGATTCCTGAAATCTTATTATGCAATCAATCTTTGGAACTGATGGAATAAGAGGAAGATTTAATAAAGAGATAACTTATTCTCTAGCCTACAAAGTAGGATATGCTCTTGGTTCGATTTTAGAGAAAAAAAGTCCAATATTAATTGGTAGAGATACAAGAATTAGTGGAGATATTCTGCTTCAGGCAATAACAAAAGGTATAAATAAAAGTGGCAAAAAATTTATAAATATTGGAATATGCCCTACCCCAGCCATACCTTTTTTAATCAAACAAGAGAACCTGACTGGTGGAATCATGATATCTGCAAGTCATAATCCCCCGGAATATAATGGCATAAAAATTTTTGATCATAATGGTCAAAAAATTACCAAATATCTTGAAAATAAAATTCAAAAATTAATTGAAGAGACAAATCAAAATGTATTAGTTCCTAGTAAAGTGATTCCTCTAAAAATGAATAAAGATCTAATTGATATCTACATTAAAAGCCTAATCCATACAATGGGTGGGGAAAATCTAAGTGGGTTGAAAATAATATTAGACACGTGCTATGGATCAGCGACAAGCTGCGCAAAAAAAATTTTTAAGGCTCTTGGTGCTGATGTAAGAGTTATCAATAACTCTAAAAATGGGTCGAAAATTAATATGAATTGTGGTTCTACTAACCTCGAACCATTAAAAAAAGCATTAAGAGAAAATCCTGCAGATATGGGTTTCAGCTTCGATGGGGATGCGGATAGAGTAATTGGAATAGATTCAAAAGGCAATGTATTAGATGGAGATCACATTCTTTTTCTTTGGGGTAGAGAACTCATGGAACAAAAAATTCTTACAAATAATTTACTAATATCTACGCAAATGGCAAACTTAGGTTTTGAAAAGGCCTGGAAAAAAATTGGAGGAATTTTATATAGAACTGATGTAGGAGATAAGTACGTACATGACGCAATCAAGGAAAAAAGCGCTGTTCTAGGAGGTGAGCAGTCAGGTCATATACTTTCAAAAATTAATAACTTTTCTGGAGATGGGATATTGACTGCACTTCAAATTTCTAAATATTGTAAAAAGAAAAATATGAATTTAAATGATTGGCTTAAAAGTAGTTTCGAACCTTTTCCTCAAAAACTAACAAACATTAATTTAGATTTTAATATTAATAAATTTAATCTAAAAACCAAATTATTGATTGATGAAACTATAGAAAATTTTCAGGCAATATATTCTGATAATTGTAGAGTTTATATAAGACCTAGCGGAACAGAACCCGTAATAAGAGTTCTAGTTGAGGCCAAAAATCATAAGGAAGTTGATTTTTTATCAAGCGAAATCACAAACAAACTCTTTTTAGAAATTAATAAAATTATAAATTAACGATTAATCAAATTTTTATATAAATCCTTTCAAAAATATCAAGTTTATTAACTATCACATACTTTTCTCTATTAGTTTTAATTTTATTTGGATTAAAACTTTTGGAATAATCAAAATCTTTTTTATCTAATGTTTTAAAATAGAAATTACTTGATATGGTTGAATCCATATAATCGAACAAATCCTTCACATCAGTTTTTATAAAAATCAAGGTGTCTTTATGCAATGAATTTGAAAGAATATTCATAAATTTTGGTTGAATTACACGCCTTTTATAATGTCTCTTTTTAAACCATGGATCAGGAAAATTAAAAGAAATACTTTTTAGATTCTTGATAATAAATTCACTTTGGGCATCATCCAAAATATTATTAGCATTACCAAATATAAAATATAGATTTTTGATTTCTCTTTCAAGTACTTTTAATTTAGCACTTTTGACTAATTTCTCACGAATTTCAATTCCTAAATAATTCCAACTGGTATTAACTAATGCTAAATCAAATAGAAACTCACCAGCAGCACAACCTATATCCAAATGAAGATTCAATTTAGAATCACCAAACATTTCTCTCAAAGAAGGTATTCTCTCAATTTGATTGAAATTACTACTAAGCGGATTAACATGCTGTCTCATAAAATTATCAATATATTTCTAGGCAATAATATAAGAATGCATAATATTCATAACTATGACAATAGTAAGTTCAAAAGTAATAGTTTGATGTTTAATTATTATGTGTTTAAAAAGAAAAAGTTTTGAACGTTTTTAATCAACTTTCTATTTGGCTATCCTTTCAACTTTCAATAATTTTCCTCATTGGTATTCCTCTTACTCTATCCTTCTGGTCAATCAAAAAAAGAAATAAAGCAGTTATTAAACTGCTATCAATTTATTGGAAAATATCCCTTTTATTTTTTATAAGTCTTTTACTTTTAATAGGAAAGTATAATTATGCTCTTGTCATAACTAATATTTCAACATTATTAATGACAGTTTCAGTTTGGTTTTGGAACGATATTAATGATGAATTAAGAGAATATAATTTTTCTTACTCCCTTACCACAACAACAAAAATATGGAGATGGACAGTAACTTTTATATCTCTCAATTTCTTATTTCAAAGTTTACAAAACCTTAACTGCTTTTCTTTTATTAATTCGGATGCTTGTTCAATATGGATTCAGCCATCTTCAAATTTATATATTTTTATAAAAAATTTGTTTAATTTTTTCTTCGGAAGTAACTTTACCCAGCCAATAGCCAAATTTTTTGGATTATTTTCATTATTAATCTATATTTTAGGCCTTATTCAATGGTCAATAATCAAATTACCTAAAAATGGTAGAAACTCTTGCTTCTCCGAAAATGGTAGAAATTGATTTAATATATAAACTTGAAAAAATAAGTTCCCAAATACCTAATAGGATACTTAAAATAGAAGGTTTAATTCTAAAAGAAAATCACAAAGAACAATTAGAAATACTTATTTTCAAAGGTTTCAGCAGCTCAACAACTCATCCAATTGAAATAGATTTAGAAAAGAAAGTTATAACATTTACTTATATACTTACAAACTTTAAACTTTATAAAGCCCCCTTAACAGAAAACGAGGATAATTTTATAAGAGAAAATCAAGACTCAGTTTTCTTTTTGAATCAAAAAAACTGGATTTAAGTTGATTGAAGATTAATAATATTTAAACATCTTTTGCATAATTTTGTATTTTGGATTCCATTAAAAGTTTCTTTTTGATAATGCCAACATCTGTCACATTTTTGACCATGAGCTTTTACTATTTGAATTTTTCCAAGTGAATTGTTATCAATAATCAGAGAATTTTCCACTAAATTGGATACCACTTGGAAGTTTGAAACTATAAGCCAATCCCTAAATAAATCTACATCTTGATTGCCAAATTCTTTTAGCCAAGTTAGTGAATCTTTTACAACTTGATCTTCAGGTAAATAATTAACTTCAGTTTCTAAAGCTGCTCCTATTATTTGTTTGTTCCTACATCCTTCTATAGCCTTATTAATTTCAACTCTCAAATTTCTTAAATTTGCGATGTGCTCATTAAGAATTTGATTTTTCCATGACTGCGAAAATATTGGCCATCCTCTTTGAAATACTGATTTTTCTTTTGTTAAATATGGAATATTTTGCCAAATATCCTCGGCCATATGACAAAGCACTGGAGAAATAAGTACGGCTAAATTTTCAACAACTTTTGACATAACAAACTGACATGATCTTCTCCTAAATTGTGATTTAGAACTTACATATAACCTATCCTTTGCAATATCCAAATAAAAATTTGATAGATCTACAACGCAAAAGCTTTGCAAGATTTGAAAAAATTTTGAAAATTCATAATTTTCATAAGCATTTGATATTTGATCTGTAACTTCAACTAATCTGCCTAACATCCATTGATCTAATAGAGGCAATTGATCAATTTCAAAACTATCAACTTTAGGATCATAATCATGAATATTACCTAGAAGATATCTTGCAGTATTACGAACTTTTCTGTAAACGTCTGAAAGTTGCTTGAGTATATTTGAGCCAATTGGAACATCTACTGAATAATCTACAGAGCTTACCCATAGCCTTAAGACATCAGCACCATAAGCTGGTTCAGTTTTTTTATTATTACCTCCGTTAATAATTATATTTGGATCAACAACATTACCTAAAGATTTGCTCATTTTTCTTCCGTTTTCATCAAGTGCAAAACCGTGAGTTAAAACTTTCTTATATGGAGGTTTATTATTGACTGCAACAGATGTTAGCAAAGAAGACTGAAACCATCCTCGATGTTGATCTGAGCCCTCTAAATAAAGATCGGCTGGATACTTTAATTCACTTCTTAGTTCACATACCGCGGCCCAGCTAGATCCTGAATCGAACCAAACATCCATTGTATCAGTCCCTTTTTTCCATAGATCCGATTCTTTTGCATAATTTTCTGGCAGTAGATTCTTAACATCCCAATCCCACCAAATATCTGCTCCATGTTCACTAAAGAGTTCTTGAATATGATTAATTATCTCGCTGTTAAGGAGAATGTCATTTCCATTTTTTTTATAAAAAACTGGAATGGGGACTCCCCATGACCTTTGTCTAGAAATACACCAATCTCCTCTACCAACAACCATAGAATAAATTCTTTTCTTGCCAGTTGCTGGCATCCATTCAACATCTTCGATTGCCTTTAATGCAGATGATCTAAAGCCATTTACAGATGCGAACCATTGTTCTGTTGCTCTAAAAATTGTTGGTTTTTTAGTTCTCCAATCATACGGATATCTATGCTTATAATTTTCTTGTAGTAGAAGCAAATTATTTCCTTTTAAATATTCAATAATTAAATCATTTGCGTCTTTCAGGACATTTGATCCTTTGAATTGACCAGAATATTCATTTAAGTTACCTTTTTCATCAACAACACATGTTATTGGTAGATCATATTTTTGACCCACATTAAAATCATCTATCCCGTGTCCAGGCGCAGTATGAACAATTCCTGTACCTGATTCTGTGGTAATATAATCTCCTCCAATTACAATTCTGCAACTTTTATTCTTAGAGGGATGTTGATATTCAATATTTTCCAATTTAGAGCCTTTAACCTCTAAAAGCACCTTGAAAACTTTATTAAATTTCTTACTTATTTCAGAAGATAAATCTTTTGCAAAAAGGTAAATGCGTTTCTCTTCATCGATAGCAAAAACGTACTTTATTTTTGGATTTACTGCAACCGCTTCATTTGCAGGTATAGTCCAAGGAGTAGTGGTCCAAATAGTTATAAAAGAATTATTTTGAAAAAAATCTTTTTTGATATTAAGATTTTCTTTGATGAGATTTAATAGAATTTCCTCAGATATTTTGGTGATTTTTAAAGAAACATAAATACTTTTTGAATAATGTTCATCAGGATATTCTAATTCTGCTTCTGCGAGTGCAGTCCTGGAACTTGGACTCCAATGCACAGGTTTAAGACCTCGATATATATAACCATTTAAAAACATTTTCCCAAATACTCCAATCTGAGCGGATTCATAACTTTTCTTGAGAGTCAAATAAGGATTATCCCAATCTCCCCATATACCCCACCTTTTAAAACCCTCCATTTGATTATTAATTTGGATATGGGCGTAATCTGTTGCTTTTTTTCTTAGATTAAGAGTGTCAAGATTCTTTCTTTCATCAGATTTCAAATTCTGAAGAACTTTTAATTCAATAGGTAATCCATGACAGTCCCAGCCAGGTACATAATGTACCCTGAATCCTCTTAGGGTTTTGTACTTATTTATTATGTCTTTTAAAACTTTATTAAGGGCATGACCCATATGAAGCGCTCCATTTGCATAGGGAGGGCCATCATGTAATGTAAATATTTCTCCTGAGTTACTTGAACCCAATTGGAAATCAATATGATTATTAGCCCAAAAATTCTGAATCTCAGGTTCTCTTAAAACTGAGTTAGCACGCATTGAGAAGTCAGTTTTAAGTAAATTTAAAGTTTCTTTGTAAGAAAAATCAGATTTTTGTTCTTTGCTATTTTGAGATTTCATACGTCGATATAAGAAATATTGGTGATCAAAAGAATTATTTAAATAAATCTAATTCATTATATTCTTTCTTAATTGACCTGTAGTTTTTTGGGGATGATTCAAATAAAGAATTAAATTGGTTCAGACTTTTATATTATCATTTTTATCATTTCTTACCCACTTTTTTTGGGTTTTCATTTTATTGTTGCTACCAAAATTAAAAAAATTTGAAGGTTTCGTAAAATTATCAAATCCCAGATTAATAGCCTCTAATATTTTTGAAAAGTTATTTTTGAATTCCAAAAAGGTAGTTAATTTTTTCTTTTCTCTATCTGTCAATTGGTACCATCTAAATAAGAAAAGCTCTACTAGATAAAAAATAACTAGTACTGTTAAGAAAAATAAAATTACAAAAAATGATTCATCTATTGTTTTATGTTTAATTATTAATGTCAAACCTATTAATAAATTTAAAAAAGCTCTTAATAAATCTCTTGGTTTGCCGAGCTCAAGATAAATTATAGGCACGGTTAAAAAAATGGCTCCTATTACAATATAAAAAGTTCCAAAATAAAATATCAAACTATTCATTAATTTTTCTACTCTACAAAATTATAAGAAGTTAATGTAGATAAACAAACTATCTATCAGAATTCCCTAAAGTGCGGTCGGGGAGACTTGAACTCCCACACCCGAAGATACGAGTACCTAAAACTCGCGCGTCTACCAATTCCGCCACGACCGCTCAAATAAAATAATAATTGAAAGAGGCTGATTTTAAAAATTTTTTTCCTTAAGGTGATTATTCTGACACATTAAATTAAATTAAATATCTCTTGAAAAAGATTTTTTATATTTGAGTAAGCAATCAGCTGAAAATATTAGTTATATTATTTAAAGAATATAAGAAACGATTTCAAACTTAACAAGTAAAAATACAACGAAAAATACTAATTCTTCCAAAACATTTAATTGGCAAAAAGAGATTAAAAATTACGTAGATCCGCCAAGTTTTTGGAATCCAACATTAGGTTTATTTTTTGGCGGTTATTTTCTCGCTTTTATTAGCATATGGCAATGGTATAGAGGTGTTTGGCCTTTGCCTTTACTTGTAGCCACTGCTTTTTTAGCTTTACATATTGAAGGTACTGTAATTCATGATGCTTGTCATAAAGCTGCTCATCCAGTGCCTTGGATAAATCAAGCAATGGGTCATGGCTCCGCAATTCTATTAGGGTTTAGCTTCCCAGTTTTTACAAGAGTTCATTTACAACATCATATTCACGTAAATCACCCAAAAAATGATCCTGACCATATTGTCAGTACTTTTGGTCCGATTTGGCTAATTGCTCCAAGATTTTTTTATCATGAGGTATTTTTCTTTCAAAGAAAACTTTGGCGAAGATATGAATTACTTCAATGGGGAATAGAAAGATCCATATTTATTACAATTATCTTGGCAGGTTTGAAATTTGACTTTATGAATTTAATCTATAATCTATGGTTCGGACCCGCATTAATGGTAGGAGTCACCTTAGGAATATTTTTTGATTATTTACCTCATAGACCTTTTAGATCAAGAAATAAATGGATAAACTCGCGAGTTTATCCTAGCAAATTTATGAATTTATTAATAATGGGTCAAAATTACCATCTCATTCATCATCTTTGGCCTTCGATTCCTTGGTTTGAATACAAATTAGCCTATGAAAAAACTAAGCCATTATTGGATAAAAAAGGCTCCCCCCAAAGGGTCGGAATATTTGAAAGTAAAGAAGACATTTTCAACTTTATCTATGATTTATTAATAGGTGTAAGGAGTCATAGCAAAAGTAGAGGGAAAATAAGAAAAATCATAAATTTATTTCCAAGCCTTAAATTTAAAAAATTTTTATTAAAGATAGTCAATAAAACATTTATTGGAAGCAACTAACTTATTCATTAATAATTTTTGGTACTTTAAAATATTTATCTTCTCTCGATGGAGCCAATTCTAAAATCTCCTCATTGCAATCAGAATTTTTCTTTTCATCTTTTCTAAATACATTTATAACTTCAATAGCTCTAGTTGTACAGGGGACATCATCTGTATCAATTTTTTCAAGTTGTCTTATGTATTCCAATATCTTTTCTAATTGTTCTGCATGATTATTAATTTCATTCTTGTTAAGTTCTAATCTCGCCAAATGAGCAACTTTTTTTACTTCCACCTGTGTTATTTTTGTCATACCTTTAATTTCTCTCTTAATAAATATTAGTTTATTAAGAATATCTTATTTGTATATCCTTTTAATTTCAAATAATTTAAAAAATAATCACATCTTTTTAAAAATCAATATCAATTAATAGCTTTAGTTATTTTTCTCAGCTTAATATGTTAATAGATTAATATTGAAAAATAGAAGAAGAATTATTTCCAAAAAATTTTTTTTATCGGCACTCTAAACTTGTTGCCCCTGATTTAATAGGCTGTTACCTCATAAAAAAGAATAATGAAATAGATCAAGTTAAGGGGGTTATTGTTGAAACTGAAGCTTATTCACAAGAAGAAGAGGCTTGTCATGGCTACCGCAAAATGACTGAATCAAACAAATCATTATTTGGCAAACCTGGAACATTTTATGTTTACAAATCTTATGGGATTCATCATTGTTTAAACATAGTTACTGATAAAGAAAATTTTGCTAGTGGTGTATTAATAAGATCAGTATTTATACCTGAAAAGAATGAAAGGTTAGCTTCTGGACCAGGCCTAGTTACTAAGACATTCAGCATAGACATTACATTTAACTCTCTTGAAGTTCTCAATAACAAATTTTTAAAGATTTCTCCAAGAGACTCCACTCTAGAAGTAAAAGATCTTATTCAAACAACGAGAATTGGCATATCAAAGGCAAAAAATATAAAATGGCGTTGGTATCTTAAAAATAGTAGGAGTGTAAGCAAAAGATTAAAAGGTGACAGAACACCTAAATTTCAATAATCATTTTTCTTTTTAAGCGCAATGAAAATTTGGCCTCATAAACATATCCACACACTATCTAATTTTTCAATTAAAGATTATGAGTCAGTATTTGAATTAGCTAATAGATTTGATGCACTAAAGAATGCAGGAACGAAAAAGTTACCAGCTTTACAAGGGACTTTGATAACGTCTTTATTTTTTGAAGCTAGTACAAGAACAAAAAATAGTTTTGAACTTGCAGCAAAAAGGCTTTCTGCTGATGTCCAAACGTTTGCGCCATCCTCTAGTTCTTTAACAAAAGGCGAAACAATAATTGATACAGCCATAACTTATTCTGCTATGGGGGCCGATACATTAGTTATCAGACATTCATCGAGTTATATAACCTTTGAGATCGCTAAAAAACTTGATGCAATAAATTCCAAGACTTCGGTTCTTAATGCGGGAGATGGATTACATAGTCACCCTAGCCAAGGATTGCTTGACATCTATACGTTGATAAAATTCTTTTCCAAAAAAACACTGAATCCAGAGGTTTTAAATTCTAAAAAAATTTTAATAATTGGAGACGTTAATCATTCAAGGGTTGCCAGATCTAATATTTGGGCTTTGAGCGCATTCGGCGTAGACATAATCTTATGTGGTCCTAAAACTTTAATACCTGATGAATTTATCAATTTTTTAAAGACTCCAGCGCCAAATCAAATAGAAGATCCTGTTAAATCGAGAGGTTCTATAACAATTTCTAGATCATTGGAAGAATCAATAAAAATTGCAGATGCGATAATTGTTTTAAGACTTCAGAAAGAAAGAATGATGGAGAATTTACTAAGTAGCATTGATACATACAGTTTGGATTATGGCTTAACCCCAGAAAAATTATCTTTGAATAATAAAGAAATTCCAATTCTCCATCCTGGTCCTATCAACAGAGATATTGAAATAAGTAGTAAAGTGGTAGATCATTATCCTAATTGCCTAATTAATAACCAAGTTGCAAATGGCATCCCTGTCAGAATGGCTTTACTTTATCTATTACAGAAATACAATAAATAAATTTATAGCAACTTAAGACTTTCAGTAAAGAAACCATAAAATAATCCTAATCTTAAAGAATCTAATAAAAGTACTAAAAATTTCTTTTTCCTTTCAAACCTAAAATTTCTTCTTAAAATTATTAAAATCTCAATAAAAACTACCGATAAGAAAGCAGCTATAGGATCCAAAAGTTCTACAACGGCACTTACCATCCCAACAGAACTTCCAAAAAAATAGCCAATTAAAAGTGTAATCAATGATATTGAATACCTTCGCCATGGATTATTAGCCCAAATACTTAATGTCTGAAGATTTTCCACAATTTTTAGTTGAAATTTTGTTTTTTGAGGTTTAACGACCATTATGCATTCAACTAAGCCGCTTCAGATTTTGATTGAATTTTAGTATTTCCTTCTATTAATTCAAGTAATGCTTCCAACTGAGCCATTAATCCTCTCAATTCGCCTGGCTCAGGGAAAAGGTCATCTTCTTTTATTCCTAAGTGCATTTCTCTGAGCTCTTCTCTTAAATAACGTATGTGACTAATGACTTGCTCTCTTTTGGTTTGCGACATGATTTAAATTTTGACATAAATATTTTAAGGGAGAATATTTTTGAAAAGGAGAGTTTGCATATTTATGACTGAGAATGAAGATAAATGACTTAACAGCAATTTGAAAAGATTATGAAAATTTAAAATCTTCATATCCTTGAAAATATGTACTTAATACCTATATCAATTTTTAAATAATTACTTGAGGCTTTATTATTAAAATATATTGACTTTACTCAATATGAAATTCATGTCTGAAAATAAAATAAGTGACGAACTAGTAAAATCATTTGATGAAGAAATGACGCTTGAGCTCGCTAAAAGGCTTGAAGAGGATAACTATAACACTCCATTTGATGGTTTAAAAGACTGGCATTTACTGAGGGCTCTTGCAATCAATAGACCTGAATTAACAACTAATTACATCCATCTCTTAGATCAGGAACCTTTCGATGAAAACTAAAAGTAAGGACTCCAAAATAAAGGTTCTTTTATTAATAACAGGGAGTATTGCAGCTGTAAGAATTCCATTATTAGTTAGCCAATTAGCGAAAGAAAATTATGAAATAAGATGCGTTTTATCTAAAAATGCTGAAAAATTAATAAAGCCGCTTTCTCTCTCTATCTTGAGTAGAAACCCTTGCATTCTAGAAAATGATCAATGGTCTAATAGTCAATCAACGCCTCTTCACATAGAACTAAGTAATTGGGCTGACATTTTAATCAGTGCCCCTTTAACAGCAACAACATTAGCAAAATGGGTAACTGGAAATGCAGAGGGATTGATCCCAAGCATCTTGATAGCAAATATAAAGCCAATTATTGTTGCACCAGCAATGAATACACAAATGTGGCTAAATAAAGCTGTCCAAAAAAATTATGAGAATTTACAGAATTACGAAAATGTTTTGTCTTTGCAACCAAGTGAAGGTCTCTTAGCGTGTGATGCTATTGGCATCGGTAAGATACCTCCAAATGATCTAATCCAATTAGCTCTTGAATTTATAGCTTCATACAAACAAAATGAATATCGCAAAGACCTTATTAATAAAGAAATTTTAATAACTGGAGGGTGCACTTCAGAGAAAATTGATGCGGCAAGACACATTACTAACAAAAGTTCTGGAGCTATGGGCCTACTTCTTTCTCAAGTAGCGCGGTTCAGAGGAGCACAAGTAAAATATGTTCATGGGCCTTTGAAAATCGATAAGAATCTTACTGATGGAATCAAAAGATATGAAATTGAAACTAGTGTTGATTTAATTAGGGCACTTAATAATGAAATATCAAATTGCGATTATTTTTTCATGAATGCAGCAGTTTCTGATTTCAAGATAACCTCTTATACTTCAGCAAAAATTCCAAAAAATAAAATTAGTGCTCATTTGAATGAAAACTTTGAGCTAGTCCCAGATATTTTAAAAACAATTAGTAAATCTAAAAAAGATAACCAAGTTTTTGTAGGCTTTTGTGCTTTTACAGGATCTATCGAAGAAGCACGAAAAACAATTAAAGAAAAGATTATTCAAAAAGGTTGTGATTATCTATTCGCAAATCCAATTGATCTT